>JBKKCR010000030.1:0-9472 GCA_046712825.1 Actinomycetota bacterium | reverse complement strand
CGCCGGGCTGTAGAAACCCTTACTGAGAGGGCACCGGTGCCCAGAAGTCGTCGTGGGTCCGTTGGTCCTCGATGAATTCCCAACGCTCGACGATCTTGCCGTCCGCGTCGAAGCGATAGGCGTTGATGTTGTTCATCTCGATCCGCCGGCCGCCGCGCTCGGCGGTCCAACGATGGCGGCTGACCGCATAGGTATCGTTCGCGATCACGTCGAGCAGCTCGAGCTTGAAGGTGCCATTCGTCTCGGCTGATGCACGCAAGCCGAGCGTTGCGACCTCTTGGATGCCCTGGTACTCACCGGCGAGCATGCCGTCGCCGGGGACATGGAACCGCACGTCCGGAGAAAACGAGCTGAGGAGAGCCTCCGCATCGCCTGCGGCGAGGGCATCGTAGAACGCACGCAGACTGATCGCGTTCGGGTGCTCGGCCATGCGACTTTGTAGCACGCGGCGGGTCCTGGCGGTGATTCTCGCCCCACGGCAAACGCGAGAGGCGCCGCGGCCGACGTTGGCCGCGTCCCTAGAGCGTTGCGCGTAGCGCGCGGGACTCCGCGACGAGCGCTGAGCCGAGGCCGATCTCGTCCGCCCCGGCGAGTGCGGCATCGAGCACGCCGCGGGCGTGCTCCCGGTCTCCGGGCCCGTCGCGGGCTACCAGCGCGCGCGCCAGACGCATGCGGCTCATCGCGGAGAACGGTCGCATACCCCAGCGTTCGTGGAGGGCCGCGGCGGCCTCGTACCGGGCGACCGCATCCGTGTGGCGGCCGGCGATCTCCGCGCATATCCCCAGCGCGTCGTCCACCGCCTGATACACCGATACCAGTGCGGTGCCGGCGATCGGGATCAGCCTGCCGGAGTACTCGGTCAAACGCGCTTCGATCACGCGAGCGGTATCCCCGTCGTGGAAGGTCAGGGCAAGCTCGGCGGCCTGCCCGAGGGTCACGAGCGTCGTCCAGTGATCCCCCAGCGCCCTCGCCGTCTTCCGGCCGCTCTCCTCCCACAGGCGCCGAGCCTCGTCATGGCGGCCCGTTTGCTCCTCGAGCCACGCCAGGTAGACCGGACCCCACGCCACCGTCAGGGTGAACCCCGCCATGAGCTCTACGACGTGGGAGGGGATGGGCCTCCCGCGCAGCAGCTCGAGGAGCATCCGCTGAACGTTCGTCGCCATGATGGCCGTGACGCGGCCCTGCTTGACCGCCATGTCGGTCACCAGCCCGAGGGCCCGGTCGGCATCCTCGAACCGACCCTCGCGCAAGGCGACCTGTACCGCGATGAACGGCGACATGTAATGCAGGTAGAACGGCTGACGGTACTCCAGCGCCAGGCGCAGGAACTCGGCCTCTTCCGCACGAGTCGCGTCTACGTCGCCGCGTTCCACGAATTCGATGATCCGGAACGCCCGCGCGCGAAGGTGGAGGTTCGCGTCGCCGACCTCGCGCGCGAGGCGAGTCGCCTCCGACGAGATCGCCAGCCGTTCCTCGAGACGTGAGGGGCCGGAGAGGGCATGACGTCGGGCGACCAGCGCGTATGCGAGCGTCCGGGGGTCGGAGCCGCGTCTCGCGAGTTCGACCGCCCGCAGGCTGCGTGCCTCCAGGTCGGCTGGATCCCCGCTGAAGAACAGATCCATCGCGAACCGGGCCTCGAGCAGCGGAACCATCGGATGGCTCTCCGGCAGTGCGGCGATAGCCTCGCCCAGCATCCCGATGAGTTCCTCGTTGACGAGCCCGATGTCGATCCAAAGTCCGCCGTAAGCGAGGCCCGCCCGGGCGAGCCGCTCCGGCCAAGAGTGCCGCCGCGCGATCTCAGCCGCGCGAACGGCGAGCGGACGCGCCTCCGTCAGGCTCGCCGTCAACTGGTGAACGTCGGCGCCGAAGATGAGTGTCTCGCACAGCACCTCGGGATCGGCGTCGTCCGCAGCATCGAGCGTCTGCAGCGCCCGGTCGATGTGCTCGGCCGCCTCCTCGAACGCGAGCTGGTTGACGGCGCGCTCGGCGGCCCGGCGCGAGTAGTCGATCGCCTTGTCCTCGGCACCGGCTACCGACGCCTCTTGGTAGTGGTGCGCGAGCTCGCCGAGGTGGGGTTCGAGGTCGCCGGCATAGAGCGCCTCGATCGCTTCGCCGACCCGGCGGTGCAGGCGGACCCGGCGGCTCGTGGACAGCTCTTCGTAGAGCGTCTCGCGGACGAGCGCATGCGCGAACGTGTAGCGGTCGATCGCGTCCGGCGCCTCGTCGATGACGCCCCGGACGCGAACGGCCTCGTCGAGCAGGTCCACGAGCCGGTCCTCGTCCAGACCGGTCACGCGCGCCAGCACGCTGAGGTCGAAGTCGCGGCCGACGACCGACGCCACCGTCAACGCGTCGCCCGACTCGTCCCCGAGCCGGCTCAAGCGCCTGCCGATCACCTCCCGGACACTTTCCGGCAGCCCGACGTCGTCGATCGACCTGTCGGACACCCACCGTCCGTCCCGCTCCTGGATCGCGCCCGACTCGGTCAGGTGCCGGATGATCTCGAGCATGAAGAACGGATTGCCTTCCGTCTCGCGGTGCAGCGCCCCGGCGAGGGTGCGCCCGGTGGTGTCCAGCGACTGCCCTGCGTGGCGCTCGAGGTACGCGACGACGCCGTCCACCGATAGGCCCCGCAGCAGGATGCGGTCGTATCCCGGCTCGCGTCGCACCTCAGCGAGCATCTCGGCGAGCGGGTGCTTGCGGTCCAGCTCCACGTCACGGTACGTGCCGAGGATCAGGACGCGCCCGGGATCGGCCGCTCGGACGAGGTGCCGGAGAAGCAGCAGTGTCGGTCGATCGGCCCAGTGAAGGTCGTCCAGGATCAACACGACGAGGGCGTCCGCGCCCGCGGCGGCCAGGGCGGCATGTACGGCCTCGAACAAGCGGTACCGGTCGGCCTCCGGGTCGCCGGACGACGCGGCGGAGTTCTCGGCGAACCCGGCGAGGTGCGAGAGGTCGAAGCGAGATAGCAGTTCGGGCTGGTGCTTCCCTAGATGCGCGAGCGCCTCGGCGAACGGCTGGTACGGCGTCCCGAGCTCCTCTTCGGAGCGTCCGTAGAGGACCGTTGCGCCGGCCGCGTGGGCGTCGCGCGCCAAGTCGAAGGCGAGGCTCGTCTTGCCGACCCCGGGCTCGCCGGCGATCAGCGTCAGGCGCGGACGGGCATCGCGAGCCGCGGCGAAGGCGCGCCGCAACGTCGCGCGCTCATCACCACGGCCGATCAGGACGGTGTCGTCGGCGGCGACCGCGCCCGGGAGTGGGACGCCTTCATGCAGCGGCTCCCAGGCGATCTCGCACGCCGGCACCGGGTTCTCGATGCCCTTCAAGGCTAGAGCGCCGAGATCCTTGAAGATGAAGCCGCCACGCGAGCCGACCAGAGCACGCACGACGTCGGATGTCAGGATCTGCCCGCCTCCTGCGGTATCGCAGAGCCGCCTCGCGATCACGACCGGCGTGCCGAAGTAGTCGTCATCCTCCTCGGTCGCCTCGCCGGCGTTCACGCCGATCCGGATCGCCAGGGGCGGTCCGCCCGAGCGCTCGTGCTTGTGGATGCGCTGCTGCATCTCCACCGCGCAGGCGATGGCCTTCGCTGGGCTCGTGAAAGCGACCATGACGCTGTCGCCGATGTTCTTTACCTCCTCGCCGCCGTGCGCCGAGATCGCCGCCCGGAGCATCGCGAAGTGGGCCCGACGGAGCTCATCGGCCCGATCCTCGCCGAGCCGTCCGAGGAGCTCGGTAGAGCCGACGAGATCGGTGAAGAGGATCGTTACGACACCGTTCAAGGACGTCTCCCCTGTGCGCGGCGTACGTCGAGTCTACGCCGTCGCGGCCCGCGCACCAGAGGAGAGTCTCTCTGTACTACTCCTTGATCGCCAGCACCAGCAGATAGGTCCAGTCCAGCGCGACCGTTCCATCGGTGCGAAGGTTGTGTCGCCGGGCCAGCTCGACCAGATCGCGTTTGAAGGCATCCTTGCGTTCACCCTCGAGGGCTTCGGAAGCTTTCAGCGTCGGGCCGTAGTTGCTGATGAAGAAGTCCGCGAAATGCTCCGGCGATAGGAAGCCGATCGTGATCGCTCCGTCCTTGAAGCTCACCGATGAGACGGCGTCGCCGAACAACTCGCGAACGCGGTCCTCGCTTCCCCACAACGCGGCGGGCTTGAGGCCTTCGGGCGGGGGGACGTGACGGCCGATCGTGCGGAACAGCTCGCCGATGAATCCTTCGGGGCGCCAGTTGATCATGCCGATCGTTCCACCAGGCCGTGCCGTGCGAAGGAGCTCGCCGGCGGTCTTCTCTTGATTTGGCGCGAACATCGCACCGATCGTGGAAAGCACGTAGTCGAAGCTCGAGTCTTGGACTGGGAGTTTCTCCGCGTCTCCTTCGGTGAACGTGACGTCCAGGCCCTCGGCGGATGCACGCTGCCGCGCCACCTCGAGGAGCGCCGGCACGTAGTCGACACCTGTTGCCCGCGCGAACCGCCGGGCCGCGGCGAGCGCGACGTGTCCGGTTCCGGTTGCGACGTCGAGCACTTCGGCGCCGGGCCGCAGGTCGATCGCGTCACACAAGACCTCGGACAATGGCTGTGTGACCCACGCGATCTTGCCGTAGTCACCCGAGCTCCAGGTGATCTGCTGCTTCGCCTTGATCTCTTCCAAGGTCGGCATTCCCCTCGCCTCCTTCGGCGTTGTCGTTCCGAATGCCCCCAACGGTAGCTCGGTTGTCTCGTGCTTGTCAAGTAATCATTTGAATATTTGACAAGCGGATGCGGCCCCGGTACCGTTACGGGTGTCTATGGGAGATCGAGCAGCCAAGGAAGCTCTTTTCGACGCCTTCGCCGGGGTCGCCAAAGCCCTTGCGAGCGGCCGGCGGGCAGAGATCGTCGACCTGCTGGCGCAAGGGCCTCGCTCCGTCGAGGAGATCTCCTCAGAGATCCACCAAAGCGTGGCAAACACTTCCCATCACCTCCAAGCCCTTGCCCGGGGCGGCGTGGTGCGCGGGACGAAAGATGGCACCAGGGTCATTTATCGTCTGGCAGGTCCGGCAGTCTTTGCGCTCTGGCGCTGCCTGCGTGACGTCGCCGCAGAGCATGTCGGCGAAGTGGACAGACTGGCGCGTGCCTATCTCGGGGACGGCGATGGGCTGGAGCCGGTCGAGCGTCGGGAACTCGCTCGGCGCCTCAAGCGCGGTGACGTCGTGGTGCTGGACGTGCGTCCGGCGCCGGAGTTCGAGGCCGGCCACATCGCCGGCGCACGTTCGATCCCGATCGCGGAGCTCGGCCGGCGCCTCAAGGAGATTCCCAAGAACCGCCAGGTCGTCGCCTACTGTCGCGGCCGTTATTGCGTGTACGCCGACGAAGCGGTGCGGGCGCTGCGCCGCAAGGGGTATCGCGTTCGGCGGCTCGAAGATGGGTTCCCCGAATGGCGAGAGGAAGGTCTTCCGGTCGCAGTAACCGGGGACGAGTGACGTCGGTGAACGTCCACACGATCCCCGACCGCCCGCTCGGCAATACCTCGTATCTCGTTGAGGTCGGCGATGGATGCGCGGTCTCAGTCGATCCTCGCCGCGACGTCGATGAGCACCTCGCGCTCGCATCTATGCTCGACCTACGGATCGTCTCGGTTCTGGAGACGCATCTGCATGCGGATTTCGTGAGCGGCGCCCGCGAGATCGCCGCCGTCACCGGGGCAGAGATCGTCGGAGCTGAGGCAGCCGGCTTGCGCTTCGAACACCGCGGCGTAACTGCGGGAGAACGCATCCGGTTCGGGTCTGCCTCGATCGAAGTCATCGCGACGCCTGGACACACACCCGAGCACGTCGCCTACCTCGTCGGCGACGGCGAGCAACGGGGCGTGTTCTCGGGCGGATCGTTGATCGTCGGCGGTGCAGCGCGCACGGACCTGACGGGCCCCGATCGCACCGACGAGCTTTCGCGCGCGCAGTACGCCAGCCTGCGAACCCTCGCGTCTCTGCCCGACGACGTTGCGCTGTATCCCACCCATGGAGCGGGCTCGTTCTGCTCGACGGGAGCCGCGCGTTCGGCCGTGAGCACGATCGGTGACGAGCGCAAAACCAACCCCCTGCTCGGGCTCGGCAGCGTGGAGGCGTTCGTCGACGCATTGCGTCAAGGTTTCGCAGGCTACCCCCGCTACTTCGATCACCTGCGTGAATTGAACCGGAACGGCGTCGAGCTCCTGGCGTCGCTGCCGGCTTCGCGTGAGCTTTCGGCCGTCGATGCGCATGACGCGGCGGCCGCGGGCGCGTGGATCATAGATGCGCGATCGGTGCACCAGTGGGCACGCGCGCACGCGACGGGCTCGGTGTCGATCGAGTTGCGCCCGGCGTTCGCATCATGGCTTGGCTGGGTGGTGCCGTTCGGTGCACCGATCGTCTTGGTCCTCGAACCCGAACAGCTGGGCGAGGCCGTTTCGCTTGCGCGCCGTATCGGTTACGACGCGATCGAGGGGTGGATCCGCTTCGAGATGTGGCGTGAAGCACGCCTTGCAGTCTCCTCGATCGCTGAGATCGATCCGGTCGATGCACCAGCTCGTGTCGACGCAGGTGCGCTGATGCTGGACGTTCGGCGATCGGACGAGTTCACGTCCGGCCACATCGCAGGTGCCGCCCATCTGGAACTCGGTGACATCATCGCCGGAGAAACTCCCGATGGCGACGAGATCATCACCTACTGCGGGCACGGTGAACGCTCGGCGACCGCGGCGAGCCTGCTCGCGCGCCGCGGCATGGCGGTCGCGAACCTCCGCGGCGGAAGCGGTGCATGGCGTGCCGCAGGGCTGCCGCTCGAGCTCTGAATGAAGCTGGCCGCGAGACACCCGGTGAGACGGGCCGGGCTGCGCGCCAACATGCCGCAGTTCTTACTGCTGGTGGGGGTCAACGCTCTCGTCGGTGGAATGGTCGGTCAGGAGCGAACCCTGCTGCCGCTTTTGGGGCAGCAGATCTTCCACCTCAGCGCGTTCACCGCGGTCCTCACGTTCCTGTTCGCGTTCGGCCTGGTGAAGGCCGCATCGAACTTCCTCGCAGGCTTCTGGGCCGATCGCTCGGGCCGCAAACCCGTTCTGATCGCAGGCTGGCTCTTCGGCCTTCCGGTCCCACTGTTGTTGATCTGGGCACCATCGTGGGCGTGGATCGTCGTCGCCAACGTCTTCCTCGGGGTCAACCAGGGCTTGTCGTGGTCCATGACGGTCACGATGAAGGTAGATCTCGCCGGCGCGCGTCGGCGCGGCTTGGCGATGGGGCTCAACGAAGCGGCCGGATACGGCGCCGTCGCCATCACAGCAGCGCTCACGGGATTCATCGCCGCGCGTGCCGGGTTGCGTCCGGAGCCGTTCTATCTCGGGATCGCGTTCGCCGGTTTGGGCTTGGGACTCTCGACGCTTTTCGTTCGCGAGACGCTTGGATTCGCACACGACGAAGGCCGCGAAGTCACGGGAGCCGATCGCTCGCTGCGTGAAGTGTTCGTGTTGACGAGCTTCCGCGAGCGAGCGCTGTCCTCATGTAGCCAGGCCGGGCTCGTCAACAACCTCAACGACGGCATGGCATGGGGGCTGTTGCCGTTATGGTTCGCGCGCGGCGGACTATCGGTTCCAGCCATCGGGGTCCTCGTGGCGCTGTATCCGGGAGTGTGGGGTGTCGGACAGCTCGCGACCGGAGCGCTCAGCGACCGCCTCGGCCGGAAGCCGTTGATCGTCGCGGGGATGTTGCTCCAAGCGGCCGCGATCGGAGTCATCGCCGGAACGGGATCGTTCGCGTGGTGGGCCGCGGCGTCGGCGGTCCTCGGCGCAGGAACGGCGATGGTGTATCCGGCGTTGCTCGCCGCGATCGGCGATGTTGCGCATCCCCGCTGGCGCGCATCTGCGATCGGCGTTTACCGGTTGTGGCGAGATGCAGGCTTCGCCGTCGGGGCGATCGTCGCAGGGGTTATCGCCGATGTGTACGGCATGGCCGCGGCGATCTGGTCGGTCGCCGCGCTTACCGCTGTATCGGGAGTGCTCGTTGCGGTTCGCATGTACGAGACGCTGCCGAGCAGCGCCGTCAGCGTCGACGTTACGGCAAGGTGATTCCTGACCCGTTAGGGCGCAGGCCGAGCGTGAACGGTCGCTTCATGGGCGACCCCAGCGGCAGCATGATGAGAAGAGGTGAGCGATGGCGGTTCTGGGGGGCGGCCCACATTCGCGTCCGGGCCGATACTAGCGATTAGATTTCCGGAGTTGAGCGGCCGCATCGAGGGGAGCGATGGCGAACCTCAGTCCGAAGATGCCGGACTTCGACCTCCAGGAATGGAGCGCGAAGCCCCACCAGGAACGTCTTCGCATGATGTGCCGGGCGTGGGCGCTCGACGGATTCGGCGTCCCGGCTCCCATCTACCTCTTCTACGTCCTCAAGATGGCTCTCTACATCCTTGGCTGGGCATTCTTCGTCTCGCTGGGCCCGGATCACGGCTGGATCGGCGACATCGGCAATTGGTGGCGCGAGCCGATCGCGTTCCAGAAGCTCGCTCTCTGGACGCTGCTGTTCGAGGTCTCGGGCCTCGGCGGCGCGAGCGGGCCGCTCACCGCGCGGTACGTACCCCCGATCGGCGCTGCCCTCTACTGGCTACGACCCGGCACCACCCGACTCGCGCCCTGGCCGAAGAGGATCCCATTCACCGCCGGCACCAAACGATCGGTCTTCGATGTGTTGATGTACGCGGCGCTGCTTGGGCTCGGGATCTGGGCTCTCACACAGCCGTCGCTCGACCGGGGTGAGCTGCTCCCGGTCGTGATCCTGCTCCCGCTCATCGGGTTGCGCGACAAAACGATCTTCCTCGCGGCGCGCGCTGAGGTCCACTGGTCCTACCTGATCGTGTTCCTGTTCCCCGCCGACATGATCGCCGGCTCGAAGATCGTGCAGGTCGCCGTTTGGTGGGGCGCGGCGACCTCGAAGCTCAACCACCACTTCCCCGGCGTCGTCACGGTGATGGTGAGCAACAGCCCGTTCCTGAAGTCGTACAAGATCCGCAAGGCGATGTACCGGCGCTTCCCCGACGATCTGCGACCGTCGAGGATCGCGACTTTGCTCGCGCACGGCGGAACGGCGATCGAGTACACGTTCCCGCTGATCTTGTTGCTCAGCGACGGAGGGCTCCCCACGGCGATCGGGCTCGCGCTGATGTTCTCGTTCCACTCGTTCATCCTGTTCAGCGTGCCGATGGGCGTGCCGCTGGAGTGGAACGTCTTCACGATGTACGCGGGGCTGTTCCTGTTCGGTGCGCACGCCGACGTGAGTATCTTCTCGATGAACGAGCCGGTGCTCCTCGCGCTGATGGCCGCCGGGCTGCTGATCGGTCCTGTGCTCGGGAACCTGCGTCCGGACCTGGTGTCGTTCCTGCCGTCGATGCGCTACTACGCAGGCAACTGGGGCGCGAGCCAGTGGCTGTTCCGAAAGGGCCTGGAGGACCGGCTCGACGAGCGCATCACCAAG
>JBKKCR010000029.1:0-6920 GCA_046712825.1 Actinomycetota bacterium | reverse complement strand
CACGTGCATGATCCGCTCGACGCGGTCGAAGAAGGGCCGCATCGATTCCGGGTCGATCCCTTCGATACCGAACCGGGACCCCCAGGCGTCGAGCACTCGGTCGGGCGTCCGGAAACACGTTCCGGAGTTGATCAGCGTCGTGCCGCCGACGGCCTTGCCGAGCGGGAGCGGGATCGTGGGAACCCCGAGCGCGAGCGTGGAGCCGTTGGCGCGGTAGAAGCGCTGGAGCCGTTCCCACGGCGGACCGGTGAAGTCCTTGCGCGTGAAATAGCCGCCCTCCTCGAGGACGACGACGGACAGGCCGGCCTCCGCGAGCTCCTTCGCGACGGCGGCGCCTCCGGCCCCCGAGCCGATCACGACCGCGTCTGCCTCTTCGGTGTGATCGCGATCGATGGTCGGCCAGGACAGGACTTCGAGCGCTTCGCCGTCGCGCGGCGGATCCTTGGTGACGCACGCGTAGGTGAAGCCGATCGCGTCCTCGACCGGCGGCGTCGAAGCCCACTGGTTCAGGCACATGAGCTTGAGGAACGTGAACGTGTTGCGGTGCACCGGCGAGCGGCTCCGCGAGGCGCGGTCGCAGAGAGCGGCCTGTGCTTGCGGCGACAGCCTCGAGAACGGTCGCAGGTAACGCGAGAACACGCCGAGCCAGTCCCACAAGCCTATGAGGCGGCTGAAGCGCTTGCGAACGATCGGGTCGAAGGTGGCGAGCGCCGCGTCGACACGCTCTGCAACGCCGACGTCCGAGGCCGAGTGCGGGATCGGGCCCCCGCGCGGGATGAGCGCCTCCGCGAACGCCGCCAGCGCTGCGTATCGGCGCCTGCTCAACGTGCGGGGCGTGACCGGCCGTGGGCTCGGGGTTGGGAAGCTCAGGTCGGGCTCGGGTGCCGTGGGGGTCGGTGCGCGCTGGAAGGACTCCTCGACCGGGGGCGGGGGCGCCTCCACCGTTGGGAAGGCGGGAACCGCCGTGGCCGGCGTCGGGGTCCGCAAGGACTCGGTCGGCGTGGATCCGGCCGGGATCGGCTCGGTCGGCGGCGCGCCGCCGGGTTTCGAGGGCTCGGCCGGCATCTGCCGAGTGGGCTCTTCGGTCATGGGTCGACGAGCGAGGCGATGAGCATCCGAACGTCCGAAGCACCGTCCAAGGTCAGCGTCGCCTCGAGCGCTCCTTCGGGATCCGCGATCACCCCGGCCGCACCGCGGAGGAACTTGTCGCGGACCGCGCGCGCTGTCTCCTCGTAGGGACGCCCCGGTGCGCCGGCGGGTATCGATACTTCGGCCGCGTACTCTTCGCCCGTCGTCGTCTCGAGCATGACGCGCGCCGGGAAGCGCATCTGGAACGCGGCGAAGTCCGCGCCCTCGAGCGTGAGTCCCTCGCCGCCCGAGAAGATCTGCGCCGCGTCGATCCCGAGATCGGAGAGCCCGCCGACCTGCATCGTCAGCTCGGGGTTCTGCTCGACGGTCACGCGGTCGTAAACGGAAAGGATGGCGTCGCGGTTCGCGGCGAGGACGTCCGCCGCGAGCGTCGCCGGTGAGATCTCTCCGAGCGTGAGCATCACGCCGTAGGACAGACCGACCGAGAAGTTCACGTCGACCGGCGTCAGTCGCTCGCGACTCCGGTACGGCGTCGCCATCGCCTCCATGCCTGCGGTGAACATGGTGCCTTCGACGCGGATGCGTGCGACGTCGTCCGGAGCGAGGGGGCGGCCATGCTTGCCGGCGAAGGTCTCCCTGATCTCCTCAAGGCCGTCGACGGGCGTGTCCACGTACGCGCACCCCGGATAGAGCTTGTACGCCAGCGAGTCGGTCACCCAAGCGGAACCGAAACCCGAGAACACGAACGCGAGCGGCTGCGTCCCGATCTTTCGAAGCATGCCGTTCTCGTCGCCGATTATGTCCTCGGCGCCGGTGAGCCCCTCAGCCGCAAGCTCGGAAGCGCGCACGCCCTCGACGAACGGCGACGACACCATGAGCGCCTTCGAGTCGGGCCCGAAGAACGCCGGCGAGAGCGGGTACGGCGGCTGCGCCAGCGCGATCCCGATCGCGTGCTGCATCTGGCCAGCGTCGAGCCCGATGAGACGTCCGGCGACGCAGGCCCCCTCGAGCGCGTGGATGTAGGTCCACATCTGCCCGTTGTGAGGCCCGAGCAGGAACGCCGCGCCGAGCCTTCCGCCGACCTCGTTGCCGACGACCTGCGCGGCCAGCACGTCCCGGCCGTTCGCGCCGGTCGCTTCCCCGTAAGCCAGCGCGCCCAGCACGGCCGAGTGACCGGTGTGGCCGGCGAACAGGTAGTCGTCGTAGTCGAACGCCACGGACGCCGCCGCGTTCACGTAGCAAGCGGTGTGTGTGGAGACGCGTTCACCGCTGGGGATGAGCGTCGCTTGGTCGCCGCTCCCCCACCGGCTCGCCGCGCGACGCACGCGCGTCGCGAGCTCACTCGATGATCCGGCGAGAACCGCCCCGAGCACGCTGGCGGATTGCAGGCGCGCACGGTCGAGGACGCTCGCCGGGACGTCTTCGTAGCGAAGGTTCGCAGCCCACGCGGCGATCCGCGCCGCGATGCCGGTCACGGGTTGAACTCCTCCTCGACGGTGCCGGTGAGGATCTCCTCGATCGCTTGTCGCGGCGTCGACTCCCCCGCCATCACGCTCGCGACCGAGCGCACGATGGGCAGATCCAGCCGGTACTTCGCCGCGAGCGCGGCCGCAGAGCGGGCGTTGTGATAGCCCTCGACCGTCGTGCGCATCTCGGCCATCGCCTCCTCCGGCGTCATGCCCTGCCCCACCAGCCTGCCGAATCGCGCGTTGCGGCCTCCCAGGCACGTCACGTAGAGGTCGCCCGCGCCGGCGAGCCCGAGCACCGACTCGATCCGTCCCCGCATCGCTCGGGCGAGCCGGGCGATCTCGACGAGCCCGCGCGAAAAGAGGAACGCGGTGGTGTTCGTCATCGCGTCGACGCCGTAGGAGGTGGCGAGACCGTCGGCCATGCCGACCGCGATCGCGATCACGTTCTTCAACGCCGCCCCGACCTCGACGCCGACGACGTCGTCGGATACGTACGTGCGGAAGATGGGCGATGCGAACATCGTCGCAACGCGGCGGACGGCGATGTGATCGTCCGACGCGCACACGACGGCGGTCGGGACGCCGTTCGCGATCTCGGCGGCCAGCGACGGCCCGACGACGACGACGACCCTCTTCGGGTCGCCGAGCACATCGGCCACGACTCGGCCGGCCGAGCGCAGCGTCGTTTCCTCCCACCCTTTCGTCGCGACGGCCCACAGGGCCTCGGGCGAGCACGAAGCTGCCGCCTTTCGAACCGTGTGCTCGACCCCGGCGGTTGAGACGGCGAGCACGACCACCTCGGCCTTGGACAGGGGATCGGACCAAGCGTCGTGCTCGAAGAGCTCGGCCTCGGGGAACGGGACGCCGATGCCCGGATGGACCTTTCCCGTCTTGTGGGCTTCGACGAAGGGGGCGTCATGGTCGGTCGCGAGTATCGCGACCTCCTGGCCGGCGCGCTTGAGCTGCACGGCGAGACCCGTGCCCATCGCACCTGCGCCGACGACGGCAAGCATCGATCGGGAGTCTACTGTCCCGGCGCACGCTGGTCGTACTCGGCGGACGGGAACCCGGGGCGGGGCGGCGCGCCGTCGGGCGAGTGTGGTTTCTCACAACCAACCCGCTCAACCCGGCGAAACCGCTACGATGCGCCCGCGATGGCGAGGAGAGCCGAATATCTGGGCCCCGAACGCCGGCGTCCGCTCGTGCTCGATGCGGCGCTCGAGATCTTCGCCGAGGGTGGATTCGCCGACGCGTCGATGCACGCGATCGCCGAGCGTGCCGCCGTCTCCAAAGCGGTCCTCTACGACTGCTTCCCCGGCGGCAAGCAGGAGATCTACAACGCGCTCCTCGAGCGCGGCGAGCAGACCTTCATGGAGCACATGACCGCGGCGCTCGGCCGCACCGCGAAGCTGCCGGTCGACGAAGGCCTGCACGAGGGCATCTCGGCGTTCCTCGAGTACGCCGAGCTCCATCCCCACTCGTTCCGCGTGATCTTCGGCGACGCGGGCACCCGCGACCTCGACGTGATCAAGAGCGCGGAGCGCACGCGTGAGCGGATCATCGAGATGCTCGGCGCCCGAACGCGAGACGTGATGCGCCGCGCCGGTTTCGACGACTTCCCGCTCTACGACATCTTCCCGCGCGCGATCGTGGCCGTGTCCGAGGAGATGGCGCGATGGCTGCTACGCAGTCCGGGGGTCGCGCGCGAGCCGGCCGTGCAAGTCGTCGTCGCCTGGATGATGAAGGGCTTCGAGAAGCTCATCCCGAACGAAGCCTGGCGCGGCCCCCGCTCCGTCTAGCGTCCCGCCCTACGCGGCCGAGCCGAGGAAATCCTTCACCAGCTCGTGCGTGGTGTCCGGGTGCTCGAACTGAGGCACGTGTCCGCAGTCCTCGATGACGAGGCTGCGAGCGGACGGCAGCACCCGCTCGACATGGCGTGAGAATCCTGAGGGAACGAGCCGGTCGCGGTCGCCCCACACGAAGAACGCCGGCGTCTCGAGGCGCTCCAGACGAACCCAGAAGCCGCGGTCGCCGGCCGGCTCGTCGAGATAGATGTTGCGCATCGACGCGTAGAGCGCTGCGCGGCCGCGGGGGTTCCGGAAGACGCGGAGGAACTCGTCGGCGCCGGCCTCATACCAGGACATGGGAAGGCGCTCGGGACGAGCGAACATCGCACGAACCGACCGCACGACGAGCCGGTGCGGCAGCCGGTGCGGCAAGAAGCCGAGCTCCGGCCGGAGCAGTCGCACGATGGGCACGAACTCGCGGCGCTTGATGAATGCGACCGCCGGACACAGAAGCGTGAGGCTGCGAACCCGGTCGGGCGCGCGCAATGCGACCTCCAGCGAGATCCTCCCGCCCATCGAGTTCCCGATGAGGTGCGTCCGTTGGATATCGAGCGCGTCCATGAGGTCGAGCGTGAACTTGGCGAACTCCGGGGCGTCGTAGCGGGCGAGCGGCTTGGCCGTGTCGCCGTGGCCCAGCAGGTCTGGCGCGATGACGCGATGGCGTTTCGAAAGGGCGAACAGCGTCGGCAGGAACGACGCCTTGGTGGCGCCGAGACCGTGGAGAAGGAGCACCGGATCACCGCGCCCGGCTTCGAGGATGCTCACCGGGAGCCCGCCGGCGATAACGGTGCGGTCGGCCGGCGCCTCGGGGGGCCGCGGGATGATCGGCTCGAACATGGACTCCAGGCGCAGAGCGAGCCCGAGGTTGCCGCGTACGGTCACCCGGCCGGCGAGGAACGCCTCCGCTCCGGTGATGAGTCCCGTGTTCACATCGACCAAGGTTTGAGCGTCCGAGGAGATC
Source organism: Actinomycetota bacterium (assembly GCA_046712825.1). GTDB lineage: Bacteria > Actinomycetota > AC-67 > AC-67 > AC-67 > DATFGK01. Next base: position 1,554 of record JBKKCR010000029.1, on the reverse strand, counting down.
ACCGCGTCCGGACGATCGGTCCCGCCGATCCCGACCGTGAGCCTCCCCTCCTGGACCCGCAGGGTCCAACGTTCCTCCGGCGTGGCGAGCACCACCGACGCCGTCAGATCACGCGCCCGGTCGAGCCGGACGCGACCCGTCATCTCCAGCAGGAGCCGGCCGAGCTCGACGGAGGAGCGATGCTCCGCGCGCGCCATACCGATTCAACGCTAACCGACCCGTTGAGGAAACGCCCGCATCATCCGGACGGTTCGGCATCGCTGAACGGACTAGGTGGTCTCGAGGCCCGTGGGGGTCGGCCGGAACCGGACGGGGAACTTCCGGACCGTGGCGTTCGCGAGGGCGAGGCCCAGCGCCTCGATCTGCAGGACGGCGGCGCGGAGCCGCAGATCGGCTTTCTTGAAGTCGCCGGCGACCTGCGCGTCGATCGCTTGGGTGATCGCGTCGCCGTGGCCTCCGATGATCCGTTCCATGGACGATTTGTCCAGCTCCTTGTTCAGCCCCTCCAAGAACGCTGCCGCGTCGGTCGCGAGCTGCTCGATGTCCTGGCGGACCTTCTCGTGTTTCGTCTTGTCCTTCGCCGAACCTGCGTACGACAAGAAGAGCTCCACCTGGCGTTTCCACAACGGCAGGAAAGCCTTCTCGGCCTCGGCCCCGTACGACGCGCCGACCTGCTTCGCGATGTCGACAGAAACGGCGTCGAGCGCGGCCTTGGCCCCGTCCCGCGGGGCCGCTTGGCTCGTGAGGACGTTCTCCGAGGTCAGGCCGAGCAGATACACATGCTCGGTCAGAAGTCCCGCGAGCGTGTTGCGCAGGACCGCCGCGGGGCTGGACGGATCGCCCGGATAGATCGCGGGCAGATCGTCGGCGAACGCGCGCGCGAAGACCGCTCCGACGTCGGCTGCGAGCTTCGCGGCCGTTCGCAGCGACGCGTCGGCCTTCTTGAAGTCCTTCGCTACCTGTGCGTCGACCGCGGCACGCATCGAGCTCATGACGTCGCGCACGTCCACGCCCATGACCCGGGGATTGATCAGCGGAGTCAGGCCACCCGCGAAGGACGCGATCTTTCCCACGGCCTGGCTGAAGGTGCGATCGGCGAGCGGCAGCGCCAGCTTGCGCGCCCTCCCGCTGGCGTACTGGGCGATCAGGTCGATGTACGGGCGCCAGGCGATGAGGAACCCCTTCTGGCCGCGATCGCCGTACGCCTTCTCGAACTCATCCGCCAGCGCGAGCGTGTTCTCCTCGAGCGCATCGACCGCTCCTTCGAAGCCCTTCGTCTGACCGGTCACCGCGTTCTCGGTCGCGATCCCAAGCAAATAGACGTGCTCTCGGAAAAGAAGGTCGACCGAGGCGCCGAGCGTGGCCGCCTTCGTCGTGGGCAGCTCGGGAAGCTTCGTCGGGTCGTCATCGGCCGCGGGCCCACACGCGGTGAACGCCACGGCGAACGCGAGCAGCGTCGTTCCGATCCGGATGCTCGGACTCTTCACCCTTCGATCGTAGCGCAGCGTCCGTCCTCCTTCTGGACGCCGGAGGACGAGCAGGGGTGGGGCGCGG
>JBKKCR010000028.1:0-9361 GCA_046712825.1 Actinomycetota bacterium | reverse complement strand
GCGGCGACATCTCGGGCTACATCCCGACCAACGTGATCTCGATCACCGACGGCCAGATCTACCTCGAAGAGGGCCTCTTCAACGCCGGTGTGCGGCCGGCGATCAACGTCGGCAAGTCGGTTTCGCGGGTCGGCGGCAACGCTCAGATCAAGGCGATGAAGGGCGTCTCCGGCTCGCTCCGGCTCGACCTGGCCGCCTATCGCGAGCTCGAGTCGTTCGCTGCCTTCGGCTCCGAGCTCGACAAGTCGTCGCAGCGCCAGCTCGAGCGTGGGGCGCGTCTCGTCGAGCTGCTGAAACAGAAGCAGTTCTCGCCGATCGCGGTTGAAGACCAGGTGATCGCGATCTTCGCCGCAACCAACGGGTACATCGACGACATCCCGGTGTCGGACGTGAAGCGTTTCGAGCAGGAGCTCCTCGAGTTCGTCCATTCCCGTCACCCGGATATCCCGCGCACGATCGTCGAGTCCGGCGCACTCGCCGAGGACATGGCGGCGACGCTGAAACAAGGGATCGAAGAGTTCAAGCGCGGCTTCGTCCCAACCGAGGTCGGCCCCGCCGCGGTCCAGAAGAACGTCGGATGGGAGCGCACCGCGGCGAAGGACGAGCCTGCGGAGGGGGCCGGCGAGCCTACGGCACCGGGTAGCGGAGAGGTCCTGCCGGAGGGATAGGTCTATGGGAGCCAAGTTCCGCCAGTGGCAGCGACGGATCGGCTCGATCGAGTCGACGATCAAGATCACCCGTGCGATGGAGCTGGTCGCCGCGTCCCGGATCGTCAAGGCGCAGAACCGGCTGGTCCAGGCGCGGCCGTACGCGGAGCGGATCCACCAGGCGATCAGCGAGCTTGCCGGCATCACCGAGGTCGAGAACGAATTCCCGCTGCTGAAGCCGCGTGAGGAGATCCGCTCGAGCGGCGTCGTGATCATCACGAGCGACCGCGGCCTCGCCGGCGCCTACAACTCGAACGTCATCCGCGTAGGTTCGGGGATCCTCCGCGAGGCCGACCAGGCCGGCCGCAGCAAGCGCCTGCACGTCGTCGGACGCAAAGGGCTCTCGTACTTCCGGTTCAGGGGATTCGACCTCGCGTCACAGACGACCGGGATCTCCGACGCGCCGCAGTTCGAAGATGCCGAGACGCTCGGCCGGAAGCTGGTGAAGGAGTTCATCGACGGAGAGGTCGACGAGGTACGCATCGCGTACACCGACTTCCGCTCGGCCGGCAGCCAGGTGGCGACGTCGACCCGCATCCTGCCGATCAGCCGCGAGGAGGTCGCGGAGACGAAAGGCGAGATCAGTCCGCTCTACGAGTTCGAGCCCGAGCCCGCAGAGATCCTCTCGCTGCTGCTGCCGCGATACGTCAACACCGTCATCTTCGCGGCACTGCTCGAGTCGAGCGCATCCGAGCACGCAGCCCGACGACGGGCGATGAAAGCTGCGACGGACTCCGGCGAGGAGCTCATCAAGGTGTATACGCGCATCGCGAACCGCGAACGTCAGGCCGAGATCACCAGCGAGATCATGGAGGTCGTCGGCGGCGCGGAGGCCCTCCGCGAACACGAAGAAGCGACCGTTTAGATCGAGGAGCTGAGTCCATGTCGATGACCGAGCAGGCGGCGAGCGCCAAGCCCGAAGAGCGGGCCGACGGGCGCGTCATTCAGATCATCGGGCCGGTGGTGGATGTGGAGTTTCCGCCCGCGGCCTTGCCCGAGATCCTCACCGCGCTCGAGATCGACTTCGTCACGGTAGGCGGAGAAGAGGAAGTCATCATCGCCGAGGTCTCCCAACACATCGGCGATTCGACCGTTCGAGCGATCTGCATGCGTCCCACGGATGGGCTCCGCCGCGGTGCGCGGGCGAAGAACACCGGCGCGCCGATCACCGTTCCGGTGGGGAACGAGACCCTCGGTCACGTCTGGAACGTCATCGGCAAGCCGCTCGACGTTGCCGACGTCGAGGTCAAGGAACATTGGCCCATCCATCGCGACCCGCCCGCCTTCAAAGACCTCGAGCCCCGGGTCGAGATGTTCGAGACGGGGATCAAGGTCATCGATCTCATCGAGCCCTACGTGAAGGGCGGAAAGATCGGGATGTTCGGCGGCGCCGGCGTTGGGAAGACCGTCGTCATCCAGGAGATGATCTACCGCGTCGCCCGACAGCACGGTGGTGTGTCGGTGTTCGCCGGCGTGGGTGAGCGTACGCGCGAGGGGAACGACCTCTGGCTCGAGATGAAGGAATCGGGGGTGCTCGAGAAGGCGGCGCTGGTGTTCGGGCAGATGGACGAGCCGCCGGGCGTCCGGCTCCGCGTCGCGCTCGGCGCGCTGACGATGGCCGAGTACTTCCGCGACGTCCAGCGTCAAGACGTGCTGCTCTTCGTTGACAATATCTTCCGCTTCACGCAGGCCGGCTCCGAGGTTTCGACGCTGCTCGGCCGCATGCCGTCGGCGGTGGGTTACCAGCCGACGCTCGCCGGTGAGATGGGGTTCCTTCAGGAGCGGATCACCTCGACCAAGGGACGCTCGATCACATCGATGCAGGCGGTGTACGTGCCGGCGGACGACTACACCGACCCGGCACCGCATACGACCTTCGCCCACCTCGACGCGATCACGCGCCTCGAGCGCTCCATCGTGGAGAAAGGCATCTACCCGGCCGTCGACCCGCTCACCTCATCGAGCCGTATCCTAGACGCTCGCTTTGTCGGTGATGACCACAAAAGCGTCGCGCGCACCGTCCAGCAGATCCTTCAGAAGTACAAGGACCTCCAGGACATCATCGCGATCCTCGGCATCGACGAGCTGTCCGAAGAGGACAAACTCACCGTCGCTCGCGCCCGTAAGTGCGAGAAGTTCTTCTCGCAACCGTTCTTCGTCGCAGAGCAGTTCACCGGGCAGTCGGGGGAGTACGTGCCGGTCGCGCAGACCATCGAAGCATTCGAGGCGCTGACGAAGGGCGATCTCGACCACATCCCCGAGCAGGCGTTCTATATGGTCGGCGGGATGGACGGCGTGATGGCGAAGGCACGCGAACTCGGCGTGGAAGGGGTCTGACGCGACGTGCCCCTGACCGTCCAGGTCGTCACTCCCGAGCGAGAGGTCGAGGTCGCCGACGACGCCGAGCTGGTCGTCGCACGCGGCACCGAGGGCGAAGTCGGCATCATGCCCGGTCATGCCCCGCTGCTGATCGCGCTCGGGGTCGGTCCGCTCGCGATCGTCCACGAAGGCGGCCGGCGCGAGGTGCTCGCCGTGGACGGCGGGTTCCTTCAGGTGTCCCGCGACCAGGTGATCGTGCTCGCCGAGTTCGCCGCTCGGCCGTCGGAGATCGACGTCGCCGCCACCGAGGCGAAGATCGACGACCTCAAACGCCGCATCGCGGCGGACGGGGAAGCCGAAGACCTCAAGCGCCAGCTGGCGCGCGCCGAGCTCGTCCAGGCCGTCGCGCGTCTCTAGCCACAAAAGGGGATGGCCATAGGGTCCCTTTGAACTCTGCTGTTCGTGGGTAGAATCCGCGCACCTATGGAGCGCTATCTCGTGGAAGGCGGCACCCCACTGCGGGGGTCGGTCGCGGCGTCCGGTGCCAAGAACTCGGCGCTGAAGATCCTCGCTGCCACGCTGCTTGCGCCGGGTACCTATCGGATCGAGCGCGTGCCGCGCATCGCCGACGTCGAGACGATGCGGCGGGTCCTCGGGCGGCTCGGTGCTCGCGCGGATTTTGAAGGCGACACCGCAACGATCGTGGTCCCCGACGTGATCGGCACCGAGGCCCCATATGACCTCGTGCGCCAGATGCGCGCCTCGATCATCGTCCTCGGTCCGCTCCTCGCCCGTGCGGGTCGCGCTCGCGTGGCGATGCCCGGCGGATGCAACATCGGCTCGCGCAAGATCGACCTTCACCTGCGCGGGCTCGAGCGCATGGGCGCCGAGATCTCCTTCGACCACGGCTACCTCGAAGCCCAGGCATCGGGCCTCATCGCAACGCAGATCGCGTTGGACTTCCCGTCGGTCGGCGCGACCGAGAACCTTCTGATGGCCGCGTGTCTCGCCAAAGGCACGAGCGTGATCGAGAACGCCGCGCGCGAACCCGAGATCCAGGATCTCGCGCGCTTCCTTCGTGCGATGGGTGCGGAGATATCGGGAGAGGGGACCCCGACGATCGAGGTCACCGGCGTCGAGGGGCTCCGGCCGGCCGACCACCGCGTCGTTGGCGATCGCGTCGAGGCGGGAACGATGTTGATCGGAGGCGCGGCGACGCGCGGTGACGTGACCGTGACCGACGTGGAGCCGGCCCATCTCGACCTCGTACTTTCGAAGCTTTCCGACGCCGGTGCGAATGTAGACGCGGGGATCTCGAGCGTCCGCGTCTCGATGGAAGATCGTCCGCGCCCGGTGGACTTCGTGACTCTGCCGTACCCCGGATTCCCGACGGACCTGCAGCCGCAGATGATGGTGCTGCTGTCCGTCGGGGACGGCACGAGCATCGCCACCGAGAACGTGTTCGAAAGCCGGTTCATGTTCACCGACGAGCTCGCGCGCATGGGTGCCGAGATCCGCACCGAGGGCCATCACGCGGTGATCCGCGGACGGCCCACGCTCGAGGCGGCGCAGGTACACGCTCCCGATATCCGCGCCGGCGCCGCGCTCGTGATCGCGGGCCTCGTCGCTTCCGGCACCACCGAGATCTCCGGTGTCGGCTATATCGACCGAGGCTACGAAGGCTTCGAGTGGAAGCTTGCGGCGCTCGGCGGCCGGATCCGCCGCGCGTGAGTCGCCTCGCCGGGCTCCGGCGTACGGTTCCGCCCTCTCGTATCCTCTAGGTCGATGGACGACCTCCGGCCCCCGCCGCCTCCCGTCCCGCAACTCCCGGAACCCGAGCTCGCTCCCGAGCTGACCGAGGTTCCGTGGCGAGCGCGTGAGGCCTTCATCATCGTCCTGCTGGCCCTGGTCACGGGCGGCTTCTTCACCATGCTGGCCGTCACTGCGACCGAGGACGAAACGCTGGCGGCCCTGATGGCGACCCTACTGATCGAGGCGTCCCTGGGTACGTGGGTCTACCTGTGGGTGAAGCTTCGCCATCGTGCCGGCGCGGCCCAGCTCGGCTTGCGGCCGAAGCGGGGGGACGTAGGGAGCGGGGTGCTCGCCGCGCTGATCGGTCTCGGTGCAGGGGCGGTCATCACGCAGATCGTCCTTACACTCGCCAACAGGCTCATCGACCGCCCGGTCGAAACACCCCAGCAGTTGCCTGAGATCCAGCACGGAACCGAGCTGTTCCTCGCCGGCATCGCCGTGGTGATCGTCGCTCCCATCGCGGAGGAGCTGTTCTTCAGGGGGTTCCTGTATCAGGCGTTCCGACGCTGGCGCGGGCCGACGCAAGCGATGTTCATCTCAGCCTTCGTCTTCTCGTTGGCGCACATCAGCCCCGTGATCATGCCGTCCATCTTCGCGCTCGGCGTCATCCTTGCGTACCTGTTCGAGAAGCGAGGGTCGGTCGTCGCGACGATCGCGGCGCACATGGCCTACAACCTGATCGGCTTCATCATCATCGTGGCTACGACTTGACCCGCGCTGGCCGGCGACCGTCGAGCGATTGGAGGGCCCGGTCACGCTGTGATTTACTCCGGCTTGGATAAGCGTAAGAACCCGGGAGGTGGAGGACGTGGCGCTGTTCCCTAGCGAGCAATGGCTGAAGGAGTACGTCGACAAGATCAACTCCTCGAAGGAATACGAGGAGGCCGCTGCCTCCTGGGAGGGTGACCTCTGCTACGTCTTCGAGGCGGAGCCCGACAAGGGTGTCCCGAACGACGTTTGGGTTTGGGTCGATCTTTGGCACGGCAAGTGCCGCGGCTACAAGTACGACCTCACCGCCGAAGAGGGCGAGAAGGCGAAGTTCATCATCCGCGCTCCTTACTCGCGGTGGAAGCAGGTCATCAACAAAGAGCTCGACCCCATCAAGGGCATGATGCAGGGGAAGCTCAAGCTCAAGGGCGACCTTCCAACGATCGTTCGCTACGTAAAGGCCGCGAACGAGCTGGTCAACATCTCCGGCAGCGTCGATGCCGAGTTCGTAGACGACCAATCGTGAACTTCGTCGTAACCGACCCCGAGCTGGGCGGTCTCGGGGCGATGCTGGCGGACCTCGTGCGAGCGAACATCGAAGCCGATCCTCCTCGGGCACGATTGCTGGACGGTGTCTCCGGAAAGGTCAACGTCCGCGCGCGCGACGCCGACGTCGAGGTTGGCATGGAGTTCCGGGGAGGTCAGCTCCACGTCCGCTCGTCCCCGTTCCCGGATGCCAAGCTTGCGATCGAATGCGACGCGGACACGCTCATGGGGATGTCGTCGGTGCCGCTGCGCTTCGGGATGCCCGATGTCGCCCAGGCCGACGGCCGCACCGTCGTCAAGAAGATGCTCCGCGGCGACCTCAAGGTACGCGGCATGATGCGCGGGTTGCCCCTGATGGTCCGCCTTCAGAAACTGCTATCCGTCGCCTAACGGACGGGTCGAGGCCCCGGCAAACGCTATGACGATCGTTTCGTTCGTGAGCGGGACCGGACCGGCCGGCTTCGGTCTCGCGGCGCGTTTCGCCCGCGCGGGCGACGAGGTCGTCATCGGCTCTCGAGCGATCGCGCGCGCCGATGAAGCCCAAGCGATGGTCATCCAGCACGTCCCCGGGGCCAGCGTGCGCGCGATGGAAAACGCCGATGCCATCGCTGCCGGAGAGGTCGTGTTCCTGACGATGCCGCCGGTCGCTCAGCGGGAGAGCGTCGAGGTTCTGGCGGACGAGCTCGCCGGCAAGATCGTCGTCAGCATGGCGAACCCGCTCACCGTGACGGGCGGTGAGGTGTCCACCTGGTTTCCCCCGGCCGGGTCCCTGGCTGAGGAGGTTCAAGAGGTCGTCCCCACCGCGCTCGTCGTTGGGGCTTTCCACGAGATCCACGTCCGCCGCTTCGCCAAGCTCGACCAGCCGATCGACTCGGACACGATCGTCACCGGGAACGACGATGGCGCCAAACAAGTAGTCATGCGGCTCGCCCGCCACGTCGAGGGGGTAAGGCCCGTTGACGGTGGCGGGCTCTCGAACACCCGGTTCGTCGAAGGCTTCGTCGCGGTGCTCATCTCGATCAACTTCCGTTACAAGGCCGGCACGGCGATCCGCATCACCGGTCTGCCGGAGGATGCTTAGCGGTGGGGCTCTGGGATCGCATCTGGGCGGCCGGGTACGATTTCCTCGGAACCCGATTCTCGAAGATCGAAGAGCCGCACCGCCGTCGCGTCGTCGAGGACGCCCGGGGCGAGGTGCTCGAGGTCGGCGCCGGGACGGGATTCAACTTCCCGTACTACCGGCTCGCGAGCCGGGTCGTCGCCCTCGAGCCCGAGGAGGCCATGCGGCGCCGGGCTGTGGAGCGGGCGCCGAAGGCCGCGGTTCCGATCGAGGTCGCTCCCGGCGACGGTGAGCGCCTGCCGTTCCCCGACGCCTCGTTCGACACCGTCGTGTTCGCACTCGTGCTGTGCACGATCCCGCATCCCGATCGGGCGCTGGACGAGGCTCGTCGCGTCCTGCGGCCGGACGGCGAGATCCGGTTCTACGAGCACGTCCGTTCCTCGAAGGACTCTGAGTCGCGGTGGCAAGACCGGCTCGACCGGCCGTGGAGCGCCTTCAACCGCGGTTGCCACGCGAACCGGGACACGCTCGCCACGATGGAGGCGGCCGGGCTTCGCTTCAAGGAGCTCGAGCAGTTCGATCTCGCGGGAGCGCCGGGGATTTGCCGGGCGCACATCCTCGGGACGGCGATCCTCTCAGCGGACGACGCTGCCTAAGCGTGAAACGGCGGCCCTACGATGGAACTCCGACGACCCAGGCAAGGAACCAACGAGATATCGCTTCATCCTCGTCTGAATAGGGGAGGAAGTCCTCGAACTTCATGTCCCACAAAGCCGTTGTCTTGAAGTCGGAAAACCAGGTGAAGCGGCCGTCGGGAGACCAAGATTGCGGGCGGAGGCTGTTTTCGGCGGCCTCGGCGCGAAGCACCGTCCGATCAAGATCGGCGAGACGTAGCTTGTATGTGCGTGCTTGCGGCTCCTTCGGCTCGGAGGAACAAGCGGTGGTCACTATCGGGGTCTGCGTGGCGTAGAAGACCACTTGTGTGCCGGACGGGTCGATCAGAACGGACTCGAGGGCGCACTCTCTTGGGGGATCTATCTCGTAGAGAGTTCGCTCGGTCTGTTGGTCGAGGTTCCGCTCCAGGAGCGTCCTAGCATTGCGGACGTAATACAGCTTTTTCAAATCCGGTGAGAGAGCGAGGCCCTCCGAGTAGACGACTCCGGTGTCTCCCCCGACGGGGGTGGACTTGCCCGTCGCGATGCTTGTCTTCGTCAGGCCGCGGGCACCTCCCGCGCCTTCGCGAGTCTGCGTCGTCCACAGCACGTTCATCGCTGCGGTGTCGACGCCGAGGATCGTTCTGTATGCGTAGGAGGCGATCCCCGCCTTGAACGACGCGACCAGCTTGTTCTCGGTGCCGTCCGGTCGGACCGAGTGCAGTTCTTCAGCGCCGTCGTTCGGTCCCTCGTCGGTTCGAGGTGGGGAGGTGAAGTACGTGAGGATGCTCGCGTCTGGTGCCCAGCCGACACTCGTGATCAGGTCTTTGGATTCTGCGATCGTCTCGAAGGCTGGAAGGTCGGCGACTTTAGCGACCCGAAGCCGGCTTCCCTTGTCCTGCTCGAAGCGGTCCCAATCAACGTACGCCACGTAGCGGCCGTCACGGCTCGCAAACATCTGCTCAGGAGGTTTCTCTAGTGCGAGAGGCTTAGCGGTGACGCTCGGAGGCTGCCCGGCGAATATCCCGATCACTTCGTTAGGGTCGCCCATCTTGCGTGAGTCCTTCTTGAGAAACAGCAATGACTGCGAGGCCGGGGTCGACGGACTAACGGACGGAGAAGGCTCCTCTTTGGCGGCCCTATCCGATGGGCAGCCGGTTAGGAGGAGCGCAACGCAAAGACAGAAGGGAAGAATGCTTCCGAGAGATCTCTTGGGGCGTGACCGAGGGATCGTCATGCTCCGAAGCCTAACGAGGGTTCCCCAAGGTTCCATGTACGGACGGGCGGAGGAGTGGTTCGACTCATCGCCACGAAGGCGGTTCACGCAGTTCGTGCGAGGACGGCTCCGGCGGCGAGGAGCGGCACGGCCAGGCTCAGCCAACGAAGTGCGGTTTCCGCCGGCGCTCGTAGCGTCGAGGCGTCGATCGCTTCGATCGTGCCGTCCGTCCGCTCGAGCGACCCTTCTACGCGACGGATCCGGCGGCGGAGGTCCCGGACCGGCGTCGACAGCGTTCGCTGCGCGGCCGAGAGCGCGAAGCAGCCGGCCGCGACCAGGA
>JBKKCR010000027.1:0-3697 GCA_046712825.1 Actinomycetota bacterium | reverse complement strand
ACGAGCGCAGCAAGCTCCTCATCGCTCAGCCGCTCGGGCAGATAGGAATCGAGCACCGTCAGCTCGGCCGTCTCCTTCGCGACGAGGTCCTCGCGGCCCCCCTTCTCGAAGGCTTCGATCGACTCCCGTCTGCGCTTGGCCTCGCGTGTCACGACGTCGAGCACCTCGTCGTCGGAAAGCTCGTGTCGTTTCTCGATCTCGGCGTTCTTTACGGCAGCCATGAGCATCCGAAGCGCAGCGACGCGTACGGCCTCCCGCGCTTTCATCGCTCCGCGCATATCGTCGGCGATCTTCTCTCGCAGCACGTCCACTACGATACAGCCCCGTGCTTCCGATCTTGCTCGGCCTCGTCGCGTTCGGCGTCGCGTGCCTTCTGTACGCCTCTCTCATCGAGCGCAACTGGTTCGTTCTCCGCCGACACACCGTGCCGTGCCTTCCTCCCGGATCACGTTCGATCAAGATCTTGCACATCTCCGATCTTCATTTCCGGCGCGGACAGCGGCGCGAAGCCCGGTTTCTCGCCCGGTGCGCATCGACGGCCCCAGACCTGGTCGTGTGCACCGGGGATTTCCTCGACGAGGAGGCCGGCATCGACGTTGCGGTGCCGGCCGTGTCGCACATCCGGCCATCGTCGGCCGCGCTGTTCGTGCTCGGGTCGCACGACTACTACGCGACGAGACCGGGCAACCCGTTCAAGTACTTCCTCGGTCCGAGCAACCGCAAGCCGCCGAAGGGCCCGACCCTCCCATGGCGCGACCTCGTCTCCAAGCTGGAGGCCAACGGCTGGCAACTCGTCCTCAACCGCGCGACGACCGTCACGGTCGATGGGGTCGGCGCGATCGACGTCGTCGGGTTGGACGATCCGCACATCGGGCGCGAGGATCTTTCGGTCGCTTCGCCGCGGACGGCGCCGGGGTTCCGGCTCGGCATCGTGCATTCGCCGGACGGTGCGCCGGCGCTCGCCGACCTCGGGTACGACCTGATCCTCTGCGGCCACACCCACGGCGGGCAGATCCGTGTTCCGGGATTCGGCGCGCTGGTCACGAACACGAGGACGCTCCCCCGACGAGGGGCGCGCGGTGTCAGCCGGCTCGGGCGATCCTGGCTCCACGTGAGCGCCGGGCTCGGGACGTCGCGCTACGCGCCGATCCGGTTCGCGTGCCGTCCGGAGGCGTGCGTGTTGGAACTAACTCCGATGGAAAGAGATGCAGCGGAGCAGCGGACGGCCGAGGCTGCTACGGAGCGGGGCTGAAGAGCCCCGACATCCCGATGGGCTCGAAGACCTGAAGCAACGTGTCGTTCATGGCCGCCGTCAGCATGATCCCCTTCGCGCGGCACCCCAGGGCCAGGTGCATGACGGCGCCGACACCGCAGGAATCGATGAACGTGACGCCGGTGCAGTCGAGGAAGATCTGCTCGGGGTGCAGCGCCACGACCGCGTCCAACGAGGACCGGAAAGCGCTTGCAGAAGCCTCATCGAGCCCACCCACGCACGTGACGAGGCAATCCTCGCCCGCGTCGGCGATGCTGACAGTAAGCGCGTCGATCCTCATCGGACCTCCCCAGGTCGCTTGCTTGTCGCCCTTTCCCTATCACAGGGTGGGGCAAACGTCCTAGAACGTGATCAATGCCGCACTGGCGTCTCAGGCGTTGCCGGAGAGGACGGCCTCGAAAGCCCGGAGATAGCCCTCGACCATCGCGTCGTCGGAGAAGTGGGCTTCGACGTGCTCCCGGCAGGCCTCCGGCTTGATCTCGCGGACCCGGCCCACCGCTTCGCACATCTCGTCGACCGAGTTGATGAGGAAGCCGGTAACCCCGTGCACGATCACTTCCGGCGCAGCGCCGAACGCGAAGGAGATCACCGGGGTCCCGGTCGCCATGGCTTCGGTCATGACGAGCCCGAACGGCTCCGGCCATTGGATCGGGAACAGCACGGCCGCCGCGCGGGAGAGCAGATCGGCCTTCTCCTCCACGGTGATCTCACCGAGGATCTCCTCGCTGCCGTCGAGAAGCGGCGCGACCTTCTCGTCCCAGTACACCTGCTCGGCGTGCTCGGCAGCCTTGACCGCCATCACGAGCTTGCGTCCCGTTCGATGCGCGACCTCGACGGCGATCTCGGGACCTTTCTCGCGGTTGATGCGTCCGAGGAAGAGCAAGAACTCCTCCTTCTCGGACCGGAACGGGTAGCGGTCGATATCGATGCCGTTGTGGACGGTCCCGGCGTACGAGAGGTCGGGGCAGAACGCGCGCTGGGCCGCGCTTATGGCCACGTAATGGATGCGCCCGGAGAGCATCGAGTACACGCGCTTCGCCTCGTCGGTGAACGGGCCGTGCAGCGTGTGCACGACCGGCTGTGTCACGTGCGCACCGATCGCCGGCCCGATGAGGCCGGAGTGATCGTGGATCAGATCAAACCGGTCCGCGTCCAAGTAGGCGGTCGATGCGTGGACGACGTCGTAGAACACCTCGCCGATGTGCTCGCCGCCCGGAGGATCGTCGAAGACGGTGATGAGCTTCGCGCGCGTGATGCTCCCGGCCGAGGCGTAGAGCGTGACCTCGTGGCCGCGATCGGCCAGTCCGTCCGCGAGCAGAGCAACGACCCACTCGATGCCGCCGTAGCGAACGGGCGGCACGGCGAACCAAGGCGGGGCGATCTGGGCGATGCGCATCGGGGCGAAGGATACCCGCGTGTGGGCCCGCCTACGCCCCTGGCAGCTACTCCGCCTCTGCGGCCCCAGACGAGCGTTCGATCCGGCTGCCTGCGGGGTGACCGTGGAGCGTGCGGCGCGGCGGGAGCTGGATGATCTTGGTTTCGACGTCGAACTCCATGAGACACACCTGGCACATGCCGTGCTCGATGGATTTCGCGCTGCCGCACCACGGGCAATCGAAGAGGTCGGCTCCCACTAACGGCTCCTCACCCCAGTCCCGGGTGGCCCGTGGAACTAGGGCGACGCTAACACCGGTCCTGAGTGACTCGCGCGTCAGAGAGAGCGGGAAAATCTGAGGTCGTTTTGTCACCCGTATAATGCTCCGCACGGGAAGTAGCGCAGCTTGGCAGCGCGCCACGTTCGGGACGTGGAGGCCGGGGGTTCAAATCCCCCCTTCCCGACTGAGAAACTACAGGTCACATGATGCACGTACTCGTTGACTATCGCAGAGGTCCCAAAGGGTCCCCGCTCAGCATCAACGACCATCGAAACTGACCGAAACCCTGTGCCTCATCGAGAAGGTGCTCGTCATGCCCGCCGCGAAGCATGCTGGCAAGGGACATCACCCACGGAGGCAAGATGCCGAAACGATCGCTCATCTGTGCAGTTGCGTTGACGATGGCACTGCTCGCCGGATCCGTGTCGGCGAAGGCTGACCCACCCACGTTTCGGACTGGCTACATCCCCGTCGCGGTCGGCACGCCGAGGCAAGCGATGCTGCACTACAAGGTGAGCCTCCCGGATCCCGCCCTCTGGGGGCCGGGTCCGTACCCGGCGGTGATCGACTATTCGGGGTACGAGCCGGGGATCGACACGTGGAACGCGATCCGTCCGTTCGTCGAGGCAGGTTACGCGGGTGTCGGCCTGAACATCCGCGGTACGGGCTGCTCGTCGGGCTATTGGGATTACTTCGAGCCGATCCAGTCGCGCGACGGTGCGGAAGCGATCGAGTGGCTCGCGATGCAGGATTGGTCGAGCGGACGCTT
>JBKKCR010000026.1:0-13941 GCA_046712825.1 Actinomycetota bacterium | reverse complement strand
CGCGCCCTGCTCGCGCTCGCCCTTACGGAGGGCGGAGCCCTCAAGATGGCCGAGATCGCGCAGCGGACCCAGGTGCCGCCATCGATCCTCGAGCAGATCATGGCGCAGCTCCGCGGCGCCGGCATGGTTCGGTCGGAACGCGGCCCTCGCGGAGGCTACCGGTTGAACCACACGCCCGAGGACATCACGCTCGAGCGCGTCGTTCGACTGTTCCAGGGTCCGCTCGCGCCGATCGCGTGCGCTACGCGGAGCGAGCCCGAGCCCTGCCCCGTCGAGCTCGGATGCTCGATGCGCGACACATGGCGCGAGGTGCGCGACGCGACCATCGCGATCCTCGAGCGCACGACGTTCGCCGACCTCGCCCGGCGCGCCGGCGGCGTGTGGGTCCAGCACACTATCCCCGTGCCCCCGTCGCGGACGCGCAAGAAGGCCTCCGCCCCGGCAACGTGACCCAAGAGCCTTCGCTCCAGGCACCCGGGCCGACGCGGCCTTTTCGAGATTTCCTCCGCTACTTCCTCTGGCTGGGGTCGTTCGGTTTCGGCGGGCCAATCGCGACCGTCGGTTACATGCAGCGAGACCTGGTCGAGCGGCGCGAGTGGATCGACCGGCAGCAGTTCCTCAACGGGGTAGCGCTCGGCCAGACGATGCCCGGCCCATTAGCCGCTCAAGTCGCGATGTGGGTCGGGTTCCTCCAACGTGGCGCGTTCGGAGCGTTCGCCATCAGCATCCCGTTCATCCTGCCGTCGTTCACGATCGTCCTCGCGATCGCGTACTTCTACACGCGCTACCAAGGCCTCGACTGGGTACAGGCGCTCTTCTACGGGATCGGCCCCGGCGTGCTGGCGATCATCGCGCTAGCGGCGGTCAAGCTCGCCCGATTGACGAACGACACGGACCGCAAGCTGTGGGCGATCGCCCTCACCACCCTCACCGTGACCGCGGTGACGGGCGCCGAGATCGCTCTGCTCTTCATCGGCGCCGGCCTATTTGTGCTCCTCCTCGAAGCGCGGCCCTCGTTCTTGTCGCGCGGCACGCACTCGGTCATCTTCGCGCCCGTTCTGGCGCAGGCGATCCTTACCGCCGGCGCCACAGCCGGAACGCAAGTGGCGCTGCTCTTGTTCTTCCTCAAGGCCGGCGCGTTCATCTTCGGCAGCGGGCTCGCGATCGTGCCGTTCCTCCGGGAAGGGGTCGTCGAGCAGCACCACTGGCTCACCGAGAGACAATTCCTCGACGCCGTCGCGATGGGGTTGATCACCCCGGGCCCGGTGGTGATCACCGCGACGTTCATCGGCTACCTCGTCGGCGGACTCGCCGGTGCAGTGATCGCCACCGTGGCGATCTTCACGCCGATCTACCTCGGCGTGGTCCTCCCCGGCCCCTGGTTCATCCGCCACCAAGAGAACCCGCAGTTGCAGGCGTTCGTGCGGGGAGCCACAGCCGCGGCTGCCGGCGCCATCGGCGGCGCCACGATCATCATCGGACGCGACACGATCGTGGATGTAGAGACTGCCGTGATCGCGATCATCGGGCTGCTGTTGCTCTGGAGATGGAAAGTGAAGGAGCCGGTGATCGTCGCCTTGGCAGGCATCGCGGGGCTGCTCCTGTTCTGAGCAGCCCCGCCGATCCTGCTTCTAGCCTTCCGCGATCACGTACAGATACGCGTCGTAGTCCCCGTGCGACGTCCCGGTGTAGTTCGTTCGGCCGGACGCCTGTGACGACACCACGTTCTGCACGAAGTAGACGTTGCCGCCGTCCCTGCTCGACCAGCCCCCGTCGTCCTCCCAGTACGCAACGTCGAAGCGGTAGGTCGCCGCGTTGAGCATCCGGATCTTCCAGATCGTTTCGCTCTCGACCTGCCCGTTGTTCTTCGCGTCCGTTCCGATGTTCACCCAGGTGTTCGACACGCGCGAGTAGTGCGTGTTCGTCCCGGGGTCGCCGCGATAGAAGGTGCTCGTGAAGCCGAGCCGGCCGGCCGTGAGCGTGAACTGAACCTCGCCGTTGCAGCACGGCTCGTGCTTGTCCTGGATGTATGCCTTGTCGAACCCGAACGTGATCAGCCGGGTCTTCCCCGGATCGTTGGTGACGCCGTTCACGGAGAGCTTCAGCGTGTTCGTACCGCCCTCGCAGTCGGCGCCGCCGGCGGAGATGCTCTCGAGGCCGTCGACGTCCTCGGACTGGGTGATGTCGGTGAAGTAGTGCGTCGAGACGCACTCCTGGCCGCCGCCCCACCCCGTATCGTCCTCCCAGACCCGCACCTTGACGTCCATGCGCGGCGCCGTTCCCGGCAGGTTCACGGCGACGCTGGTGCCGGGACCGCCGTTGCCCCAGTCCTTCGTGAACGGTCCATCCTGGCTGTGTGTCAGCGTCTCCACGACCGAGTAGCCGTCGTTGCCACCGTTCGAGTCAACCGAGATCTCGAACTCGAATTCGTCGGACGTCCCGTTGTCGTGGTCGTTGACGACCTGGAAGTACTCGAGGCGGATCGTCGCCTGCCCGGCCAGGTTCGCTCCGCCGAGCCCCGTCTGCGTCGAGGTGTAGCCGAGCGTCTGGATCACCAGATCGATCGGCGCGTCATCGGTTCGGAGCCCGGAGTGGTTCGAGGAGACCAGGTTGTTGTCGCAGCCGGTCAGGAACGGCGACTCGGCGGGCACGACGCCGTCGAAGCCGTGCGACACGCCGTCGCCGTTGAAGTCGTAGGACAGCGCCTGCAGGTACCACGGGTCGCCGCCGACGCACGAGTAGTACTCGCCGGCCGGCTCGGCGTATCCCATGTTGGTCAGGAACCGCGAGCCCGGTCGCATGTCGCCGCCGGACGCGTTCCAAACGCCGAAGAGCGGCAGCGTCGATGGGAACCAGCCGAGGATCGTGCCGTGGTTCGGCGTGCCGAGCATGATCAGGTCGTCGACCTGGTTCTTCCACTTGGTGGACACATCGGGGACACCGTTCCCCGACCAGCCCGTGGCGTCGCTCCAATTCTCGACGTCGGCTCCGCCTTTCTCGATGAGGAAGCGGGAGGTGAGTCCGCCCATCGAGTGCGAGACGATGTCGATCTTCTGCGTCGTTGCGTATCCGTTCGCCGTGAGACACGAATCGATCGCCGGCTGCAGGATCTTGCCGGCGAGATACGACAGGTGCTGGCTGCCCGCCGTCGGCGCGTACGTCAGCGCCTGTGTTCCACCCTGCGAGGAGTTGCAGTCGAGTACGGGGAACCCTTGCGCCTGAAGCTTGGGGATCATCTCGTCGAACGAGCCGCCGGTTCCCGTCCATCCGTGGACGAGCAGGATCGGATAGATCCCTTCATGGGCTCGCCCAAGCGACGGCACGAGCAGTGCGGCGGTCAGACCCAGAACGGCGAGCAGCGCGCGCGGCCGCATACAACCCCCTCTGGCCGGGCTGCCCCATCCCGGGCGGGACGGCACCTATGGCACGCCCGTTACCGGAGGGTAAGTTACGATTCCGTGACCGGTTTGTCTAGAACCGACCGAACCGCTGCTTGCTCTGGTGTGCGATCAGGCGAAGCCGATGGGCTGATCGCTGATCGAGAACGTGAACTTGGGGTCGTCCGGCTCGCTGCAGCACCAGTAGTCGAGCACGGCCCAGTTCTGGGGCCCGCTTGTGAAACTCTTGATCAACTCTGCGTCGCCGGACTCCGAGACCACCCGCAGCTCATGCTTGCCGGCGGTCAGCTCCGTGCCGAACTCGATCCAGTTGTGCTGGCCTTTCACCTCGAACGCCTGGGCAGCGATCCGCACCCCGTCGATGAGGACCGCGATGTCCACGGTGGGGCGGTCGAAGCTCTGGTTGGAGACGTAGAGGCGGAAGTTGCCGGGGGCCGGCGTGACGGCCGGAGCGAGATCCTTCGGTGAGCCGAGAGGCGGGGCCGTAGCCGACCCGCATGCGGCCGCAAGAGCGAAAGCCATAGCGGCAAGCCCGATCTTCATAGACCTGTGACGTCGGCGATGCCGCCTCGGTTCCCAAGCTACTCCGGCGGCTTGATCGCGGCGCGGCCGACGGAGAAGTACTTGGCCTCGGGGTGGTGGACGATGATCGCCGAAGTGGACTGCTCGGGGACGAGCTGGAACTCCTCGGACAGGCCGACGCCGATCCGCTCTGGATCGAGCAGGTCGAATATCTGCTTCTGATCCTCCAGGTTGGGGCACGCCGGGTAGCCGAACGAGTAGCGCGAGCCTCGGTAGCCCTGGTCGAAGAGATCGTCGACGGTGGCGCCGTCCTCGTCCGCGAAGCCGAGCTCCTGGCGGATGCGCTTGTGCCAGAACTCGGCCAGCGCTTCTGCCATCTCGACGCCCATCCCGTGCAGATACAGGTAGTCGCGGTACTCGTTCGCCTCGAAGAGCTCGGCGGCGCGCTCGCTGATCTTCGAGCCCATGGTGACGACGTGGAACGCGACGGTGTCCATCTCGCCGCTCGACACCGGCCGGAAGAAGTCGGCGATGTTCAAGAAGCGCCCGCGCGGCTGCCGCGGGAACGTGAAACGCACCGCCTCGCGCCCCGGATCCTCTGGGTCGTAGACGATCAGGTCGTCGCCTTCCGACTGGGCGGGGAAGTACCCGTAAACGACCGCCGGAAACAGAAGGCCCTCGGAGATGCATCGATCGAGCGTCGAGCGGAAGATCGGATCGACCTCGGCCTCGACGTAGGCGTCGTATTCCTCTCGCTTCTGGCCCTTCTTCGGCCGGAACTGCCATTGACCGCGGTACAGCGCGGTCTTGTTGAGGTAGCTCGCGATCTCGAGCGTGTTCAGGCCCTTAACGACCCGAGAGCCGAGGAACGGTGCTGCCGGCACCGGCACGTCGATCGCGACGTCGGAACGCTCCGGCACCTCCGGCTGCTCCTTCGATGCGGTCGCGCGCACGCGTTTCGGCTTTTGGGCCGCATCGACGGCGGCACCGCCGCGCTTCTCGGCCATCAGCTCGTCCATCTTGTGCAAGCCCTCGAACGCGTCGCGTCCGTAGAAGACCTTGCCGTTGTAGAGCGCGCGGAGATCGTCCTCGACGTAGGAGCGCGTCAACGCCGCGCCGCCGAGCAACACGGGATACCCGTGGAGGTCGCGACGGTTCAGCTCCTCGAGGTCCTCGCGCATGATGATCGTCGACTTCACCAGCAGTCCCGAGAGCCCGATAACGTCCGCCTTCTCTCGCTCGGCCGCCTCGATGATCGTGGTGATCGGCTGCTTGATCCCCAGGTTGAAGACCGTGTAGCCGTTGTTCGTGAGGATGATGTCGACGAGGTTCTTACCGATGTCGTGGACGTCTCCCTTGACGGTCGCGAGCACGATCTTGCCCTTCGAGCCGTCGCCCTCGGCGCGCTCCATGTGCGGCTCGAGGTGCGCGACCGCGGCCTTCATCGTCTCGGCCGACTGCAACACGAACGGCAGCTGCATCTGGCCGGAGCCGAACAGCTCGCCGACGACCTTCATGCCGTCGAGCAGATGCGTGTTGATGATCTCGAGCGCAGGTTGCTGGGTCAGGGCCTCATCGAGGTCCGCTTCCAGCCCCTCGCGCTCACCGTCGATGATGCGACGCTTAAGTCGCTCGTCGAGCGGCAAGTGGGAAAGGTCTTCCTTCGTCGCTCGGGTGAAATCAACACCCTCGAAGAGGCCGATGTAGGTCTGGAGCGGATCGTAGCCGTCGCGGCGACGGTCATAGATGATGTCGAGCGCCACCTCTCGCTGGCGCTCGTCGATCCGGTTCATCGGAAGGATCTGCGCCGGCGACACGATCGCCGCGTCGAGCCCAGCCTGCACGGCCTCGTGCAGGAACACCGAGTTCAACACCTGCCGGGCCGCCGGCGACACGCCGAACGAGACGTTCGAGATGCCGAGCGAGGTGAACGCGCCCGGGATCTCTTCCTTTACGGCCTTGACGGCCTCGAGCGTCTCGATCGCGGCGCGACGCTGCTCCTCCATGCCGGTCGTTATCGGGAAGACGAGTGTGTCGAAGATCAGGTCCTGCGGCTGGAGCCCCGCCTGCTCGCGCGCGATGTCGACGAGCCGCTTGCAGACCTCGAGCTTCCAGTCCTTGGTCGTCGCCTGGCCCTGCTCGTCGATCGCGAGCGCAACACACGCGGCCCCGTACTTCTTCGCCAATCTCAGGTTGCGCATGAGCCGCGTGTCGTCCCCGATGCCTTCTTCGAGGTTGATCGAGTTGATCACCGATCTGCCGCCGAGCAGCTTGAGCCCCGACTCGATCACCTGCGGCTCGGTCGAGTCGAGCACCAGGGGCAGCGTCACCTGGGTCCGGAAACGCGAGATCAGCTCCGCCATGTCGGCGACCCCGTCGCGGCCGGTGAAGTCGACGGAGACGTCGAGTGCGTGCGCACCCTCGCGTGTCTGTTCCTTCGCGACGCGAACCGTGGCGTCGAAGTCCTCGTTGCCGACGAGCTCCTTGAACTTCCGCGATCCCTGAACGTTGCAACGCTCACCGATCACGAGGAACGAGGTGTCCTGATGGAACGGCTGGGCGACGTAGAGCGACGCGCTGCCGGGCTCCAGCGACGCGTTGGACCGATCCTTCGGCTCCGTGCCGCCGAGCGTGTCGGTGAGAAGCTTGATGTGCTCGGGAGTCGTCCCGCAGCAGCCGCCGGCGATGTTGGTGCCGAACTCCTTCACGAAGACCGTGTGGTGGCGGACGAACTCTTCCGGCGAGAGCGGATAGTAGGGCTTGCCGTGCCGGAGCTCGGGCAGTCCCGCGTTTGGCAGGACGCTCACGAACTTCCGAGAGGACTGGCACAGGAAGCGTACGTGCTCGGTCATCTCGACGGGGCCGGTCGCGCAGTTCACGCCGATCACGTCGATCGCGCCGAACGGTTCGAGGGCCGTCAGCGCCGCGGCGATCTCCGTTCCGAGCAGCATCGTGCCGGTCGTCTCGATCGTGACCTGCACCATGAGCGGAAGCTTCTTCCCCGTTCGCTCGAACGCCGAGACAGCGCCGGCGATCGCGGTCTTCACCTGGAGCATGTCTTGGCAGGTCTCGATGATCAGCACGTCGGCGCCGCCGTCGACGAGCCCGCGCGACTGCTCCTCGTACGAGGCCTCGAGCTCGTCGAAGGTCGCGTGTCCGAGGCTCGGCAGCTTGGTGCCGGGTCCGATCGAGCCGATGACCCACCGCCGCCGGTCGGTGAAGCTCGAAGCGACCTCTTTGGCGATCCGCGCGCCGGTGACGTTGAGCTCGTAGACCTGGTCGGCCATCTCATACTCGGCCTGCACCACGAGGTTGGCGCCGAAGGTGTTGGTCTCGACGGCGTCGGCGCCGGCCTCCAGGTAGCGGGCGTGGATCTGCGCGATCACGTCCGGTTTGGACAGGTTGAGGACCTCGGAGCTGCCTTCCTTGTTCCAGTAGTCGTCGAGGGACAGGTCGGCGGCCTGGATCTGCGTCCCCATGGCCCCATCGAAGATCAGGACCCGTTCACGCAGGGCGGCAAGGAAGTCGCTCATGTTCCTGGGATTGTAGCGATAGCGCCGCCGCACCCTTCCGGAAAAACCGCGGAGGCGCAGGAACGAGCGAAGGCACCCAGAAGGGACGACCCGGCCTTTCCTGGTAGCAAGCTCCGCACGTAGAGTGAGCACCTCGGTGCGGAGATCCCGCGGCCGTTGGAGTGAGGGGGGACCAATGCCTGAGCATGTCCATGCTCTGTCCGCGGACCATGCGGCACGACCGACCAGACGTCGGATCGCTTTCGTGGCAATCATGGCCGTCGCGCTCGTGGCCGTGATCGCCCCGATGGCGGTTGGACGCGACCGGCCGTTCGGGACGTCGGACATGTTCCTGTTGAAGTGGGGCGGGAACGCGGCCGAGTTCGAGAGCGGTTCCGGCGGCGGAAACTCCGGCGCCGGCGGCCAGTTCTCGACGAGCCAGATCGAGAAGTTCCGATGCGAGTCGTCGGGCGATCCTTCCACCTTCGTCGATATCAGTTGCAACACGACCGAGTACGGGCAGAACTTCGCTCCCGACAACGAGCTCGCCATCGCGGTCGACCCGGAGAACCCGGATCATCTGCTCGCGGGCTCTAACGACTACTACTACCGCTTCAACAACTCGACCGGCGCAAGACAGGCCCTCGTTCCGACCGGGTTCTTCACGTCGTTCGACGGCGGCAAGAATTGGGTGGACGGCCAGATCCCCCAGCAGAGCGGGAACGGCGCCGGCGACCCCTCGCCCGCGTTCGACGGCAAGCATGACGTGGCCCTCATGGCACAGCTCGAGAACGTCGGCGGACAGGGCGGCCCCTTCGCCGCGATGGGCAACGTGACCGCCAGCCGCTCGACGGACGGCGGACTCACCTGGAGCCAGTCGATCAAGGTGTTCAAGGGCCAGGGCGCCGGGATCGGACCGGCGAACAACGCCGTCTTCTGGGACAAGGAATGGCTGACCGTGAATAACTACCCGGGTACCCCGGGCTACGGCCGTGCCGTCATCACGGCAACACGGTTCCTCAACGGTGTGCAAGGGTCCTACGCCGAGTCGCCGATCTACATGAGCTACTCGGACGACGGTGGGGCAACGTGGTCGGAGCCGGCCAAGATCTCAGGGAAGAACCCTGAGTTCTGCACCTACCAGGAGACCGGAGCGGACGACGGCTCTTGCGACGAGGACCAGTTCGGGATCCCGGAGTTCGGGCCCGACGGGACGCTCTTCGTCCACTTCATCAACGGGCAGCACGAAGAGGAATGGGAGCAGGACTTCGAGTTCGACTCCCAGCTCATGGTCGTGAAGGCACCGCCCACGAACGGTGTCCCGGCCTTCGGGAACCCCGTTCACGTCGTGGACCTCGAAGACGGCGGCACCGACATGCCGTTCAGCGTCATCGGCAGGCAGACGATCTGGGGTCACCAGATCCGCTGGACGCCGGTGGGGAATATCTCGGTGAACCCGACCGACCCCGAAGACGTCACGATCGTCTACGCGGACCGCGGCACGCCGAACCCGAACGCAACCGATCCGGCGTACGAGGGGTGCCTGTTCGAAGCGAGGACCCAGGAGAATGATTACGACCCGTGTGACGCGCACGAGGACTTCGACACCGACGTCTACCTCGCGCGTTCGTCGGACGGCGGTGCGACCTGGGACGGACGGGAGTTGCTCGACGACGCCGACGGCGCTCCACAGTGGTTCCCCTGGGCCGATCATAGCCCTGATGGAACGCTCGCGATCGCCTGGGATGAGGACACCGCCCCTGCACCGGCCGATACGTTCGAACACGTTCTGTGGACGGACGGCGGGAAGGAAGCCCTCGGTCCGGAGGAGCAAGTGGACATCTCGGTGACGCACTGGAGCGCCCAGTACGTCCCGCAGTCCGCGTGGCCCACGATCTGCGGGCCCGAGGGGTACAGCGACCCGCCGGTCACCGATGCCGAAGGGAAGGACTGCAACGTCTTCCACGGCGACTACACCGGCCTAGCGGTAGGACCCGACGGGGCGATCCATGTCGTCTGGACGGGCCTGAACGCCTTTGCGGTCTCAACGCAAATCGACGGATACACCGGCGAGCTGCATGACGGGTACCGCCAGGACGCGATGTACGCACAACGCTAGACGGACCGAGAGAGGGAGAGACCCCGGGCCGAGCGCCCGGGGTTTCTTCTATGCGGGGAGGTTCTCCTCGGTGATATCCGCGAGCAGCGGATTCTCCCGATCGCGGTCCGAGACGATCCGCTCGCCCTCCGGCCAGGGGATCGCCAGTGTCGGGTCGTCGAAGCGGACCCCCAGCTCGTCGGAGCCGTCGAAGTACTCATCGACCAGATAGGTCATGGTCACGTCTGTCAGGGCGAAGAACCCGTGCCCGACGCCGGGCGGGATGTAGACCCCGGCCTCGTTCTGCTCGCCGATCTCAAGCGTCTGCACGGCTTTGTACGTCGGCGACGACTGACGCAGGTCGACGAGGGCGACGAACGAGCGCCCGACCGGTACGTACCAGTAGTCCGCCTGGAAGAGGTGGTAGTGGATGCCGCGGAGGACACCCGGCGCGGAGTCGGAACGATTGCCTTGAACCATCTCGCGGGCGCCGGGGATCCAGTTGCGACGGAACGTTTCGACGAAGCGCCCACGCGGATCAGGATGCGACTGCAACTCGACGACGTAAACGCCGCCGATCGTTTTCGATTCGTTCACATGGGCCACGGCGCGGAAGTCTATCGGAGCGCGACGCTCCGCGCGGCGGCGAGTCCGATCAAGCGTGACGTTTGCGCCAGATGCCGAGCATCACGGCGAACGGGATCGCGAGCAGGGCGAGGATCCCCACCGCTCCCACACCCGTTGCCGGAAGTTGCGCGCCGCCCGTGGACGGCTTCGTGATCTTCGTCCCGCCGACCTTCACGCGCGCCGGGTTGGTGTACGAGCTCATGTTCTCGAACACTTGGTAGCCCGTGTACGTGGTCGAGTACGACGACAAGCCGAACGGGTGGTAGTTGGCCTCGGTCGGCTCGGGGAGAAGCGCGCCGGCGATGCGGATCTTGCCCTTGCCGAGCGCCATCTCGCCGAGCGATACGCCGGTCTTCCGTTCGGCGCCAGGGTCCTTCTGCACGAGTCCGAGTGTCCGGGCTCCGACCGTCCCCCCCGCCGCCTTCCAGGCAGCCTCATCCACGAACCAGTTCGGCGAGTCGCACAAGGAATCGCTGCAGTCGCCTCCCGCATCGACGTAGTAGCCGATCGGTACTGGCTCGTAGGTTTGATGGCGGTGGCTGAAGGTCTGATCGCCGATCGTGGCGCTGCCCTCCGCCGTTCCCTCCATGTTCACACCCTTAGCGAGGGGGTGCTTCTCGTACGTCTCGCCGGAACCGTCGTCGAAGTCCATCCAACCCGCGTACCAATAGCCGCGCGTCACCGCGTCCGGCTTGATCTTGCCGGTTATCGCGGGGAGGGCGGAGAGAGCCCCATCGGTGAGGATCAGGTTGCCGCCCCGCTCGACGAAAGCACGGAACGCGGCAGCGTATGCGTCGAACTGCGCCTTGGTGTACTTGGACTTTCCGGCGGCGGCGTACCCCGGCATGAACCCGTCGGCTGCGGCGATGCTGTCGTAGCGGTTCAACACCGCCGGGTCGGCCAGCACTTGCTCGACGGTGAGCGGCTGGAGCTGCTTCTCCGAGGCTGCGTACTCGTTGAGGTCATGGAAGAAGTCCATCCGCGAGACGTCGTACGCCCGCTGCTTCGGCACGGGGAACGACTCGGTCTCGCTGAACGACACCACGATGTTCATCGGCGGGAGGTTCCCCAGCTCGTCCGGTGCGATGCTCAACCGGTACGGCCCCGGCTTGGGGTCGTTGAGATCGATCCGCGCGCCTGCTTGGAGGTACCCGCCGAACTGGTTGAAGTAGCGCGCGACCTCGCGACACTCGCCGGCCACGTCGCCGGGATGCTCGGGCTCGCCGCAGTATTCGAGAACGTAGTCGAACGCATTCGTGATCGGCGTGGCCCCGCGGGCGTTCGCGAACGAAAGCTCGATCGCCAACCCACCATTGTGTATGCCGTCGTCTGGGCCCAAGACGTCGAACGAGAACGGCTCGGTCGCGAGCGCGCGCAACGTCTCGATGGTGTCTTGGACCGGCAGCGCCTTGAGTCCGGCCGCGACTGGATGGCCACCGGCGTTGCGGATCCGAACGGGGTCGAGGACGTAGCCGATCGCGCCGCCGGGCTCATAGGTGACCGGCTTCTCGAACAGGAGCGCCGCGATCTGCGAGTAGATGAGGCCCTTGTTGCCGTCGACGTGGAGCTGCTCGACGCCGGGCTCGAAACAGTTGCCCGTGCCGCAGTTCCCGACGTGTGACAGAGCCATCTCGTTGTCGATGCCTACGGCGTCGAGCCCGAGCGGTGAGTCGGCCCAGTCGCCGAAACCCCCGGTGATCTGGTAGTCGATCGTGTCCCAGACCGTGCCCCACTGGTCGGAGCACATGGGGACGTTGCCGCCGAAGACCGGCTCCTGGATCTCGCCGGGGCAGGAGTCGGCGGGTGCGATCAGCGGGCTCCACGAGAGCCGCTCCTCCGAGTCGCGGAAGGTCAGGATCGCGGTCTCTACGGTGACGGCATTCTTCCGATAGTCGCGCTGCCCGGCGCCGAGGAGCGTGAACGAGAACGATCGCGCGGTCAGCATCCCATGGAGATCGATCGAACCGTCGAACTTGTTCGCTGCCGTCTTGCTCTTGACGTCGAGCAGATACCGCCCGAACCCACGGGACTCCGGTTCGCTCCAGGGCGTGTACAAGGGCTCCGTGTAGCCGACGGACGGCCAGTCGCGGTTCAGATCCATCCCGTTTCCGTTGTAGCGCTGGTACGCGACCCCGCCCGAGGTGAGGTTGCCGCGCGCCCACCCATCCGGGTTGGCGAGGAAGAAGTACACGACGCCGTTACGAACGACCTCGCCCGCGGTCGGACCGGAATCGGTCGGCTCGAGGATCTTCTTCGGGAAGGGGCCTTCGGACGAGCAGGCGGGCGCTGCGTTGGGATCCTCCTCGCACGCGGCCCACGTTACGAGGTCTTCCGCTGCTCGGATGCCCCCTTCGAGGCCGGCGCGCTCGATGCCGTGGATCGAGAGGCTGTACACGAAGTGCTTGCGGTTGGCCTCGGGCACCTTCGACTTCGCGTCGGTAACCTTGATCGCGTACAGGTCCTTGTGGTCTCTCGCCATCGTTTCCGTGGGGAGCCCGGCGGAACGGAACGCACCGTCGTAGATGTCCGAGACGTTGACGAGCGAGGCGTATCGAGGGAACCGCTCCTCGAGGAAACGAACCCCGGCGAGCGCGTCCTCCCATTGGATGAATTGGACCGCGCAGATGTTGCCCTTGGCCCATGGGCTGGCGAGCGGGAGCCCCTTGAGACAGCCGTGAGGATCTGGGAACACGCGACCGTAAAGCTGGTAGCGCGCCTCGTCGGGGGCCGCGGGGAAGCTCCCTGCGGGGCCGGGCCCGAGGGCGAGAAGAACCGCGCCGAGGCTGAGGATCAATGGGAGCGGGAACAGCCGACGTAGCGACATGAGCCGTGTCTCCTGGTTGTCGTGGTCCTAAGAGAGTTCGGGCGAGGAGGACACGGTTCCTCCTGAACCGCCCGTCTGGACGCTTCCGCGCTGGTCAGGCGCTCAGGTACCGGAGTTCAAACCCGACGATCAAGCCGTTCCAACGAAGAAGGCGCCCACGACGTGGACGCCTTCAAGGCCTGTGCCTTCGAAACTGCATAGCGAGGAGACAAGAAACGGACCCCCCTTATGGAGCGTTGCCCCAAGGGGTCTGCTCCTTAGAAAGGAGGTGATCCAGCCGCACCTTCCGGTACGGCTACCTTGTTACGACTTCGTCCCGATCGCGAATCCTGCACTCGACGGCTCCCTCCCTTGCGGGTTGGGCCACCGGCTTCATGCATTACCCACTTTCAGGACGTGACGGGCGGTGTGTACAAGGCCCGGGAACGTATTCACCGCAGCATGCTGATCTGCGATTACTAGCGACTCCAACTTCATGGGGTCGAGTTGCAGACCCCAATCCGAACTACGACCGGCTTTTTCCGATTCGCTCACCCTCGCGGGATCGCAGCGGATTGTACCGGCCATTGTAGCGCGTGTGCAGCCCTGGATGTAAGGGCCATGATGACTTGACGTCATCCCCTCCTTCCTCCGGCTTCTCGCCGGCAGTCTCCCTCGAGTGCCCGGCATTATCCGCTGGCAACAAAGAACAGGGGTTGCGCTCGTTGCGGGACTTAACCCAACACCTCACGGCACGAGCTGACGACAGCCATGCAGCACCTGTGCTGGTACCCGACTCTACGGGTCGCGAACCCTTTCGGGCAGCTACTTCCAGCATGTCAAACCCAGGTAAGGTTCTTCGCTTTGCATCGAATTAAGCCACGCGCTCCGCCGCTTGTGCGGGCCCCCGTCAATTCCTTTGAGTTTTAGCCTTGCGGCCGTACTCCCCAGGCGGGGTGCTTAATGCGTTAGCTGCGGCAC
>JBKKCR010000025.1:0-10497 GCA_046712825.1 Actinomycetota bacterium | reverse complement strand
CCCCGCCTCCGTGTTTGTGGTCGCCCGGGGCGGGCGCGCCCCCCCCCCCCCCCCCCCCCCCCCCCGCCTGTACCCAGGAAGCGTTTTACATCTCGGTTTCGGGTCGCATCGGCGGCTCGCCGAGGGTGGTCATGCCTTCGCCTTCTCGGCCCGGCATCGCCTCTTCGCCGTGGGCGCCGAAGCCGTGCGGGGCCTCGTGATCGGCGGCGGAACCAGGCCGCTTGATCATCAGCGAGTCGTACAGCACCGACGCGACGATGCCGCCGGAGATCGGACCCACCCAGTACACCCACCAGTCGTCCCACAACCCGCCGGCGAGCGCCGGGCCGAAGTGACGAGCGGGGTTCATCGCTGCGCCCGTGAACGGACCGCCGAACAGGATGTCGAGCACGATCGTGAATCCGATCGCCAGCCCGGCGATCTTTCCGAAAGACCCCTCGGGGTCGATCGCCGTCGCGAAGATGACCCACACCAGGAAGAACGTGAGGATCGCTTCGATGAGGACGGCCTGGCCGTTCGAGATGTTCAGCTGCCCGCCCGATGCAACCTCGGGCACGCCGTACCTCAGCGCGTCGACGATGCGTGTCCCGAGCGCGGCCTTGAGCAAGAACGCTCCGGCCGCGCCGCCGGCGAGCTGCGCGATGATGTAGCCGATCGCATCGCTGGCCTTGATCTTCTGCGTGATCCACGCCGCGATCGTCACGGCCGGGTTGAAGTGACCGCCCGAGATGTGCCCCACCGACGAAACCATCACGGCGATCACGAGCCCGTGCGCGAGCGCGATGCCGACTAGGTTCGAAGCGCCGGTCGCCGCGGCGACGATCGACCCGGCTCCGACGAAGATGAGGGCGAGAGCACCGACGAACTCTGCCGTCAGCTTCTCCGCCATCGTGCGTTCCATCGACCGACCCCCTTACGTCATGGGGAGCCTAGATCGAGCACGCCCGACCCCCCGCTCGGGCTCTGTAGTAGGCGGGCCCGAACGGCGTGTCAAGCACCGACGGAAGTGACCACCCCTCGGCCGCCAGCATAGGATTGACCATCGATGAAGATCCTGGTCGTTTCCGAGGATCCACGCGCCCGTGACTGGGTTCGTTTCTCGATCGGCTCCGATGTGACCTACATCGACGCCGCGAACGGCCTCGAGGCGCTCCGACTCGCTCAAACCGAGCAGCCCGACGTCGTTATCGCCGATGAAACGACCGAGCCGTACGGCGCGTTCGGGCTCGCGCGCGAGCTGAAGGCGCTCTCGCGCCCGCCGCAGGTGATCGTGCTTCTCGAACGCGCGCAGGACACCTGGCTCGCGAAGTGGTCGGGCGCGGATCGCTGGCTTCTCCGCCCCATCGACCCGTTCGAGCTCGCCGAGACCGTGAGGGGGAAAGCGTGAAGATCGAAGGACGCTGCCGGAACTGTGCTCGCGAGTTCCCGATCGACCTGCTGCTGGAGGACCCGCGACGCGCAGGCCGTTGCCCCTTCTGCGGCGTCCCGATCGACATCCACTACGGCGCACAATTCATCGAGGCGCTCGAGCAGCTGCAGCGCGCCGGCACGATCATGCAAGCGACGCTCAAGAAGGTGGAATCCTACGGCCCGAATCTCGACCTCGACGCCGAATCGATCCTCGGTCCGATCCGCGACGCGATAGGCGCGCGTGAAGAAGCGTCGGCGAAACGCAAGGCGATCGAGGAAGCCTCCGAGAAGACCGGCGTCGACCACCGAGCAGCGGGGTAGCACGCGTGGCGGAGGTGGACCGCACCCTCCGCGCGGTCGCCGAGACTGTCGTCCCCGGACCACCGGCCGACGAAGCCTTCGGCGCGCCGGAGATCGAGGCCGAGCGTTTCCTCGCCCACTACCTCGAGACGCTCATCCCCGGCTTATCCGAGGGCGTCGTGACCATCCTCGACGGTATGGCCGCTGAAAAGAAGGAAGGCTCGGCGTTCGCCAACCTCTCGCTCGACGATCGCTCGACGATCCTGGAAACTCTTGCCTCCCACGAGATGACCGACCTGCGCGACCTCGGCGACCTGCTGATCGTGCTCTCGATCGCCGCCGTGTACGGAGAGTGGAGCGGGCTCGACTCCGAAGGGGAGCTCACACGCGTCCCGCTCGGCTGGGAGCTGACCGGCTGGCCGGGCCCGTCCGAGGGAGAACGCTCGCTGCTCCGGAAGTGGGTGACCGGCAAGTGAGCGCGATGCGCATGAACATGCCCGACGTGATCGTCGTCGGCTGCGGCGGCGGGGGAGCGGTCGTGGCGAAGGAGCTCGCCGAGGCGGGGCTCGGCGTGTGCGTGCTCGAGGCCGGGCCGTGGCACGACCCGCAGAAGGACTTCACCGGCCTCGAGTGGGACATGCTGAACCCGCTTGACGCCGTCTTTCGCTGGGGCCCGGCCGACCGTTCCCTGCCCCCGTGGCCGCGGCGTCGTGACGGGATCCCGCTGTTGATCTCGACGGCCGGCGTCGGCGGCAACACGCTCCACTACGGCGCGAACTGCCCGCGCGGCTATCCCGGACCGATGGAGCTCGACTGGCCGTTCGGCTACGGCGAGATGATCCCGTACTACGAGAAGGTCGAGGAGACGCTTCCCGTGGTCGTGCCGGAGATCGCTTCGCCGAAGGATGCGCTGTTCATGCGCGGGTGTGAGAAGGCCGGCATCGAGCACTCGCCCGACCCCGACGTGACACGGCCGGCGTGGCGGATGCAGCCCAACGCGATCCTGCCCGTCGCCGAGGATGCGGATCCGCTCCGCTATCCGACGACCGACGGCTGCACGCAGTGCGGTTCGTGCATCGCCGGCTGCCGGCTGCCGGACAACGCGCCGCTCGAACGGACGGCGAAGCGCTCGACGAACGTGTCGTACGCACCGCTCGCGGTTCGCACCGGCCGCTGCGAGATCAGGACAGGCTGCTTCGCGACCGCGATCCTGACCGAAACGAAGCGGGACGGCACCGTGCTCGCGCGCGGCGTCCGGTATCGCGACATCGAGGGCCGCGTCTTCGAGCAGGACGCGCGCGTGGTCGTGCTCGCGGGCGGGGCGATCGAGTCCCCGCGGCTGTGGCTGGCGAGCGATCTGCCCGACACCGGCTCGGTCGGCCGCTACATGACGACGCACTGGTTCGAGTACCTCTCGGCCGAGTTCCCGCACGAGGTCGACATGCACCTCGGGCAGACCTCGATGGTACGCGCGGATTTCCCCGGCTACGGCTTCGTCGAGTCGCAGGGCCTCGGGCCCCTGTCGTACGCGTTCGTGTCGTTCCTCGGACGGTCCTGGAACAAGAACGGCGGCGACGGTGCGTGGAAGACCAAGGGCCGCCTGATCGGATCGGCGCTCAAGCGGAAGATGGACGCGTACCGGCGTAGCCTTATGATCGTGGCGAGCGTGGACGACGATCCGGTGGCCTCCAACGGCGTGCGGCTCGCAGAAGATCTCTCCGACGAGAACAACCCGGCGCCGCACGTGACCTACCATGGGAACGAGACGACGGTGCGTCGTCGCGAGTGGCTCATCGACAAAGCGGCCGAGATCCTGCTCGCCGCCGGCGCGATCCCGGAGACGCTCCACCGCGCAGACGCCGCACCGTCGACGATCCACATGCACGGGACGATGCGGATGGGCGTGGAGCCGGGCGGGTCTGTGGTCGATCCGGCGTGCGAGGCGCACCTGGTCCGCAAGCTCTTCCTGGCCGACACGTCACCGTTCCCGAACGGGATCGGCGGCCCCAACCCGACGCTGACCGCTCAGGCGCTGGCGACGCGCACGGCCGTCAAGATCATGGAACGATACTTCCCGTGAGCGAGGTGCTCGTCGGGACGGCGTCGTGGACGGACAAGACGCTGCTCGACTCCGGCTGGTACCCGAAAGACGCCAAGACCGCGGAGAAGCGGCTCGCTTACTACGCGTCGCACTTCCCGGTCGTCGAGGTCGACTCGACGTACTACGCGCCCCCGTCGGAGCGGAACTCGGTGCTCTGGGTCGAGCGAACGCCCACGCACTTCACGTTCAACATCAAGGCGTACTCGCTGCTGACGCAGCACCCCACCCAAGTGAAATCTCTGCCGAAAGACGTGCGCGAACTGGTCGCCGGCTCGAAGTCGAGCATCTATCAAAAGGACCTGCCGCCCAAGGCCGTCGACCAGGTCTTCGACATGTTCGCCGAGGCTCTGATGCCGCTGCACTCGGCCGGAAAGCTCGGCTACGTGCTGTTCCAGTTCCCCGAGTGGTTCTTGCCGGGTGACGACAACCGCGCCTACATCGTGCGCGTCGCGGAGAGATTGGCCGACTTCCGCGTCGCGGTCGAGTTCCGCCGCGGCACCTGGATGACCGAGAAGTCGGCGCCGCGCACGCTCGCCTTCCTCGAGCAGCACGACATCCCGTTCGTCGGCGTCGACATGCCGCAGGGCTTCGATTCGTCGATGCCGCCGATCGTGGCGGCGACCGCCTCCGACATCGCGGTGGTTCGTTTCCACGGACACAACGAGGAGAACTGGAAGAAGCGGGGGATCTCGACCGCCGAGCGTTTCGACTACCTCTACTCCAAGAAGGAGTTGGAGGAGTGGGCGCCGCGACTGTCGGAGCTCGCCGGCGAGGTTAAGCGCCTCCACGTCATGTTCAACAACTGCTATCAGGACAAGGGCGTCCGCAACGCCAAGGACATGGCGGCTCTGCTCGCGTAATACAAAAGCGGCGCGGGACGGATCCCGCGCCTCCCCCCGTTGCGTGCTTACGCCAGAACCGGCGCCTGCGCGAGCCCCAGCTGGACCATGAACGAGAACGTGTCGGAGTACTGTTCCGTCCGGTCGATGAGACCCTTCGAGTCGAAGTGGTCGATCGAGCAGATCGGCAGCGAAACGCGACGTCCCGTCGCCGGGATGCTCATCGTCTGGCCCTTGTTCGTCCCGCGGCCGATGAAGGTCGTGACGACCGTGTCGCCGGCGTCGTAGGACTTCACGTCGGTCACTTCGACGTCCGGGAAGCCCTTCGCGAGCTCGTCCCATGATGCGACGATCTCATCGCGACCCTTGTACGTGATCTCCCGGCCGTGATCGATCAGCGTGGCGTCTTCCGCGTACGCCGATGCCGCCTTCTTCCACTCGCGCTTGTTCCAGACCTCGAAACTTGCGCGAACGGTTTCCACATTCTTGGAAGTCATAGGTGTTCCTCTCTTCGATGGTCGGTTGCGTGATGCGAGCCGAGCTACTTCTGCGCCGGTCGCTCCGCGTGTCCCAGCTGGACGAGCATCGAGAGCATGTCGAAGTACGTCTCGCCTGCCACGATCCGTCCTTGCGCATCGAACTTCATGACGTCGACGAACGGGAGCGAGAGCATCCGCCCCGTAGGCTTCTGGTAGGGGCCCATCGGCCCGTCGTTCTTGCCCTTACCGACGAACTGAACGATCACCGTGTCGCCGGCGTCGATCGCGCGGGGCTCGGTGACCTTGCCGTCCGAGAAGCCGGTGATCCAGCTCTGCAGCGAGTCGCGGAACTCGGCACGCGACTTGTGGGTCTGGCCGAGACCGTGGTTCTCGAAGACGATATCCTCGGCGAAAGCGGTAACCGCACCGTCGAGGTCGCGCTTGTTGAAGCTTTCATACACGGCGAGTGCCGTCTGCACGTTCTTGGAAGCCATGGGCTTCTCCCTTCGTGAGGAGGATCTTCCCCTCGCTAACGACAGTAGTGGCTGCCACTGCGAATAAGAAGGGATTCCACGGAATAAGAAATGTTTCTTGAAAGAAGAGGGACAACTGAGACGCGAGAGCGAGCGCTTGTCCGCTATGCGAGCGGAACTCGCCGTTAGCGGGTGCGCGAACGCGCGGAGACGGTGATCAGGACGAGTCCGCGGCTTTGACCTTCTCGATGTTGGGGACCTCGGTGGGATCGAGCTCGGTGGTCGAGAACCACGCTTCGAGGATCTCGTCGGCGAGCGGTCCGCTCGTCAATCGCAGCGACATCGCGAGCACATTCGCGTCGTTCCAACGGCGAGCCCCTTCGGCTTGCCCGGCGTCGGTGCAGAGCGCCGCGCGCGCGCCGTGGACCTTGTTCGCCGCCATCGACACGCCGGTGCCCGTCCAGCAGAAAACGATCCCTTGGTCCGCCTCTCCGGCGGCCACAGACTCGCCGACCTCGCGGCCGACGTCGGCCCACTGCTCGTCCCCGCCGCCGACGGGGCCGACGACCTTGACGAGCTCGTGGCCACGCTTTCGGAGCACCTCGAGCACGTGGTCGGTGACGTCGTTCCGTTCGTCCCCGCCGATCGCTATCCGCATGCTTCGAGTATAGGTCGAGGACCGGCAGCCGATCGGCCGGTATCCTTCGAGCCCACGATGAGCGACTTTTCTTGGGCCGACACGCTGTCGCGGCTTGTGCGAGGCGAGGACCTCGGCGAGGCCGAGGCCGCTGCGGCGATGGGCGAGATCATGTCGGGCGCCGCCACACCCGCTCAGATCGGCGGCTTCCTGCTCGCGTTGCGCGCCAAGGGAGAGACGGCCGGCGAGATCATCGGGCTCGCCCGCTCGATGCGCTCGTTCTCCAAGAAGGTCGAGGTCGGCGGGACGCTCGTCGACACGTGCGGGACCGGCGGCGACCGCGCGGGAACGGTCAACGTCTCGACGATGGCGGCGCTCGTCGTGGCCGGCGCGGGCGTGCGGGTCGCCAAGCACGGCAATCGCGCGGCCACCAGCGAATGCGGCTCGGCGGATCTGCTCGAGGCGCTCGGCGTCGCGATCGACCTGGAGCCGGACGGCGTCGCGGCCTGCATCGAGGAGGCCGGGATCGGATTCTGCTTCGCCCCTGTGTTCCACCCGGCGATGAAGCACGCCGGGCCGGTGCGTCGCGAGCTCGGCGTGCCGACCGTGTTCAACTTCCTCGGCCCGCTGACCAACCCGGCCGGCGCGACGCGCCAAACCGTGGGCGTATCCGACGCCGCCATGGCGCCCAAGATCGCCACAGCGCTCGCCGGCCTCGGCTCTGAGCGGGCGTTCGTGTTCCGGGGCGATGACGGGCTCGACGAGCTGACGACCACCACGACCTCGCGCGTGTGGGAGATCCGCGATGGCTCGGTGCACGAGCGGGGGTTCGACGCGGCCGATCTCGGGATCGCGCGTGCCCGGCCCGATGACCTAAAGGGCGCCGGGCCCGAACACAACGCGACGATCACGGTCGCACTCCTAGAGGGAGGAAAGGGGCCGGTTCGGGATGCCGTCTGCCTGAACGCCGCGTGCGCGCTGGTCGCCGCGGACGCCGCCGGCGACCTGGTCGAAGGCCTCGCCAGGGCCGAGGAATCGCTGGCTTCGGGGGCCGCCCATCGGAGTTTGGATCGCTTCCGGGAAGTGGCGAAGCGGCAGGCGGAACGCGCCCGTTAGACGCCGATAAGCGCGGGCGTTTCGGACCTGTTCGCGGGTCAGGCTAGACATCTGAGCTAGGAGGAATGGTCCCTGCGGTCTATGCAGAATTCCGCAGCAACACTCGATGCTTGATGCGTGAACCCCTCAGCCGCTCTCGCCGGCATGTCGATCCGGCCCAGCCATCGCAGGGTGGTTGCGGCCGCGCTACTGCTCACCTGGCTCGCGCTCGCGGTCCCGATGGCGCTCCGCTCGGCCACCGAGATCGTGTCGGTGATCGTCCGGGCGCGCTCCGGCGCGACCGGCGCGGCCGAGCACGCGGTCGAGTCCGTCGGCGGGCAGGTCGGCCGGCGGATCGGCATCATCGACGGGTTCGCCGCCGAGGTCCCGGCCGACGCGATGGATGAGATCCGCGGCGACGCGGCGGTGCACTCCGTGTCGGTGAACCGGACCGTACAGCTCCTCCACTCCACCGAAGGCTTCGATCCGGCCGGCGACGCCGGCTCGATCTACAACGCGACGAAGTCGATCAAGGCGCAAGACGTCTGGCGGACCGGGGTAACCGGTGCCGGCGTGGACGTGGCGCTGATCGACTCGGGTGTCGTGCCGGTCAACGGCCTGACGGTGCCGGGCAAGATCATCAACGGCCCGGACCTGTCCTTCGAGGCGCCGGCCGATGATCTTCGCCACCTCGACACCTTTGGTCACGGCACGCACATGGCCGGCATCATCGGCGGGAAGGACAACGGCGCCTCGACCGTCTCCGATCTCACCTCCCACGACACGTTCGCCGGTGTCGCGCCGGACGCGCGGATCCTCAACATCAAGGTCGCCAACGCGCGCGGCGCCACCGACGTGTCGCAGGTGCTGGCGGCGATCGACTGGGTCGTTCAGCATCGCAACGACAATGGGATGAACGTCCGCGTCCTGAGCCTCTCGTTCGGCACCGACGGTGTGCAGGACTACACGATCGACCCGCTCGCCTACGCGGTCGAGGTGGCGTGGCGTAAGGGGATCGTGGTCGTCGTCGCCGCCGGGAACTCCGGTTACGGAAGCGCGAAGCTCAACAACCCGGCGTACGACCCCTACGTGATCGCGGTCGGTGCCGACGACACCAAGGGCACGCACGACGTGAACGACGACGTCATCCCCGCGTGGTCGAGCCGCGGCGACGGCACGCGCAACCCCGACTTCGTGGCGCCGGGCAAGTCGATCGTCGGCCTGCGTGCGCCCGGGTCCTACATCGACGATTCGTATCCGTCGGGTCGCGTCGCGTCGCGCTTCTTCCGGGGCAGCGGCACGTCGCAGGCGACCGCGGTCGTATCGGGCGCGGCGGCCCTTCTGCTCCAGCAGCGTCCGAATCTGACCCCCGATCAGGTCAAGAGGCTGCTTGCCTCGACGGCGACTTCGCTGCCGTCGGCCGATCCGGTCGCGCAAGGCGCCGGACTCATCAACTTGAAGTCCGCTGCGGCCGCACCAACGCCGAACTACGTGCAGACCTGGCCGATGTCGAGCGGCACGGGCTCGCTCGAGCAGGCTCGCGGCTCCGCTCACGTGACGATGGACGGCGTCGAGCTCAACGGCGAGCGAGACATCTTCGGAACCCCGTGGGACGGCACGAGCTGGTCCGGGACCTCATGGTCGGGTACCAGTTGGTCCGGCGGGATCTGGAACGGCACCTCGTGGTCGGGGACTTCCTGGTCGGGGACTTCCTGGTCGGGCACGTCCTGGTCTGGGACTTCCTGGTCTGGGACTTCCTGGTCTGGCACGAGCTGGTCTGGGACTTCCTGGTCGGGCACGAGCTGGTCCGGAACCTCCTGGTCGGGCACGTCGTGGTCTGGCACGAGCTGGTCGGGTACCAGCTGGTCCGGCAGCGACTGGGCCTAGTTATGTCCGTCGCTACATCGCCGCTTCCTCGTCGCTTGTCGCTGCGCGGTGCCTCCGGCGTCTGGATCGTCACGACGTTCATCGCCGGGCTATCGGCGCTGCTGTTCGTGACATCGGCTCACGTGTCGTCGGCACCCCCGCTGTCCGTCCAGATGCCGTGGTGGCTCCTGGCCGGGGTGTTCGCGGTCGTCGAGGCTTTCGTTGTTCACGTGCAGTTCGGTCGTGAGACCGAGTCATTCTCGCTCAGCGAGATCCCGCTCGTCCTCGGGCTCTTCTTCGTCAGCCCGAGCGATCTGGTCCTCGCCCAGCTCGTCGGCGCGGCGATCGCGCTGGCCGTCGTGCGCCGTCAAGCGATCATGAAGCTTGCGTTCAACCTCGCGCACTTCGCGCTGACC
This sequence comes from Actinomycetota bacterium, assembly GCA_046712825.1. Classification (GTDB taxonomy): domain Bacteria; phylum Actinomycetota; class AC-67; order AC-67; family AC-67; genus DATFGK01. Next base: position 881 of record JBKKCR010000025.1, on the reverse strand, counting down.
GCCTTGGTGGCTTCGCTGATCTTCCATGCCGTGTTGGACGGCGGGTCCGCGGTCGGAGCGCACGGATGGATCGCTGCGTTCGCGGCTACCGCTGCGGCCATGGTTATCGGCGTCGGGATGGTCGTGCTCGCCATCTCGCTCACCGAGGGGTCCCGCAACGGCATGTTCCCCCGCGTCTTGTGGATCGGCGCTGTGGTCGGCGGCACGAACACGAGCCTCGCTCTGGTTGGGGTGTCGATCGTGAACACCTCTCCTTCCGCAGCCTGGTTGTTGCTGGTGCCGGCCGCGACGCTGTTCTTCGCCTACCGCGCGTACACATCGCAGCGGCAGCGGAACGCGAGCCTCCAGCTCCTGTACGAATCCACGCGCAGTCTCCAGCGATCCCTGAAGGTCGAGGAGACGATGCACACGCTTCTCGCCCAGGCGCGCGACATGCTCCGCGCGGACATCGCCAGGGTCACCCTGTTCCCGGTTTCGGGCGAGGAGGCACAGCGCACGACGCTCGGACCGGGCGACGGCTTCGACGCGATGCGCGCCGTCCACCTCAATCCGACGGAGGGAGTTTGGGCACGGGTCGCATCCGAGGGGCAAGGCGTCATCCTCGCCAAGCCGATCACCAGCGAACGCTTGGAGCGCTACTTCTCGTCCCAGGGGATCCGCGACGCGATCGTCACACCGCTCCGGGGTGAAGGCGGCGTCGTTGTGGGAACGTTGCTCGTCGGCAACCGGCTCGACGACGTCAGCACCTTCGACGAGGAAGACCTGAAACTGCTCGAGATGCTCGCCAACCATGCGAGCACCGCCATCGAGAACGCGCGGCTCGTCGGAAGGCTGGAAGAGTCGCTGGCGCACATGACCGAGCTGAACCGGCTGAAGGACGA
>JBKKCR010000024.1:0-12531 GCA_046712825.1 Actinomycetota bacterium | reverse complement strand
GGGCACTGTCGGAGCTGCTCGATCATCCGCAGCGGACGTATCCGTCGATCCACATCACCGGGACCAACGGCAAGACCACGACGGCCTGGGTCGCGACCGAGCTGCTGCGCGGCGCCGGCCTCACGGTGGGCACTTTTACCTCACCGCACCTCCACGACGTCCGCGAGCGGATCACCTACGACGGCGAGCCGATCTCCGAAGAGGAGTTCGCGCAGACGTACACGTACCTCGAGGCGTTCCTCGCGCAGGTCGACGCGCTCGGCGAGCGGGTCACGTACTTCGAGACACTCACGATGCTGGCGCAGGAGTGGTTCGCCGAGCGGGCGGTCGACGTCGGTGTCTTCGAGGTCGGCATGGGCGGGGAGTGGGACGCCACGAACCTGATCGACGGCCGCGTGGCGGTGATCACCGAGGTGACGCTTGATCATCCCGAGCTCGGGAACACCCCCGTCGAGGTCGCACGCGAGAAGGCCGGGATCATCAAGCAGGCCGCGATCTGCGTCACCGGCGAGCGCTCGGCGGACGTGCGGGCGGTGATCGAGGAGCGCTGTCGCGAGATGGGAGCCATCCTGCGCGTCGACGGAACCGACTTCGCCCTGTACGGCCGCGACAACGCCGTCGGGGGACAGGCACTCGACATCAGCATCGCCGGCGGCACCTACGAGCAAGTGTTCGTTCCGCTCTACGGGGAGCGGATGGCCACCGACGTCCTGCTCGGGCTCGCCGCCGTGTCCGCGTTCCTCGGCGACCGTCCTATGGAACAGGACCTGGTTCGTGCCGCGCTGGCGGGCGTGCGGTCCCCGGGCCGGATCGAGGTGCTTCGCCGAAGGCCGCTGCTGATCGTGGACGGGGCGCACAATCCCGCCGCGGCGCTCGAGCTCGCCAATAGTGTCCAGGATTCGTTCGCGTGCGACCGCCTCTTCCTGGTACTCGGGATGCTCGACGACAAAGACGTGGCCGGCGTGGTGGACGAGATCGGTCCGATCGCCGACGTCGTGATCGTTACGACGGCGCCATCGCCGCGCGCGGCGCCGGCCGAGCGGATCGCAAAGGAGGCCGCGCGCTTCGGGGCCGAGATCCGGATCGTCTCGACCGTCGAGGGCGCCGTCGCCCAAGCCATCGAGCTGGCCGAGGAAGGCGACCTGATCCTCGTTACCGGGTCGTTCACCGTGGCGGCCGAGGCGCGCGCGATGGTGCTCGGGCTCAACTAGGCGGCCCCTATACTGTGCGCGCCTCGGACGAGGCAGTGGAACGAACGGAGGAAATCCTGATGGCCACCGAGCGAACGCTCGTCCTCGTGAAACCCGATGGGGTGCGCCGCCGCTTGATCGGCGAGGTGATCCGGCGGCTGGAAGCGAAAGGTCTCTCGATCGTCGCGATGCGGATGCTGACGATGGATTCCGCCATGGCCGGCGAGCATTATGGCGAGCATCGTGAGAAGCCGTTCTTCAAAGACCTCGTGTCGTTCATCACCGGCGGGCCGCTCGTCGCTATGGCGGTCGAAGGCGACGAGGCCGTGCCGGTCGTGCGCACGTTGATGGGCGCCACCGATCCGAAGAAGGCCGCGCTCGGAACGATCCGCGGCGACCTCGCGATCGAGATGACCGAGAACATCGTGCACGGATCCGACTCGCCGGAGTCGGCCAAGCGCGAGCTCGGGCTCTTCTTCCCAGACCTCGGGTGACCGCGGGTCCGCGGCCGGTACGGGTCGCGGAACGCCCGCCGACCGATCGCCCACGCGAGCGGCTGGCTGCGCTCGGGCCGTCGGCGCTCTCCGACGCCGAGCTCCTCGCGCTTCTCTTACGGACCGGGACCGCACGCGAGGACGTGCTCGCGTTCGCGTCGCGCGTGCTCGTCGCGCTGGGTGGGCTGGGCGCAATCCCGCGGATGCACGCGAGCGAGCTGGTGGCGATCCCGGGGATCGGACCGGCAACCGCCGCGGAGATCGTGGCGGCGTTGGAGCTCGGCCGCCGGGCCGCGCAGCGCCTCGCCGCCGACCGGCCGCAGATCCTGAAACCCGCCGATGCCGCGGCGCTGCTCGGGCCCCGGCTGGCGCACCTCGAGCAGGAGCAGTGCGTCGCGCTGCTGCTCGATCGCAAGCACCGGCTCCTGCGCGAGGTCGTGGTCGGGATCGGCGGCATCGCGCACGCGCCGATGGAACCGCGTGAGGTGTTCGCGGCAGCGCTCCGGGAGCCGGGTGTGGCGGCGGTGCTGGTCGCGCATAATCATCCGTCCGGGGAAGCGACCCCTTCGACGGAGGATCGCGCCGTCACCCGGCGACTAGCCGAGGGTGCGGCGCTTCTGGGTTTGGAGTTCCTCGATCATGTGATCGTCGCGTCCGGAGGTTGGTCGAGCATTCGAGGCCTCAGCGTCTAGACCATTGACGTTTCGTCGCAATGGGCAGATGCTCCAGATTGGAGGATGCTGTGGGTAACGTCACGCGATGGGTGAGACTCGGTCTTGGGGCGGGGTGCCTCGTGATGGTGGCGACTCTCGTCGCCGTATCCCCTGAAGTCACATCCAAGCCTCTTGGGCTCGGTTCCAGTTCTCCGACACCGACACCCTCGAGCGAGCCGAGTTTTTACCCGGCGGGCCTCTGCTTCCCGGACATGCCGGTGTGGACGCCAAAGATCGACTGGGCGAACCCGCCGAAGAGCCCTCCCGCTGAGGGGAGGATCGTGTCCTCGGTAGAAGAGGCAAGAAAGTATCTTGCCTTCTGGCCCCGCGAACCGAAGGGCTTAGGGAAACCAGACTTCATCTGGGTGAGCACGGGTTCAGGGGAACTGTGGTATCGGCACATCTCATTCAAGTACGAGGGGGAACCGCTGGGCATCATCCGGGTCGAGATGTGGATGGATCCGGTCTCGATGCCAGAAAGGGTTCAGTCGTGGCGCGAACAAGTCGCGAGGAATGGCGACCCCTGCATCCGAGGCCGAGTGGAGATGGTTCCACTCAAGAAGGAGACCGAAGCCGTGATCGGCTTTCCACCAGAGCAGTCGTACGTCAACATCAACTGGAGAGAAGATGTCCTCTGGATCCAGGTCGCTGGTCCGACACTTCAAAGGGAAGATGCGATCGCGATTGCCAAGAAGCTATAGGACTCAGTAGCTCCCGATCGCTCCAGGATCTTTCCCGCCGTGGCCTGGGTCGAGCGCGACGAAGATCGGCGGCGTTCGAACCGACAGGCGCGCCGGCACCGACTCCAGCGCGACATCCGCGACTCGGTTCGCCGCGGCGATCTCGTAGTTGTAGAGCTGACCCGGCGCCGCCCAAACATCGGTGAACGACAAGCGGCCGGCACTCATCAGATCGGAGCCGATCGTTCCGATCAACGTTCCCTCGCGATAGACGTTGTACGCGGTCGCGAGCGGCGTCGTCTCCCACGACAGCGACACGGTTCGCGAATTGATCGCAGCCCCGGCGACCGACCCAGGGGCGGGGAGTGCGGGAACCTCCACGCGGGTGGGTGCGATCATCGACGGGAGCGGTTTGGCGGTTAGTGTCCGCTGGTACGCGAGGATCCCGTTCGCGATGGCGTCCGCGAGCCTCTGGCGGAACGAGGCTTTCGCGAGTAGCCGGGCCTGTCGGGGGTTCGATACGTACGCCCCTTCGACGATGACGGAAGGCATCTTGGTGTTGCGGAGCACGTAGTAGTAGTCGCCGTGGTCCCCTCGGCGGGCGTGCAGGGTCGAACGAAGGCCCGGACTCTGCGCGAGCTCGCGGCGGATCGCCTGTCCGAGCACCTTGGAGGCCCCGCCGCGGATCTGGTGGTAGACCTCGCTGCCCCCGGCCGACCGGTTCCGTGAGGCGTTGTTGTGGATCGACACGAAAACGTCCACCCGGCGGGCGTTGGCGATCGCCGTCCGGGAGCCGAGCGACATCGTCCGGTCGGTCGTGCGGGTCATGACCACGGGGATCCCGGCCGCCGCGAGGCGCGTCTGAACCCGGCGCGCGATGTCGAGGTTTATCTGCTTTTCACGGACGCGGTGGGCGGCGTCGGCTGGAGAGCCGGCCGCGAGCGCGACGGCGAACGCGATGAGCGCCAGCGCGACGGCGCCGGGCGTCCGGCGGGCGGAGAGACCTTGCAACGCCATCAACGTCCTCAGCAGCGGATCAGACGGGGCAGTCTCCCCCACGAGCAGGCTTTTTGTCCACCTCGGACCCGATGATAGGATTGCGCCTGACCGCCGCCGGGTCGGTCGCGAACGAATCGCTGTCGACAACCGGACTCGCTATGCGCGCGAATACGTTCACACTTCTCGGTCGCGATATGGCGATCGACCTCGGCACCGCGAACACGCTCGTCTACGTTCGCGGAAGAGGGATCGTCCTCAACGAACCGTCCGTCGTCGCGATCAACACCAAGACGGGCGCGATCTTGGCCGTCGGCACCGAAGCCAAGCGGATGATCGGCCGGACGCCGGCGCACATCGTGGCGGTCCGCCCGCTGCGAGACGGGGTCATCGCCGATTTCGACGTCACAGAGAAGATGCTGCGTTACTTCATCCAAAAGGTGCACCGCCGCCGCTGGCTCGCTAAGCCGCGGGTGGTCCTCTGTGTACCGAGCGGCATCACCGGGGTCGAGCAGCGAGCGGTCGAGGAGGCTACCATCGCCGCTGGAGCTCGGAACGCCTACATCATCGAGGAGCCGATGGCGGCCGCGATCGGCGCGGGGCTCCCGATCCACGAGCCGACCGGCAACATGGTCGTCGACATCGGCGGCGGGACCACCGAGGTGGCGGTGATCTCGCTGGGCGGGATCGTCACCTCGATGTCGATCCGGATCGGCGGCGACGAGCTGGATGAAGCGATCATCCAGTTCATCAAGAAGGAATACTCGATGCTGCTCGGCGAGCGAACCTCAGAGGAGATGAAGATGGCGATCGGGTCCGCGTTCCCGATGCCGGACGAGCCGCACGCCGAGATCAGAGGACGAGATCTCGTCACCGGCCTGCCGAAGACGATCATCGTCGCCGCGGAGGAGATCCGCCGTGCGATCGAGGAGCCGGTGAATCAGATCGTGGACGCGGTGAAGAACACGCTCGACAAGACTCCGCCGGAGCTCGCCTCCGACATCATGGACGGCGGCATCGTGCTCTGTGGCGGAGGGGCGTTGCTGAAAGGTTTGGATGAGCGGCTCAAGCACGAGACCGGTATGCCGGTCCACATCACCGACTCGCCGCTGACCTGTGTCGCGGTCGGCTCGGGCCGCTGCTTGGAGGAGTTCGAGGCACTCAAACGGGTGCTGATCTCTTCATCCAGACACTAGAAGACGTTGTAGCGACGTCGGTCGTGCGCGGGCCGCGCTGACCGGCGGGAAGGAGGTTTCGGGGACGCCGTTCCCCACCCGGGCTCGCGCGCCGCGCGGCTCGGGGGATGCGGCACCCTGCCGATGATGAGGATCTTCGACCGCACCCGCCGAGCGCGGCTGCTCGTCGTGCTGCTCTTGACGGCCGCATTGGTGCTGGTCACGATCGATTTCCGGTCCAAAGGCGACGGACCGCTCGACGCGGTCGGCCGGGGGATCATGACGGTCGTCGGGCCTCTCCAGGACGGCCTGTCCCGGGTAGTGCGCCCGATCGGCGACTTCTTCTCGGGCTTCACCCAGGTCGGCACCCTGAAGGAGCAGATCCGCCTGCTTCAGGAGCAGAACGCCCAACTCCTCCAGCGGGAGCGTACGGTCACCGACATCGCCCGCGAGAACGAGGAGTTGCGCAAGCTCCTCGGTCTGTCCGACCGGCTGAATCTGAAGACGTTGACCGCACGCGTCACGGGCGTCGGGCCGTCCAACTTCGAGCACACCGTTTTCATCGATCGCGGCACCGCCAACGGCGTCCGTAAGGACATGCCGGTCGTCGCCGGCGCCGGGCTCGTGGGCCGCGTCGTGCAGGTGTCGCAGCGAACCGCGCGCGTGTTGCTGCTCGTCGACCCATCGAGCGCCGTCGCGGCACGACTCGCATCGAACGGCGAGACCGGTGTAGCCGAGGGCACCGGAGGGGACGAGCTGCGGTTCGATCTGTTCGACGCTGAGGCCGCCGTGACGGTCGGCGACGAGGTCGTCACGAGCGGCTACGAAGGCGGCGTCTACCCGCCGGGGATCCCGATCGGCACCGTCGCGCGCATCCAAGAAAAGGGGAACGCGCTCGCCCGTCGCGCCTTCGTCACGACGTTCGTCGACTTCTCGAGCCTGGACTTCCTGTTGATCGTCGTCGGGCAGGAGGCCGCCAAGTGATCTGGAAGCGGACGCTGCTCCTTTCGGTGTTGCTCCTCACCGGGCTGCTGCTCGAGACGTCTGTGCTCGGCGAGGCCACGCTCCTCGGAGCCAAGCCACCGCTGCTGCTTCTGTTCACCGTCGCCCTCGCCCTCGGCGAAGGCCCGGCGCTCGCCGCCGGGTTCGGGTTCGCCGGAGGGCTGCTGACCGATCTGATGACGGGCTTGCCGGCCGGGCTTACCGCGCTCGCCTACACGGTCGTCGGGTACGCCGTCGGAGCGATCCGAGCGCAGCTGCAGGCGCCTTCCACCTGGCTGCCGGTGACGATGGAGTTCGCGGCGACGCTCGGCGGGCTGATGCTCTACGGTGCCGTCGCGCTCCTGCTCGGCCAGGAGGCCGTCGGCGGCCGTACGCTCCTGGTCACCGCGGTCTTCGGCGCCTGCTACAACGCGTTGTTGACCCCCTTCCTGTATCCGCTCGTCCGTGCGCTCGCCGCGCGGCTCCGGCCGGCGAGGGTACTCCGATGATCTCCGGCGACGAACGCGTTCGGTTCCGCGCGGCGATCCTCGGCATCGTCGTGCTCGCGATGATGAGCGTGCTGGTATCGCGGTTGTGGTTCTTGCAAGTATTGACCGGCGAGCAGTACGCGGAGGCGGCGGTCAACAACTCCGTTCGTCTTGTGTGGCTCGAGGCGCCGCGCGGCCGGATCCTCGATCGCAACGGCGTCGAGTTGGTGAAGGACCGCCCCTCGCTTGCCGTGGGGTTGCGGCGCGACGACCTTCGCGACCCGAAGTTGCGCGGCTTGGTCGTCGGCCGGCTGGCGAAGCTTCTGAAGATCAAGGCGAAGGACATCAACGCACGCTTGGACGACAAGCGCGTCTCTCCCTATCGCCCGGCGATCATCGCCACCGACGTAGCCGAGCCGGTGATCTTCGAGATCCGGGAGCACGCCGAGCGTTACCCGGGCGCCGAGACGCTCGTCCTGCCGGTCCGGGCCTACCCAAAGGGCAACCTCGCCGCGCATGTCCTCGGGTACGTCGGCGAGACGTCCGAGTCGGAGCTGGATCGCCTGCGCGACAAGGAGTACCGGCTCGGCGACTCGATCGGGCGCACCGGCGTCGAGCGGACCTACGAGGATTGGCTCCGCGGCAAACCCGGCATCGACAAGCTCGAGGTGAATTCGAGCGGGATCGTGTTGCGATCGCTCGGCGCTCAAGAGGCGGAGCCCGGACACGACGTGATGCTGTCCCTGGACGCCGAGGTCCAAAAGGTCGCCGAGGAGGCGCTCTATCTCGGGATCCAACGCGCCCGTGGCCAGACCTTCCACGAGACCGGTGATCGCTTCTTGGCACCGGCCGGCGGGGTCGTGGTACTCGACGCGCAGACGGGTGAGGTCGTCGCGATGGCCAGCTACCCGACGTTCGATCCTCGCCGGTTCGTAGGGGGCGTCTCGTCCGACTACTTCGCCGCCCTGAACGATCCGAAGAACAGTTTCCCGCTGCTCAACCGGACGATGCAGTCCGCGTATCCGCCGGGGTCGACGTTCAAGCCGTTCATGGCGGCTGCGGCCCTCGAGTCGGGGGCCATGTCGCCGAGCTCGACGTTGCCGTGCACCTCGTCATTCGAGTTCGGCAACCGAGTGTTCAACAACTGGACCGGCGGGAGCGGGAACATCTCGCTCGCCCAGGCTCTGGTCGTGTCCTGTGACACCGTCTTCTATCGGCTCGCCGCCAACTGGTGGGGAAAGGAACGCGCGAACGAGCTCGCCGGCAAGAAGGTCTACGAGGTCATGCAGGATTGGACGCGCCGCTTCGGGCTCGGCGCGGTGACCAAGATCGACCTCCCGAACGAGGAGGACGGTCGCGTTCCCGACCGCGACTACCGCCGGCAGATCTATGACCTCAACAAGGTGCGGTGGTGCGATCGCTTCAATAGGACCAAGGACGTCGTGGACGAGGACCTATGCGAGCGCGGGTACCTGTGGCGAGGCGGCGACGCCGTCAACATGTCGATCGGACAGGGCGATGTCATCGCTACGCCGCTCCAGATGGCTGTTGGCTACGCCGCGATCGCCAACGGCGGCAAGGTGCTGCGTCCCCACGTCGGCTTAACCGTTAAGGGAGCCGACGGCACCGTGGAACAAGAGATCAAGCCGCAGGTGCTTTCGCGCGTGAAGATCGACGCGGACAACATGAACTACATCCAACGGGCTCTGGAACAGGTCACGTTGCGCGGGACCGCGGTGTTCCCGTTCCGCGGCTGGCCGCTCGACGAGATATCGGTCGCGGCGAAAACGGGATCCGCCGAGATCGCCGGCAAGCAGCCGTTCTCGTGGTTCGCGGCGTACGCGCCGGCGAACAAGCCCCGCTACGTCGTGGTCTCGGTCGTCGAGCAAGCGGGATTCGGGAGCCAGGTGTCCGGGCCGGTCGTGCGCCGGATCATGGACAAGCTCTTCGATCTGCCGCTCACACCCGTCGTGTTCGGGACGAGGAGCGACTGATGGCGTTCGAGGGAACGGCCGGCCGCGTCGAGCGCATCGGACGCGAGCGACTCATCCCCGCGCGCTTGTCGGAGCGAGCGCCGTTCCGTCATCTCGATCCGACGCTGATCGTGTTCGCGCTTCTGCTCTCCGGCTTCGGGGCGCTCATGGTGTACTCCGCCACGTTCGCGCGGCTCGACGCCGAAGACCTTCCCACGCGCTACTACTTGGATCGCCAGCTACTGTTCGGCGCCGTCGGCGTCATCGGCATGACGGTGCTGGCGCTGTTCGGCTACCGGAAGCTGAAGGCCTGGGCGTGGTTGGCGTGGAGCGTTCCAGTGATCCTGCTCGCGGTCGTCCTGAGTCCTCTCGGAACGACCGTTGCCGGCGCGCAGCGGTGGATCGCGATCGGAGTCTTCCAGATCCAGCCGTCGGAGCTGGCGAAGCTCGCGCTGATCATCGCCATCGCCGCGGTCCTCGCCGAGCGCAAAGGCTCCCCGTTACTGCCCGACGTCCTGAAGTGCATCATCCTTGTGGCCGTTCCGGCGATCTTCATCTACCTGCAGCCCGACCTCGGGACCCTGCTCGTCCTCCTAGCGATCCTCGGCGGGATGCTGCTGGTCGCCGGGACGAGGATGCGACTGCTGGTCATCATGGTTCTTCTCGCTACCGTCGCGTTCTGGGGTATCCTTTCCACAGGCCTGCTGAAGGACTACCAGGTCGCGCGCCTCACGGCGTTCCTCGATCCAACCAGCGATCCCGATCGCACCGGGTACAACCTGGCGCAAGCGAAGATCGCTATCGGGTCCGGAGAATTCACCGGCAAAGGACTCTTCAGCGGAACCCAAACCAATCTTAAGTTCGTACCCGAGCAGCACACGGACTTCATCTTCACCGTCATCGGCGAGGAATTCGGCTTCGCCGGTACGGGGGCGTTCTTGCTCCTGTTCGCGATGTTCCTCTGGCGAGGAGTGCGCATCTCGATGATGGCGAAGGACTCATTCGGATCCTTATTGGCGGCCGGCATCGTGTCGATGTTCGCCTTCCAAGGATTCGTGAACATGGGAATGACGATGGGCATCTCGCCCATCACCGGGATCCCGTTGCCATTCGTTTCGTACGGCGGCTCGTCGCTGATCGCATCGTTCTTGGCGACCGGGATCCTGCTCAACATCCACATGCGCCGCCTTTGAGCGGCGAGAGAGGAGCACGACAGTGAACGACGAAAGCGAGACGACCGGCGGCGAAGCCCCGGCCGGCGACGCGACCCCTCCGAAACGGAGCGGCGCGGACGCGGCGGGAGCGAATGCTGCAGGAGCGTCCGGCGGTTCGGCCGAACCAGGGGAGCGGTCCCCGGCCGGCGCAACGAACGCGGGGGCGAGCGGCGAGGGCAGCTCAGGCGGCCCAACCGCTACAACCGAGGGCGGGCCACCTCGTCCGAAGCGGCGGCGCGGCCGCCGTGGAGGGAGGCGGCACAAGAAGAAGCCCGCGACGGCGGGCGGAGCTTCCAAGGAAGGCGACAACGCGTCGGATGCAGCCGGGGGCGGCGATACGGCGCCCGCTGCGAAGCCGGACGGCTCGAGGTCGTCACCGCCGCGCCCGCGGCGAACCCAGCCGGCTCGGCCGCGCAGTACTCCATCGGGGGTTCGCAGGCCTTCGACGTCGCGCGCGAGGCCTCCTGCGGCCGGCGCGGAAGCGGCCGACGACAACGCTGCGCCGGCGAGCGCGGAAGCAAACGTGCCTGAGGGCGACGGCGCGGCGACCGCAGCCGTAAATACGCCGGGCGCCTCTACTGGTGAACCGGCGAACGGCCCGGCTGCCGCGGCCGGCGAAGGCACCACTGCCGACGAGAGCACCACCTCGGCCGGCGACGGCACCACGCCGGCCGCCCCCAAGCGTCGCCGCCGGCGAGGTGGACGTGGGCGTGGAGGACGTGGCGGCGCGCGTCCCGCAGGGTCTGAGCAGGTCGCCGACGGAGAATCCGCCGAAGGCGATGACGAGGAAAGCGCGTCCGAGCCTCGGCCACAGCCACAGCCCAAGCCGGCGAGAGCACCGCGGCAACGGCGTCCGGCGGCGGCGGCGCCCGCGGCAGACGGCGACGAGGCGGCAGACGGCGAGCCGGCGACGCCTGCTCCCGCGAAGGCAGGGGGCCGCACCAGGACCGGCGCGCCCAAGGCCGACGCCTCGAAGGGCGGTTCAACTCGCCTCGATGCTCGCGCGCAACGTTCCCGTCAGCGGCCGCGACGGCCTCCACGCCGTCTCACGGGCGAGGAAGCCAAGCAGCTCCGCGGCTCCGACAAGGTCATGGTCATCCACGAGCACGGCGACCGCATCCAGATCGCGGTGCTCGAAGGCCGGACGCTGATCGAGCATTACGTCGCGCATGGCGGCGGCCGCTCGATCGCCGGCAACGTCTACCTCGGCCGCGTGCAGAACGTGCTCGCCGGCATGGAGGCGGCGTTCGTCGACATCGGCAAAGGGCGGAATGCGGTGCTGTACGCGGGCGAGGTTAACTATTCGGCCGAGGATCTGGAAGGCGAGACGCAACCTCGCATCGAGAAAATCTTAAAACCGGGTCAGCCGGTCCTCGTGCAGGTGACCAAGGACCCGCTCGGCACGAAGGGCGCGCGGCTCACGGCGCAGATCTCGCTCGCCGGGCGTTACATGGTCCTCGCACCCGAGCAGCAGCTGTCGGGCATCTCCCGGCGTCTCGCCGAGGAGGAACGCGCCCGGCTCCGGCAGATCGTGCGTGGGATGCGGCCCAACGGTCACGGTGTGATCGTTCGAACCGCCGCCGAGGGAGCGAGCGCCGAGGCACTGAAGCGCGACCTCGACGGCCTGCTGAAGATCTGGGACGAGATCAAGACCAAGCAGAAGAAAGAGAAGGCGCCGGCCCTCCTCTACGCGGAGCCCGAGCTCGTGACGCGCGTCGTGCGCGACATCTTCTCCGGCGATTTCGCGAAGGTGGTCGTCGACTCGAAGGCGATCCACGCGAAGCTCGTGGAGTACCTCGAGGACAGCGGGCCGGATCTGATGGAGCGGCTCGAGCTCCACGAAGGTCCGCTCTCGATCCTCGAGCAGCACCACGTCGTCGAGCAGATCCAGAAGGCGCTCGAGCGGAAGGTGTGGCTGCCGTCCGGCGGCTCGATCGTGATCGACCGCACCGAAGCCATGACTGTGATCGACGTGAACACGGCCAAGTTCGTCGGCAAGGGTGGCTCGCTCGAGGAGACCGTGTTCAAGAACAACCTCGAAGCCGCGGAGGAGGTCGCGCGACAGCTTCGCCTCCGCGATATCGGCGGGATCATCGTCATCGACTTCATCGACATGATCCTGCCTTCCAACCGCGAGCAAGTGCTTCGGACCTTGAAGCGCGCGCTGTCCAGGGACAAGACCCGGAGCCAGGTCTTCGAGGTCTCGTCCCTGGGCCTGGTCGAGATGACGCGCAAGAAGGTGTCCGAGGGCCTCCTCGAGGCGTTCAGCGAACCGTGCCCAAACTGTGAGGGCCGGGGTATCGTCATCACCCACGAGATCGACTAACACCGGGAGGGTCCGAGATGTACGCGATCATCCGCACGGGCGGTCACCAGGAGAAGGTGTCCGTCGGAGAGCAGATCACGGTCGACCGGCTGAAGCAGGAGCCGGGCGAGCCGATCGACTTCGTCCCGCTGATGATGGGATTGGACGACGGGACGATCGTCACCGACCACCAGCAGCTCACGGACAAGGCGGGCGTCAAGGGGCGTGTCCTCCAGCACTTCAAGGGGGACAAGATCGACATCTTCCAGTACCGGCAGAAGACCAACTACCGCAGGCACACCGGCCACCGCCAGCCCCTCAC
>JBKKCR010000023.1:0-7127 GCA_046712825.1 Actinomycetota bacterium | reverse complement strand
ACCCCGAGGTCGACGCCGTGGAGGTGCGCAGGCGAATCGGGATGGTGTTCCAGAAAGCCAATCCATTCCCCAAGTCGATCTTCGACAACGTCGCTTTCGGGCTCAGGGTTCACGGCATCAAAGATGACGTCCCCGCGCGCGTGGAAGAGGCGCTGAAGCAGGCCGCGCTGTGGGACGAGGTGCGGAAGGATCTGAAGAAGAACGCGTACTCGCTCTCGGGCGGCCAGCAGCAACGCCTCTGCATCGCGCGAGCCATCGCCGTCGAGCCCGATGTGATCCTCATGGACGAGCCGTGCTCGGCGCTGGACCCGATCGCGACGGCGAAGATCGAGGATCTCATGCGCGAGCTCCGCAGTCGCTACTCGATCGTGATCGTGACGCACAACATGCAGCAAGCGGCTCGGGCTTCCGACATGACGGCATTTCTTACGGCCGAGACCTCGGAGGACGGCGACATGCGGACCGGCGTGCTCGTCGAGTTCGACCGGACGAAACGGATCTTCACGCGGCCCTCCGACCCACGGACCGAGGCGTACATCACGGGGCGGTTCGGTTGATGGCGGAACCTGCGAAGCGGCACTTCCACGAAGAGCTCGACGGCCTCGAGCTCGACGTGCTCGGCATGGGCGAGGTGGGGGAGCGCATGCTCGCTGCAGCGATGACCTCGCTGACCCACGATGACCTCACCGCCGCGGACCTCGTGATCGACTCGGACGACGATCTCGACAACCGTTACATGGCGGTGGAGCGGCGAACGCTCGAACTCTTGGCTTTGCAGACGCCGGTGGCGATCGACCTGCGCTTGATCTCGGCGATCCTGCACACGAACGTGCATCTCGAGCGGGTGGGAGACATGGCCGTCAACATCGCCAAGATCGTCAAAGTGGTCCACGGCCTGCCCGTCAACCAAACGATCCTGTCCCACCTCACCGAGATGGGCGACATCGCCCGGCAGATGCTCCGCGCGTCCATGGATGCGCTCGCGCGCCGCGACATCGAGCTCGCCCTCAAGCTGCCGGAGATGGACGACCCGGTCGACCGCCTGAACCGCGGGATGTACCGGGAAGTCGCGTCGTGCGCGTGGGATCCACAGATGCTCGAGTGGGCGATCCGGATGATGGTCGTATCGCGTCAGCTCGAGCGGATCGGTGACCACGCCGTCGACATCGCCGAGCAGGTCGCGTTCCTGATCACCGGTCAGTTCCGGGAGTTCACCGACGCATCCCACCCAGAGGTCGAAGGAGCCGGATGATCCTCCTCGTCGAGGACGAGGCATCGCTGGCGGAGTCGGTTCGGTACAACCTTGAGCGGGAGGGTTTCCGCGTCTCGGTCGCCCCCGACGGCAACGCCGGGCTCGAACGCTTCCGCACCGACCGGCCTAGCCTCGTCGTCCTCGACCTCATGCTCCCGGAGATGTCCGGGCTGGATCTCTGCAAGCTGATCCGCGAGGAGTCGACGGTCCCGATCATCATGCTCACCGCGAAGGACGCCGAGGCCGACAAGGTGGCCGGGCTCGAGCTCGGCGCCGACGATTACGTAACGAAGCCGTTCTCGATGCGGGAACTCGTTTCGCGCGTCCGGGCGCAACTGCGGCGCGCTGGGATGGCCCTTCCGGATGCCAACGGGGAAGTCGTGACCGGGGGACCGGTGATGCTCGATCCCGAGCGTCACGAGGTTCGGGTGCGCGGCGACTTGGTTTCGCTCCCTCCGAAGGAATTCGCGCTGTTGCATCTGCTGCTGCTCCGCAAGGGACGGCTCGTGACGCGGCAGTTCTTGCTCGAGGAGATCTGGGGGCCGGACTACTTCGGCGACGCGAAGACGCTCGACGTCCACGTGAAGCGCGTGCGCGAGAAGGTGGAGGGCGACCCGCACAAGCCGAATCACATCGTCACGGTGCGCGGGCTCGGCTACAAGTTCGTCGAGTAGCGCGATCAGGGCGCGACTGCGCCGCGGATCGCCGCCGCGGTGGCGCGCGCGGCGAGCAGCGCCAGAACGTCGAGATCGGCCGCCGTCCCGCCGTCCCCGGACGGCGGGATCGCAATCGCGAACGCGATGTCGCCGTCGTAGCGCGTGTGTGCCGGCCGGATCGCCTGGGTGATCCCGTCGGACGTGCGAGCCGCAAGGAACCGAACGTCTCCACGTCCGAGCGTCGCGACGGTCGTCACGACCGCGAGCACCGTGTTCCAGCCCACGCGCGGATCGGCGGGTGGCGGGCGCATCTGAGGATCCGGCGCCGACGTTCCGGCGATGACCGTGCCGTCCTCGCCGACCACGTCCCCGAACGGATTCACGACCGCCAGCGCGCGCACCTCGAGCTCACCCTCGCGCGCGACCGCGACGCCGAGCCCGCCGGGCGCAAAGAACTCGCGCCCGGCCCACTTGCCCACGGTCGCTCCGGTACCCGCGCCTACCCGTCCTGTGGCGACCGGCTCCTCGATCGCGTCCTCGCAGGCCGCGTAACCGGCGTCGGATCCCGGCCGCGACGCCGGATCGCCGGCCGACAGATCGAAGATCACCGCCGCCGGCACGATCGGGATCGTGGCGATCGGCGTCTTGAATCCGATCTCATGGTTCTCAAGCCATCGCATCACGCCGTCGGCGGCGGCGAGGCCGAAGGCGGAGCCGCCGGTGAGCAGGATCCCGTGGATCTCGGTGCGCTGCCGCTCCGGGTCGAGCGTCGCGAGCTCGCGTGAGCCGGGTGACGATCCGCGGATGTCGCAGGACGAGACGTTGCCCGGTGGTGGAAGGACGACCGTGCATCCTCCGGCGCCGGAGGGTGCGGTCCAGTGCCCGACCCGAACGCCACTGCTCAGTCGGTGTGCAGACTCCGAGGTGACGGCCATGGTCGTTTGGATCCTACCTGCTCAGGCGGCTACTTAACGTTACTTGCGCAATATTTACTCGTGTAATAACCTGCTCGGCATGGACGCGGCCAAGGTCAAGAAGCTCGACGACCCTCGCACCCTGAGGGCTCTCGCGCATCCGCTTCGGCTGCGGCTTCTGGGAGCGTTGCGCAGCGACGGGCCCGCGACGGTCACCACCCTTGCCTCTGCGGTCGACGAGGCGATCCCGCTCGTGAGCTACCACCTCCGTCGGCTCGCCGAGCACGGCTTCATCGAGCAGGCGCAGGATCTCGCCAAGGACCGGCGCGAGACCTGGTGGAAGGCCTCCCACGAGTTCACCTCTTGGTCGATGACGGATTTCCTCGACACTCCGGAGCGTCTCGATGCCGTCGCCGTCCTGCAGCGCGAGATCTTCCGGCGGCACGTGGCCCGCATCGAGCAGTTCTACGAGCACGCGCACAACTGGGACGAGGATTGGCTCGCTGCGTCGGAGATGAGCGATGTCCGCCTCACTCTCACACCCGCCGAGCTGAAACAGGTGACCTCCGAGATGTGGGAGGTCGTCGAGCGGTGGCGCCGGCGTGAGCCGAGCCCGGGGGCCGGAAGCGCGGACGTGATCCTGTACGCATTCCCCGGAGGACGGGGTTCGGCATGAGCCCCGAAACTTCGGCGAGGTCCTCCTCGCGTCCGCTCGCTGCTCTCTATGTCGCGAACGGCGTTTCCCTGACCGGGAACGTGATGGCCCTCACCGCGATCCCGTGGTTCGTTCTGCAAACCACCGGCAGCGCGTCGAAGACGGGTACCGTCGCGTTCTTCAGCTTCCTGCCGGTCGTGCTCGCGAGCTTCCTGGGAGGCGCGCTCATCGACCGGCTCGGCTCGAAGCGGATGAGCATCCTGGCCGACGTCATGAGCGGCGTGACGGTCGCGATGATCCCGCTCTTGCATGCGATGGGACACCTTTCGTTTCCGGCGCTCGTCGCGTTGGTTTTCCTCGGCGCGCTGCTCGACACGCCGGGGATGAGCGCTCGGTCCGCGCTCGTCCCGACGCTCGCGGATCGCGCCGGCTGGTCCCTCGAGCGCGCGACCGGCGTCACGGCGACGGTGGAACGCGGCTCGCGCCTCGCCGGAGCCCCGCTGGCGGGCGTTCTGATCGCGCTCGGCGGACCGATAGCCGTCCTGTGGATCGACGCGGCCACGTTCGCGATTTCGGCCCTGGTAGTGCTGCTGGCCGTGCCGAGCCATGCGCGGCCGTCCCGGGTCCCGGGCTCGCGCTATCTCATGGAGATCAAGGAAGGGTTCGCGTTCCTCCGGCGTGACCGCCCGCTTGCGGCGATCGCGAAGCTCCTGGTGGTGACGAATTTCCTCGACGCCTGGACCTCGGTGCTGCTGATCGTCTACGCCGCCCGGGTGTACGGCACCGCCGTGAGCCTGGGGGCGGTGATCGGCGCGTTCGGTGCGGGCTCGATGTTCGGAGCGATCCTCTTCTCGAGGATCGGGACGAGGTTCGCCCGCCACCGGCTCTTCGGGTGGTGCTTCCTCGCGTTCACGATCAAATATCCGGCACTGGCGGTGTTCCCGCCGCTCGGGGTACTCATGGCGTTCGCGTTCGTCGCCGGGTCCGCATCGGGGCCGGTCAACCCTTTGATCGACACGGTTGCCTACGAGCGGATCCCGATCGTCTTGCGGGGGCGCGTCCTCAGCGTGCTCGGCGGTGTCGCGTGGATGGCGATGCCGCTCGGCGTGCTAGTCGGCGGCTTTGTTCTCGACCACGTGAGCCTGAGGATCAACGTGATCGTCGTCGGTTCGGCCTACGTGGCTGCCGCCGCATCGATCTGGCTGAGCTCGCCGATCCGCGACATGAACGTGGCGCGGGCGGCGGTGCCGAATGGTGAGGCTACGACGCTTTCCGCGCCCGCGGCACGCTGAGACGCCACGTCGCCGGCGGCTTCTTCACGCCTTTGAGGGCCGGCCGGCCGCGCTCGCGCCACACGACGCCGTCGGTGTCCTTCGCGGCCTTGTAAACGGCGTCGGTCACCAGTGCTTCCCCAGGCCGCGCACGTTTCACGAGCCGCGCCGCGAGGTTAACCGTGTGACCGATGTAGTCCTCGCCCCGCCGGGTGGGGCGACCGGTGTCGAGGCCGATCCGCAGCGGCAACGGCCGTCGGTCGCCCGCCGTCCGCTCGATGATCGCCGCGGCCGCCGCGACCGCGTCCGACGGATCGCGGAACGCCGCCATGATCCCATCTCCGACGTTCTTCACGACCCGGCCGCGGTTGCGCGCGATCGCCGGGATCACCGTCCCGTCGTGCGTGTCGAGGAGGCCCATCGCCGCCCGCTCCCCTCCCGACTCGGTCGCTGCGGTGAAGTTCGCGATGTCGGTGAACAGGATGGTGATCGTGCCGCGCTGTGCGAAGCGCTCGAGGATCTTGCGATGTGCGGTTCCCAGATCTAGGAGTCGCGAAGCGAGGGCCAGCGGCGTCGTACGCAACAACCGGGGCCTGCGGGCGCGCTTGCTAGAAGCAGGCATCTGCTTGCCGATGTTAGCAACCCGCGCACCGGATGGTTTGTGCGTTCGTCCGCGTCTCGTTCGTTTCGGTTTGTTTCTCCTCGAGTCCCTTCGTGCGCGCGTGTTTCCGGCTGCGCGCTTCGCGGATCTCACTTCGGTGGCATGCGCAGCGCCCCGTCGAGGCGGATCGTTTCGCCGTTCAGGACCGGGTTCTCCACGATGTGACGAACGAGAGCCGCGAACTCGGACGGCTTTCCGAGGCGGCTCGGGTGAGGGATCTGGGCTGCGAGCGCTTGCCGCTGTTCGTCCGGAAGCATCGCAAGCATCGGCGTGTCGAAGGTTCCCGGGGCGATCGTGCAGCAGCGGATCAGCCGCGCGGCGAGGTCGCGCGCGACCACAAGCGTCATCGATACGACCCCACCCTTGGAGGACGCGTAGGCGGCCTGGCCGATCTGACCGTCGAACGCCGCGGCGCTCGCCGTGTTGACGATCACACCCCGCTCCTCGCCGTCAGGTTCCTGTTGGACGATCTGCGCGGCCGCGAGCCGGATCACGTTGAAGGTTCCGATCAGGTTGATGCGAACCACCGTCTCGAAGGCGCCTAGGTCGTGCGGGCCGTTGCGGTCTACGGTCCGCTGCGCCCACCCGATGCCGGCGCAATTCACCACGATGTGAACCCCGCCGAATGCCTCGACGGCCGTCGCGACCGCGGCGCTCACCTGCTCGATATCGGTGACGTCGGTGGGAGCGAAGTGGGCTCGGTCGCCGAGCTCTTTCGCGAAGGCTTCACCTTGAGAGTGCGGGAGATCCATGATCACGACCCCCGCCCCGGCGGCGTGAAGCGCCTCGGCGGTCGCTCGGCCGAGACCCGATGCTCCCCCAGTGACCAGCGCGCCTTTCCCCTGGATGTTCATCGGCGCGAAGTGTACGCATTCCCTTCCCGGGATGTCCTTGGGGGCTGGTATCCTCCTGCAACGGATTCGAAGGGGGCCGGGTGGCGACCGCGCGAGGGATGATCCGCTGGGTCGGACGCAACTCTAAACGCTTTGCGATCACGATCGTCGGCTTCGTCTTGGTCCTCGGCGGGATCGTGCTCCTCGTCCTCCCGGGCCCTGGGATGCTCGTCATCATCGCGGGCCTCGCGGTCCTCGGAACCGAGTACATGTGGGCCCGCCGCATGCTGTACATGGCGAAAAGGAAGGCCAAAGAGGCCGCCGCGCGCGTGCGCCGGAAGAAGGGCCAGCCCGGCTAGATCCAGCAGAGCAGCTTGATGCCTTCTACGGTGCAGTCGCCTTTGAGGACGTGACCGAACCAGATGCGGCTCTCCCAGCCGAAGATCCCCTGCGGCGGAAGCGGGTAGGCGGCCAGCACCGGATAGAAGTAGATGAACGCGCCGACGGAGAGCACGACGAACGCGACCGCGCTAGCGCGAAGCCGCCAGACCTTCATCACATGCACGAGCATCAGCACGAGGAGCGGCACGGCGGGCGTCATATAGAACATGAAGAGCGGCCGCGTCGTCAGGAACCACGGTAAGACGAGCGGCAGGAAAAGCACGAGCAGCAGCGCCGCGACGTCGTCGCGCCGGACGACCATCCACCACGCGCAGAGCGGGAGCGCAAGGAAGAACCCGACCCACCAGATCAAAGGATTGGGAAGCCCGAGGATCTCCTCGTTCTGTGCGATCTCCCCGGCGGGACACGGTTGCGCCGCGCCGCTCGGCACGCAGATCGCTGTGTAGTAGTGCGCGGCCGGGCGCGAGATCCAGGGCCAGCTCC
>JBKKCR010000022.1:0-14763 GCA_046712825.1 Actinomycetota bacterium | reverse complement strand
CGCGCTCTGCCACGCGGACGGGATGGATCACAGCGGGGGAGATCTTCCAGAACGCCGAGCCGAGGTGGATGCGGTACGTGACGCCGGCCAGGTACGCGAGGAAGACCTCGGACGCCGAGGTGTGCGAATACTCGTCGAGGAAGTGGTGCTCGGAGACCCAGATGTATTTGAACCCCGACTCGTCGGCGGCCTTCGCGAGCGCGACGTCGTTCATCAGCGAGGTGTGCTCGAAGTTGGGGTCTTTCTCAAGGCTGCGCTGGGCTACATGGCCCTGGAGGAAGATGCCGAACTCCATGCGGGTCCCCCTTCTGGCCGCCCTCGAGGCGGTTGAGCCAGCCTATAGAACACGTTCTAGTTTTTCAACCTGGGGGGGCCTGACCTGTTGCGTTTGGAGGTGCTATACGCGCTGAAACGCAACTGCGGGGCTTTGAACCTCAGGGATGCTGGGCGCTGACGGAGACGACCTCGCCGGTCATGTATGAGGAGTAATCGCTCGCGAGGAAGACGATCACGTTCGCGACCTCCCAGGGCTCGGCGGCCCGGCCGAACGCCTCCCGGGCGCGGAGCTCGGCCAGGGTTTCCTCTGCGACCACCTTGGACAGGAACGGCGTCTCGGCGAACGATGGCGCCACGCAATTCACTCGGACGTTGTGCGGTGCGGCCTCCATGGCCGCGGCCCGGGTGAGCGCCATGACGCCGGCCTTCGCGGCCGCGTAGTGGCCCTGGCCGGCCTGCGCCCGCCAGCCCAGGATCGACCCGAGGTTCACGATCACGCCGCTGCTGCGAGGGATCATGTGCTGCAATGCCGCGCGCGTGCACCGGAAGGTTCCGTTCAACGAGATGTCGATCACGACGGACCATTCGTCGTCCGTCATCTCGGCGATGTCCTTCGTGCCGCCGAGCCCGGCGTTGTTCACGACCACGTCGAGCCCGCCGGTCGCCTCGACGGCTCCGCGGAACAAACGGTCGACGTCGTCCTGCGAAGTGACATCGCACGGGATCGAGCAGGCGACCGTTCCCAGCTCGGTGAGCTTGTCCGCCGCCTCGACGAGGCGGCGCTCGTGCTTGTCCGAGAGGACCACGCGAGCGCCTTCCTCGAGACAGCGCTTCGCGGTCGCGAAGCCGATCCCCGCTCCTGCGGCCGCGGTGACGAGCACGGTCTTGCCCTCGAGCAGTGAGCGGCCCGGCGGATACGGTGGCGCCTCAGGCATCGGCCTGCTCCGAAAGCACGTGAGCGGCGACGCGGGCCCGATGCTCGGCGGCGGTGCCGAAGGACGCTTCCAGCGCATTCCCGCGCTTCATCCACATGTGCAGGTCGTGCTCCCAGGTGAAGCCGATCCCGCCGTGGCACTGCAGCGCTTCGGCGTTGGCAATGGCCTCGGCCTCGGCCGCCACGACCTTGGCGACCGACGCGGCGAGCGAGCGGTCGGGCAGGCCGGCCCCGATCGCGAACGCGGCGTACCAGGCCGCCGCGCGCGCGGACTCCACACGCACGTGCGCGCTCGCGAGCTTGTGCTTCACCGCCTGGAACGAGCCGACCGGCTTACCGAACTGCTCACGGGTCTTGACGTGCTCCAGCGTCATGTCGAGCATGCGCATCGAGATCCCGTTGAGGACTGCGGCCACGGCGGCCGCCCCACGATCGGACGCATCGGCGGCAGCGCCCGAAAGGCGGGTGTCCGGGGTGGGACGGGCTTCGACCGCGAAGAGGCGACGAGCTTTGTCGTCGGAATCGACCGGGGTCGCGGTGAACGCATCGCGAGGAAGCGCGTGGAGCTCGCCGTCGCGCTCGAGCAGCAGCAGATCCGCGTCGCCCGCGTCGACGACGAACGGCGCGCCGCCGAGCTGCACCGCAACGATCGCTTCGCCGGCCGCGATGCGGGGGAGCCAATCACTCCCCGCTTCGCCGAGGACCGGCGCCGCGACCGCGAGTGTCTCCGCGATCGGTTCAGGTATTGCTGCGCGCCCGGCTTCCTCGAGCACCAGCACCAGGTCGACCGGGTCGGTGATCTCGAGCAGACCCGCCTGGCCGAGCGCCTTCCACACCGATCGATCCCGCTCGGCGCCGCTCCACAGCTCGCGCAGGCGCGACGGCGGTGACTCCTTCTCGAAGAGCTCGCGCGCGAGATCGCGGACGGCAAGCTGCTCGGCGGAGAAATCGAAATCCACGGTCGCTACTTCCGCGGAAGGCCGAGCACGCGCTCGGCGATGATGTTGCGCTGGATCTCGCTGGTCCCGGCGTAGATCGTGGCCGCGCGCGAGAACCAGTACTTCGAATGCCAGCGCACCGGGTCGGCGAGCGGCGACTCGCCCGAGACAACTTCGCCGTACGGCCCGAGCAGCTCGCGGCCCTTGGCGAACGTCTCGCGCTCGAGCTCGGACCACAGCACCTTCGTGACCGAACCCTCGGGCCCGATGCTCTCGCCGCGCGCGAGCCTGGTGAGCGTCCGCCTGCTGTGGTGCCGGTAGGCGAGTGCCTGCGCGTACAGGGATCCGATCGTGTCTCGAACGCCCGCGTCGGTATCGCGACCGAGCGCCCGCGCGATCGACGCCAGCTCGGCCACGTCGCGTTCGAAACGCCCGGCAGGGGCGGACGGAGCGTCGCGCTCGAAGCCGAGCGTCGTCATCGCGACATCCCACCCACGGTTGAGGTCGCCGATGACGTGCGACACCGGCACCCGCACGTCGGTGAAGAAGACCTCGGCGAAGCCGGCTCGGCCGTCGACCTGGACGAGCGGACGTGCCTCGACGCCGGGAGAGTGCATATCGATGGCGAGGAACGTGATGCCGGCGTGACGCGGCGCTTCCGGGTCCGTGCGGACGAGCGCGAAGATCCAGTCGGAGAACGTTCCGTAGGAGGTCCAGATCTTCTGGCCGTTCACGACGAACTCGTCGCCGTCGCGAACCGCGCGCGTCTTGAGCCCGGCGAGGTCGCTCCCGGCGTCGGGCTCGGAGAATCCCTGCGACCAGATGTCGTCTGCGGAAAGGATCCGCGACAGCCACCGGTCCTTCTGCTCGGGCGTCCCGTGGACCATCAGCGTCGGACCCATGAGGTTGCGTCCGAGCACCGTGATGCGCGGTGGACCCTCGACGAGCGCGTACTCCTCCTCGAAGATCGCCGTCATCACGACGTCGGCACCGCGGCCGCCGTATTCGACCGGCCAGTGCAGGGCTCCGTACCCGGCGCGGCCGAGTTCCCGCTCCCAGGCGCGGTGGGCGTCGAAGCCCTCGCGGGTGCCGACGGTCGGCAGGCGTTCCTTGGGAACGTTGGCGCGGAGCCAGGCGCGAACCTCGGCCCGGAAGGCTTCCTGCTCGTCGGTGTAGCGAAGATCCATCCAGACGAAGGCTACGTGACGGGCGCGCGCATCACGAAATGACCGTCGACGGTGCCGACCCGACCGCGCCGGTGTCGGCGCGATCAACGATGGACGGCAGGACGAAGTGGGCTATCGTGACGCGATCGTGATCGAGATCGAGCGAGAAGCGATCGTGCCCGCCCGGCCGGACGCGGTCTGGAGCATCGTCGAAGACGTTCGGCGCATGCCGATGTGGTTCGCCTTCTGCGATAAGGCCGAGCTCCTCGAAGGTGCCGGGATCGGCCGCCGCCAGCGCATCGCCGGACGGTGGGGATCGAAGCGCTCGGAGATCGATCAGGTCGTGACCGCGTACGAGCCCGGCCGCCTGCTCTCTTGGAGGCACGAGGCCGAGCGCCTCAACGGCAAGCCGGCACCGCGGTTCGCTTCGGAGACGATCTTCTCGGTGTGGCTCCAGGCCGACGGTGGCGGGACGCTCGTGCGGCTGGTCTCACAACAGGAGCCGGCCGGGCTGCTCCGCGGGTTCATGATGAAGTTCGGCGGCCGGGAGGTAGCCCGCAAGATGGAGAAGAGCCTGCAGCGGCTCGCGATGGTCTCCGCCTCGCTCTAGGTCCTGAGCACGACTAGCTTGTCGGTGCCGGACTCCGCGACGCGGTGTGGCCGCGCGCCGGGCCGGCGCCGTCGCGACTGCCTAGACTGGAGGAGTGATTCCGCTCGCACACGCGGGTGGGTGGGACGAGATCTTGTCCCTGCTCCTGCCCGCCGTCGTCTTCTTCTTCATTCTGCAGTTCCGCCGCAAGCGCATCGAGGCGCGGGACGAAGCCCGGGACGCCATGCCGGACGACCCCACCAAGGACGCACCCGGCCGCTAGACTCCCTGACTGTTGCCATGAGACGACCGTTCTTGAACGCGCTCGCCGCCGTGCTGCTGGTCGGCCTCGCGGCCTGCGGCCCGAAGTCCGGAACCGAGCCGACGCCGTCTGCGTCCGCGCGTCTCAGCTCAACCGCGAAGGTTTCGATCCTCGAGCCGACGACCGGCGCCGTCATCCAGGGAAGCGAGGCGCGGGTGCGCATCGCGCTGACCGGCGGCCGCGTCGTCGATCAGGTAACCACGAACCTGAAACCGGACGAGGGCCACATCCATCTCCTCCTCGACGGCAAGGTCGTCCAGCTGCTCGGCAGCCTCGACGAAACCATCAAGGACGTGTCGAAGGGGCCACATCTGTTGCAGGTGGAGTTCGTCGCGGCCGACCACGGTCCGTTCAGTCCGCGCGTGCTCGCCGCCGTTTCGTTCACGGCCGCATGACGGTCGGCGCCGTGCGCGCGGCCCAGCCGCGCGCCGCATCCCCACCCACCGAAGCGCTCGCCGCTTTGACGCTCGTCGCCGGCTGCATCGCGCTCGTCTCGCGGCCTTCCTCACCGGCCTTCGCAGCGATCACGGTCATGGTCGGCCTCGCCGGGGCGCTGCACCCGATCGCCATCCCGCGCGGCTCGGATCGAAGCACGCGCGGGTGGTGCGCCGCGGTCGCCCTTGGGATCGGGGTGTTCGCGATCGCGCGCGGCGCGCTGGGGGGAAGCCTGATCCCACCCGCTCCTGCCCTGCTCTTGGGCTCCGCGATCGTGGCGGCCGTTGCCGAGGAGGCATTCTTCCGCCGCTTCGTATATGCGACGCTCTTGCGGTGGGGGGTTCCCGTGGCCCTGGCCGGCTCCTCGTTCGGTTTCGCCATCGTGCATGTGACCTTTTGGGGGTGGCGAGCGGTCCCGGTCGATCTGGCCGCAGGCGTGCTCCTGGGGTGGCAGCGCTGGGCGACCGGGTCGTGGATGGCTCCGGCCGTGACCCACGCGGCGGCCAACGTCTTGATGTTGCTGTGAGTGCCCGCCGGCTCATCTGGGGGTTCCTCGCGGTGGGAGCCTACCTCGCGATCGCCATCGGACTTGCCGGGAACGGCCCGGTCCTGCCCTTGTACGACACCGGTCCGCTCCCCGTCGAACCCTATCGCTGGGTGAAGCCGCCTTCGGAGTTCGCCGCCGGCAACGTCTCGCCGGAAGGGACGAAGCAAGAGGTCGCGATGACCGACATCGGCACGGTGGCCGCCCAGGTCATCACGCCGGACGGTCAAGCGGTCATCGCCCTCCGGGAGGGCTCCTTCTCGCCGCGGCTCGGCGAGATCGCGGTGCTGGTCGAGATCCGGCCGGTCGATCCCGCGACGTTCGGCGAGCCTCCGGCCGAAGTGGGCTACGACGGCAACGCGTATGGGATCACAGCGACGTACGCGAAGGAGGGTGCCCCTGCCGCGCTCGCCAATCCCGCCACGGTGATCCTCCGCTCGGCGCTCGGAGGCACGCGGCTGCTTCGTCACCAGGACGGTGTCGGCTGGATCGAGGTCAGCGCGCAGCCGGTCGCCGCGAGCCTGCAGGTGTTCGGCGAGACCAACGCACTCGGGGTCTTCGTCGCAGGGCTGACCCTCCATGGGAAACCGTTCCCGTGGGTCTGGGTGTCGGTCGGCGCTTCGGCGGTCGCGATCGGCGCGGGCTGGTTCGCGGCCGGGCGGATGCGCAAGCGCAAGCTCGAGCAGGCGCCGCGCCGCGATCGGCGTCAGACGGCTCGCGCGAAAGGCGGCCCGACTCCGGATCTTCGACCGGCTCCGAAACGCAGGAAGCGTCGCTAGGTTCCCGGCTGCGGTGGGTCGAGGGGAACCTCGACGGAGAAGGTCGAACCGCGGCCCGGCTCGCTTTCAACCGTGATGCGTCCGCCGTGCGCCTCGACGATGCGGCGGCTGATGTAGAGCCCGAGCCCTGTACCGCGGACCTTCTGCGTGTCCGGAGTCCGCAGCTGCGCGTTGCGGTTGAAAAGCATCGGGATGTTCTCCGCCGGGATGCCGGGCCCTTCGTCGACGACGTCGATGCGCGTCCTCGCGCCGTCGCTCCGCGCGCTCATCGTCACGGTGGTTCCTTCCGTCGAGTAGCGGCACGCGTTGGACACGAGGTTCAGGAGCACCTGCTTCAAGCGGTCGGAGTCGCCCTTCGCCGGCGGAAGATCGTCGGGCGCGTCGACGACGATGTGGTGCTGCCCCCACACGCCACGGGCCTCCTGCGCGGTCTCTGCGATCAGGCTCGCCGGTTCGTAGGGCACCGATGCGTAGGAGAACGCGTCGGACTCGAGGCGCGACACGGCGAGGACGTTGTCGATCAGCGAGGCCATCCGGTCGACTTGCCGCACGATCGCGTCGTAGGCCTGACGTCGTTGCTCGTCGCCGAACGACTCCGGCCGGTCCCGGAGCAGCTGTCCGAACCCCCTGATGGTGGCCAGCGGATTGCGAAGCTCGTGAGACACCATCGACACGAAGTCGGTCCGCACCTGATCGACCTGCTCCAGGCGCTCAACCGTTTGCCGTTCACCCTGTAGCGCGGACGTTGCGGGGCGCGCGAGGAACGCCCGTCCGAAGAACCACGCCGCGATCAATGCCAGGATCCCGACCAGCGCGAGCCCGATCACACCGAGCCAGACGGTGCGATCCACATCAGCGAAGGCCGACGCGCTCGAGATGCCCACGGCGCCGATCCCCACGAGCAGCAGCCCGGGCAACACCGCCAGCAGAACGAGCAATAAGAGTCGGCGCCGAAGCCGGGCAGGGGATGGGGCGGCTTCCGGCGTGGGTGGAACCACGCGCAGAAGTGTACTGTTCGTCTATGGGTTTCCCGTTCAGCGGCCGAAATCGGTCACGCTTATCCTTCGGTTGCGCGCTCCGCGAGCCGAACAGAACAAGGTGATGGAAGACTCTCCGGCGATCCGCGTCGTCATCATCGACGACCACGAGATGCTCGTGCAGGGACTCCGAGCCGCGCTCGGGGCCGAGCCCGATATCGAAGTGATCGCCTCAGCAGGAACCGTCGAGGAGGGGTGCGCAGCGGTCCGCATGCACGCGCCCGACGTGGTCCTCATGGATTACGAGCTTCCCGACGGAGACGGCGCACATGCGACCGAACGGATCAAGGCGGACCTTCATTCGGTGCAGGTCGTCATGGTCACTTCGTTCGACGACGAGGCGGTGTTGGTTCGCGCGATCGAGGCCGGGTGCTCCGGCTTCATCACCAAGCACAAGGCGATCGGGGAAGTCGCGAGCGCCGTGCGTGCGGCCCATGCTGGTGAAGCGCTCATCTCGCCCTCGATGCTCGCCCGGCTCCTGCCGCGCCTTCGCCGCAAGGAGCAGGGCCACGGCGTGGACCTGACCCCACGGGAGATGGAGATCTTGAGATTCCTTGCCGAAGGCTTGTCGAACGCGGCGATCGCGGAACGCCTGGTCCTGAGCCTGCACACCGTGCGTAACCATGTTCAGAACGTGATCGGCAAGCTGGGCGCTCACTCCAAGCTCGAGGCGGTCGCGACCGCGGTGCGTGAGGGCATCCTCCGCCAAGCCTGAATCTGTACTAGCCCCGGATAGTGCGTCTGAATCTGGCCGCCTCCGGCCGCGGGTGCGTCAATGGTCCGAGACTCGGAGCCGTCGGCACCGGGCGTTGTCGGGGATGAGATGTCGGCATCCGGGACCGTGCGCATCGACAGGCCGTTCGACGAGCTGGCGGAGCTCTTGTCCGCCCGCCCGGCCGACTGGATCGTCTCATTCCTTCGGATCGCCACCCACGCCGGTGAGGCGGCCGCCGGTCGGTCGCTCCGGCTGACCTCGCCCCCGGGGAGCCGGCAGCTCACCGTCGATCTCCTTCCCGCCGTTCCGGGCGACGATCGGGACGAGCTCGTCGTTCCGTTGCGCTGGCGCACCGCCGGTTTCCACTGGGTGCCGCAGTCCTATGCCGGGCGGATCGTGGTCAAACGCGTCTCGGGCCGGGCGTGCGAGATGCTCGTCGAAGGCTCGTACGCGTTGCCGCCCACCGTGCTGGACCTGGCGGACGCGGAAGCGGCATCCGTGGCGACCGAGGCCACGGTCGCTACCTTCCTGCGCTCCTTCCGCGTCGCGGTCGAAGAACAAGCTCGTCAGACCGGCTGACCGGGCCGAATACACGCTTGGAATAGTGCATCCGTCCCATCTCGGTTTGAGGCAGGTGCAACTGTTGAGGGCCCCCTCGTTTCCGATGAAATAGCTGAGGCGCACGCACTTTCCGACCAGCGGGGGAGTACCTGCATCCTGCGGGGGGTGGAACCGGATCTCGGTTCCTTGCAGGGAGAGGCCCCTGGAAACGGGGGCCTCGCTCCAGTTTTCGGGGTCGCTGCCGGACGAACGAGGATGACGGAGGACCGGATGGGATCGCAGAAGGATCCGAAGGCGCTTCGCACTCGCTCGCCGCGTCACGTCTCCTACCGAGGTGAGCCCTTCGCTCCGGCCGCGAAGACCTATCTATCCGTCTCGACCCGCTCCTTGAATCTGACGACCATCGCGGATTCGGGATATGGGCCCAGCGCGACGGACCGCCTCGCCGACCTCGGCGCACTCGGTCCGCTCGCCCTGGCGGCGATCTGGGAAGTGGCCTTCGCGTTCGAGGCGGGCCCGCTGTCGACCTGGAACAACTAGGCGACGCGAGCGAGCGCGCCGCTACGGCTGCGTCGCTTGGTGGGCCGCCGTGCAGTAGGCGAAGCGCCGTGCCTGGTACCACCCGAAGTCCGGGGCCGCGATGAGCTGCGCCCAGATCAGTGAGTACGTTTCGATCTGAGTCATGATGAGCTGCCGTTCGGCGTCCGATGTCGCGAGCGTGAGCCGCTCCGCGTTCCGCCAAGCGCCCTCGCGCCATGACTTGAGCAGCTCGAGTGCTCCTATCTCGTCGACCGGCGAAGGGCTGGCGTCGGCGAGCGTGACCATCGGATCGTAGAGCCGCCCGACCTCGTCCTCGATGTGGTCGAGGACGCCGGATAGTATCTCGTTGACCGCGTCGTGATCGCTTTTGCGCGTCGACCCATCCACTTGCACCAGCCCGACCGCCGCGAGTGCCACCGGGAGGTCGCGCTGGATGTGCGCATTCATACCGAGGAAGACATCCTGCACCGCGTTCGTACGACCGCTCGTCGCCGCGTCGAACGCGACCTTCCACGCGGGCGGGGCGGTTCCGTCTTCGTATCCGTCGACGGCCGCGAAGAAGAGGTCCGCGAACGCGCGGTCGAGGTTGATGATCGCGGCGTTGTCTTGGAAGAAGCTCGTGTCCTC
The DNA here is from genome assembly GCA_046712825.1 of Actinomycetota bacterium. Taxonomy (GTDB): domain Bacteria; phylum Actinomycetota; class AC-67; order AC-67; family AC-67; genus DATFGK01. Next base: position 5,300 of record JBKKCR010000022.1, on the reverse strand, counting down.
GATCGTCTCACGGAACGCTTCGGTGGTGAGCAGGTACGTGAGCGCGAACACCGCACGCGGGTCGCACGATGCGTCCCACGGTTCCCAATTCACGACCATGCCTTCGATGACCTGATCGACGCACGCAGTCGTGGGATGTTCGCCGCAGGGGATCGCAGGATCCGCCGGCGCCGTCACGCTGGGGTTGGCTGGAAGCAAGGTGCTCCACGGGATGTTGCCGAGCGGATGGTCGGCACCGGCGAGTCCCGGGGCCACGAGGGCGAGGACGAGCGAGACCATCGCCAGTCGTGCCGCCAACTTCATCCGAGAGTCTTCGATGTTCGTGCTCCACGCACCTGCCGGCTTCGCGGGGGAGAAGCCCCGCCCATGGGAAGATACCGCGACGATCGACCCCGGGGTCGGGAAAGGCCGGATGAGCGCAGAAACGGGCACACTGTTCCGAGCCCTTCAGCACCGCGATTTCCGGGTGCTTTGGTCGGCGCAGATCCTCAGCGAGCTCGGAGACTGGGCTGCGCGGGTCGCTCTCGCCGTCCTCGTGCACAACCGGACCGGCTCGAAGCTGCTCACGGCGGCGGTAACCGGCGTCGGGTTGCTCCCCTGGGTCGGGCTCGGCCAGGCCCTGGCCGCGCTGGGCGATCGTTTCCCCCGCCGGACGGTCATGATCGTCGCCGATCTCGTTCGCGGCGGGATCTTCCTCTCGATGCTCGCGGTCGAGCCCGCCTGGGCGTTGCTGGTGCTCGCGTTCTTTGGGGCCGCCGCGACGCCGCCGTTCGAGGCTGCGAGGGCCGCCTTCTTACCCGAGGTTGTCTCTGAAGAGCGCTACGGCGATGCGCTCGCGTTGAGCAACATCACCTATCAGGTCGTGCTCGTGCTCGGGTACACGGCCGGCGGCGGGCTCGTCGTCGCCGTCGGCGCCGAAGGTGCGCTCATGATCAACGCGGCGACCTTCGGGGTCTCGGCATTGCTGCTCGGATTCCTCTCCGGAGGTCGCATCGGCCGGCCCGTCGTTTCGGTCGGGGCGAGCCTCAAGGCCGGAGCACGCACGATCATGGGGGATCCGTATCTGCGGCGAGCCGCCGGCCTCGCGACGGTCGGAGCTTCGTGCGCCATCGTCGCAGAGGCGCTCGTCGTCGTGTACGTGCGGGAGAACCTGAGCGGCTACGGCGACGCGGCGATCGGGATCCTGGCGGCGACGGTGCCTGTTGGCACGATCCTCGCGTCCGTGCTCGTGCGCCGCCAGGGCGAGCCGGATGATCTCCTCCGCACCTCGGCGCTCGTCATCATGCTGGGCACCGCGGGAGGCATCCTGTGGTTCCTGATCGAGCCACCGAACTACTGGGCGGCCGCTGGGTTCTTCTCGATCGGTGTCGTGTTCGCCATGGTGATCCCCGCGTACGCGGTCGTCGGCACGCGATTGCCGGAGGAGATCCGCGCCACGGCGTTCGGGCTGTTGCAAGGGATGTTGCTCGGCGGGCAGGCGCTCGCGAGCATCGCCGGCGGCGGACTGGCGGTCCTGGTCGGGCCGGGCCCCGCCTCCGCGTTCGCGCTGTTCCCGGCGCTCGGGTACGCGCTGTTCGCCTGGCTCGTGCCGCCGGGTGGGAAGCTCCGGCTGCCCGGGCCCATGCGCTAGGGCGCTAGGCCCCGTACTTCCTGAGACGCCCGGCGTGCGCCAGCATCACCGGCATGAGCGTCTTGGTGGCGCGGATGCCGAGCGCGCCCCGCGCGCACCAGCGCTCACCGAAACGGTCGACCTCGTCGCGCTGTCCTCTCGTCGACCAGAGCAGCGTCGGGACCGGATGCCATGAGTGCGCGGCCATCTGTGTGGGCGTGGCGTGGTCGCCTGAGACGACGATCACGTCGGGGTTCAGCGAGCGAAGCTCCGGCACGACTTGGTCGAGGTCCTCGATCGCGGCGACTTTGCGTTGCCGATCGCCGTCTTCACCCGCGGAGTCCGTGTACTTGTGATGCAGGAAGAAGTAGTCGTACCGATCCCACGCCTCGCGAGCGACCGCGATCTGCTCGGCGAGATCCTTCGTTCGCGCCAGGACATCCATCCCGAGGATCTTCGCGATCCCGCGGTACATCGGATAGATCGCGACCGCGGCCGCGCGTAGCCCGTACCGATCGTCGAACGACGGCATCTCGCGCAGCGAGTCGAACCCTCGCAGCAGGAGTGCGTTGGCCTTCGGTTCACCACTCAGGAGCTCTCGCACCTGGTTCGTGAGCTCATTGATCAACTCGGCGGTTCGCTCCGCGGGCGCTTCGGCCGCCATCGATACGAGCGGGTGAACGCCGATCCTTTGTGGATCGGTGTCGGTGATGCGGGGGTCCAGGCCGTCGCCGCGCAAGACCACCAGTACGCGGTGCTCCCGCTCGGGGACGAAGAACACCTCCACGCCGTCGCCCAGCTTCACCTCACGCTGGAGGCGCTCGACGATCACCGATGCTTCGGGATCGGGGATGCGGGCGGCGCGCCGGTCGATGAGCGTCCCGTCGGGTTTTAGCGTTGCGAAGTTGCCGCGCGCCGCGACGTCGCCCGGCCTGAGGTCGAACTCCAGGCCGGCGGCGCTGAGCGCGCCGCGTCCGAGCTCGAACTCCTCGGGGTCGTAACCGAAGAGCGCGAGATGGCCGGGCCCCGAGCCGGGCGTGATGCCGGGCCCGACCGGCTCGACGAGCCCGGTGATCCCTTCGGCCGCGAGCGCGTCGAGGTTCGGAGTCGTCGCCTCCTCGAGTTCGGTGTCGTGCTCGGCGTCCGCGTAGCCGCCGAGACCGTCCATGACGACGAGCAGGATCTTCGAGGTGGCGTCGCGCACCGCGAGCGGCGTCAGGTCCATGCGCCCATGCTACCGGCTCGGGTCTTCTGGTTCGGACGCGCGGGCTCGCGACTCGCGCGCCGCGGCGCCGAAGATCCCCTTCGCCATCAGAGCGGGCTCGGCGGCCACGCGCGCCTCGTAGACCTGGGCGCGCGCGGCGTGGAGCTCGGCATCGTCGGGCTCTGCGAGCGACGCCATCTCCGCGAGATGCGCCGCCAAGCGCAGGTCCCCGGCCGCTGCGAGCGCCCGGGCCCGGACGGCCAGAACGGTCGCACCGCCGGCGAGCGTCGCGAGCTCGCGCGCGAGCGCGGCCTCGGGTGCCGGCTTGAGCGTGGCGGGATTGCCGTCGAACCATCCGCCGTAGAGTCGCCACACGTTGCGGACGATGAACTCTGGATCGTCGTAGACCGGGCGCAGGTACGGCCGCGTGATGAGGTGCTCCGGCGCGCGCACCGTGTGGAGGATCTCGTCGAGCCGCGCGCCTTCGTTCATCAGCCCGACCGTCTCGTCGTGAAGGTAGGAGAGCAGCTCTGCAGTGTCCTCGAGTGTCACGCGGATGCGGTTCGCCCCAACGATCGGCAAGCCGTGGCCCGGAAGGAGAACCTCTGCGCCGAGCGACGCCATCTAACGAAGAGCCGCGGCCCAGTCGAGCGGGTAGCGCTGGACCTTCTGCGGGTTCCCGGCGTTCGGCGACGCCCAGATGATGAAGTCGCCGGTGCACAGGACCTTGCGGCCGGGCACCCACGTCCACGTGTGGTCGTCGGTTTCGCCGCGGGCATGATGCAGCTCGAAGCGCTCGCCGCCGACGTCGAGCATCAGCGTGTCGCGATAAGTGACGTCGGGGTAGCGGTACTCGGTCGGCCACTCGAGCTCATCGACGCCGAACTGCCGGCGATTGATCCAGGCGTTGAAGCCGGCGGTGAGGATGTAGCGGCGGAATCGAGCCGGCATCGCCTCGTGCGCGACGACCCGCGTCGGCGGCCGGCCCCGCTCGCGAGCCTCCTCCTCGAACACCGGAACACCGAACACGTGGTCGACGTGGCCGTGCGAGTAGACCGCGGTGTGCAGAGGCTCGTCCGACCACGAGCGGATCACCTCGTGGACGTTGCGCGCCACGAACGAGCTGCCGGTGTCGACGAAGAACAGGCCCTCGTCGGTCCCGAACGCGCTGACGTTTGCGAACGAGGCGACGAACAGCGTGCGATCGGCGACCTCGACGTGCTCGCCGCCGGCGGCGAACGGGAAGCGCTGCTCGATGCCGAGCTCGCCGCGCCACAGCCGGTCGGCGATCTCGAGCAGATCCTCGCCCACGCTCAGCTCGGGACCCCGACGGTGGGCTTCGTCTTACGCTTGGTGGACTTCTTCGGGAAGCCCGGCGCGATCATGGTCTTGACCTTGTCGCGCCGGTGCCTGCCGGGAAACGCCGCATCCTCCGCTTTCTCGAACGCCTCGTCGGCGTCTTTCGCGTCGAGCTCGACGACGCGGTCTGCCTTGAGCTGAACCAACACGCGATATCGCATGGCGGGATTATTCGCCGGGGGTCGAAGCCCGTCCAGGTCGGGATGCCGTCGTTGGGCGGGGGCGCGGTGCGGAGAAGCTCGTGACCAGGGAGTTTGTGGCTCCGGGGGCGGGACTCGAACCCGCAACCTACGGATTAACAGTCCGCCGCGCTGCCAATTGCGCCACCCCGGAACGGTCCGCGGAGTATAGCGCGGGGCCCTCGCCTCTCCAGACGCCGTTCCGGGCACTCTCGGTGGCCTCATCGAGCGTCTCGCGCCGAACGGCGGGCCTGCGACGGTCGCGCCATCGGTCACTAAAGAACCGGTATTCGTCAGCCGAAGACTGAACCATCATTCGGTTTGGGGTGCTGTGACGAAAAGGGGCAAAGAACATGAACCGGCGTAATTTCTTCATACTGTTGCTCGTTGCAGGCGTTCTCGCCGGTGCTCCATGGGCGATCACGCAAGCGGTCTGGACCGATTCCCAGGCCGTGACCGACAACACATTCTCGACCGGGTCGATCGACATCACGACGTCGCCCACGTCCGCGCTCGTGACGTTCTCGGCGATGGTCCCCGGGGACACGGTCACCGCCCCGCTCACCGTCTCGAACGCCGGGACGCTGGAGCTTCGCTACGCGATGTCCACCGGGATCTCGGGCAGCACGGTGCTCTCGGACGGGCTGGAATTGCAGATCAAGTCGGGAGTGACGACCTGCACTACCGCCGGATACGGCGCCAGCGGCACGTCGCTGTACAACAGCTCACTGACCGCCGGCGCGATCGGCAGCGCGGCGCAGGGCGCTCAGGCGGGCGACCGGACGCTCGCCGCCAGTGCGAGCGAGGTCCTCTGCTTCCAGGTGCGGCTGCCGTCCACCGCCGGCAACAGCTTGCAAGGCCTCTCCACGACGGCGACCTTCACGTTCGCGGCCGAGCAGACGAGCAACAACCCGTAACAGCCCCCTTGGTGGGGGGGGGGGGGGGGGGG
>JBKKCR010000021.1:0-7263 GCA_046712825.1 Actinomycetota bacterium | reverse complement strand
TCGCGGCGTGCGGCGGCCAACCGGCCGAGAACCACACAGGCCTCCGCGGCAACGATCGCGTTGCCGGTCCGGCCCGCCAGCTCGAATCCGTCTGCGGCCGCCGTCCGGGCGCGCTCCGTGTCCCCTTGCAGTCGAGCGACCTCTGCGAGGAATGTTTGCGCCTTCGCGAGGACGTATGCCCATCCCCCCGCGGCTTGGTCGACCATTGTCTCTAGCGTGGAGCGCGCTTCCTCCAGCCGGCCGTCGGCTGCGTACGCGATCCCGATCCCTAGGTCCACGCTTACGAGGATGAATGCCCCACCTTTGGTCAACGCACGCTCCCGGGCGGCCACAACGCGCTCGAGGGCTCGGCGCGGCCGCCCTGTTTCGATGTCGAATGCCGCTTTGCCGAGCAGGCCACCGCTCTCGGTAACGACGTCGCCGACGCTGAGCGCGAGAGTCTCTGCATTACCGGCCGCCTCGCGCAGCACTGCGATATCTCCGCCGAACCATGCGTTCAATACCCTCGCGAGCCAATACCAGGCGATCGCCTCGCGCTGGCCCAGGCGTTCCGCTATCCGCAGCGCGTCCTCGTGGAACGGCTTGGCTCGGGGATAGTCGTCCTGGAACGTGTAGCTCATGCCGATAGCTTGCGTCGCGTGCATCAGCGCGAACTCGTCTCCGCTCGAGGCGGCCAGGTCGCGCGCCCGCTCCAATCCGGGACGGGATCCGATCGGATCGGGCCACAGCATCACGATCCCGAGGAGCCACAGCACCCGGGCGGTCGTCGAGTCGTCCCCGATCTCCTCTGCGGCCTCGAGGGCCTGCTGGGCGGCGGGGAACGCAGATTCGAACGCGCCGGCGAAGATCAGAAGGTACGCGCGTCCCCATAGCGCACGGGCGCGTAGCTCCGACGGCTCGGTTGCGGCATCGAGAGCGCGCGCGAACCCGGCCTCCCCCTGTGAGAAGAGGCTCCGCAGCCGCCACCAGAACGTGAGCGCGACGCATAGCTGCAGTGCCTTCTCAGGCTCCGTTCCCAACGCACGCTCGATCGCGGCAGCAAGGTTGGCTGCTTCCGGATCGAGCTGGTCCAGGAACTCGGGCTGGCGATGGGTGAGGAGTCCCGGCTCGATATTCACGGCGAAGTCCAGGTAGAAGTCTCGGTGACGGTCTCGGACTTTCTCCGTTTCGCCGGCTCCGTCGAGACGCTCGAGCGCGTACTGACGCATCGTCTCGAGCAGTCGGTAACGAACCGCCGGCCCGTGCTCCTCCGCCTGCACGATCGACTTCTCGACCAGCGTCGCGATGTGTCCCAGCACTTGATCGGCTGCGATGCCTTCGCCGGAGCACACGCGCTCGGCCGCCTCCATCGTGAAACCACCGACGAACACGCCGACCCGCCGGAACACGAGCCGCTCGTGCTCGGTGAGGAGCTCGTGGCTCCACTCAACCGATGCGCGCAGTGTCTGTTGGCGCGGCAGAGCTGAGCGCGTGCCGCCGGTCAGATGGCGGAGGCGGTCGGCCAAACCGGATGCGATCTGCTCGATGGAGAAAGCGCGCAACCGTGCCGCCGCAAGCTCGATGGCAAGCGGGATCCCGTCGAGCTCTCGGCAGATGGCGGCGACGGCAGGGGCGTTGTCTGGCGTGAGCCGGAAGCCGGGCCGAACCTGCGCGGCGCGCTCGACGAACAACTGCACGGCATCCGACGCTTCGGGCGCCTCACCCTCCACATGGTCGGGGAGCAATGACAGCGACGGCACCCGCCACTCGGTCTCGCCTTCCGCGCGCAACGGCTCCCGGCTGGTGGAGACCACCCGAAGGCGAGGGCAGCCACGAGCGAGCGCTTCGACGATCCCAGTCGCTGCCTCGAGCAGGTGTTCGCAATTGTCGATCAGCATCAGCGCTTCGCGCGGAGCGAGATACGAGACCACCGCGTCCAGCTCTGTCTGCCCCGGGAGCGGACGCACACCGAATACCTGAGCGAGCACAGGTGCGATCAGGGAGGGATCCGTGATCGGAGCCAGCTCGACCCACCAGGCTCCATCTGCGAAGTCTTCGAGCGCCGCCACGGCGGCCTGTACCGCCAAGCGGCTCTTTCCGCAGCCACCCGACCCGGTGATGGTGAGCAGCCGCGTTGCGGGAAGCAGGGTTCGAAGTTCGGCGAGCTCGCGGGCGCGTCCCACGAAGCTCGTCAGCGGCTGGGGGAGATTGTTGGAAACATCAGACGCCGATCCGAGTCTCATCCCCCGTTCAGTCCTTCCGGCGGCCGCGCTCCCGCGCGGGGGCTGGCGTGCAACTGGGGCGGCCACTTAGCCGTGTAGGTCGGCCGACACCCGTCCCGATTCCGCTAGAACACCGGCGAGGTCGGTTCCATCCCGAGAAGAACCCGGCCCGCATCCTCCAGTACCGGCGGCGACAGCACGAAGTGGTGCGTGACCGCGTCCGCGTCGCGCTGCATCCGCTGGATCGGCGATTTTAGATACAGCGAGGTCCCGCCGGCGATCGTGCTCACCCGGTGCGCGACCGAGGCCGCAACCCGGGCAGCCTCGCTCGCGGCGAGCCGCACCAGCGCGTTCTGCCGGGGCGTGAACTTCTCGCCCGTGAGGAGCGTGTCCCAGAGGTCCTCCATCGCGTCATAGAGGAACGCCTTCGCGCCACTCAGCTTCGCCTCGAGCCGCGCGAGGTCGATCTGCGTCGACGGCTTGTTCGCGAGGCTCGTCATGCTCATCGTCGGCATCTTCCCGCCGGCAAGCTCGATGAGCTCGTCGATCGCCCCACGCGCGATCCCGAGTCCGACGGTCGCAACCTGCGCGGCGAACCCCGCGACGTCGGTCCGCGTGCCGGGGTCCATCGGGCGGCTCCAGTTCGTCGGGTCGAACATGTGGAACGTGCGGTGCGCAGGCACGAAGACGTCCTTACCGCTGAAGTCGTTCGACCCGGTCCCCTTGAGGCCGTTCACGTACCACGTGTCCTGGATCTCGATATCCGTGACCGGCATGAAGCCCCAGACCAGCTCCGGGATCCCCATCGGGGTCATCCGCGGCTGGCCGTCGTAGAGGATGACGCATCCGGCCGCGACCCAATCGACGTGGGTGATGCCGCTGGCGAACGGCCACGTCCCGCTGAACTTGAAGCCCCCATCGACCGGAACGGCCATGCCCTTCGGGGGGATCGCCGCCGCCATCGGCTGCGAAGGGTCGGAGAAGACCTCCTTGAGCCCCTCCTCGGTCATCTTCGGGGCGACGTCCGAGCCGCCCCCGCAGATCATGGCGATCCAGCCTGCTGACCCATCGACCGCCGCGATCTTCTCCTGGACCCGCATGACATCGGGGATCGAGGCCCCATCCCCGCCCAGCTCGGTCGGGAAGCCGAGCTTCCAGACACCGGTCGCGGCCATGTTGGCTACCAGATCTTTCGGAAGCTTCCGACCCTGTTCGATCTCCTCCCGCCGGTCTTTGATCTTCGGCAGGAGCTCGTTGAGCTTGCTCGAGAAGGTATCCCCGACCATGTCCTCCCCCTTTGCCAGTGCGCCGTCGTGCGTCTAAGGCGGACGCTAGCAGTCCGACCAGAAGAAGTCATGCGGAGAATCAACCAATCCCAGACTTAGCGGCCGTGGGGATTCCCACCCATGGGAGGGGGTAGCAGCCACAGTCTCCGTAGACTGACGGCCAGCCATGAAAACGTGCCCCTCGTGCGGAGCGGAAGCCGCCCCCGAAGCCGAGTTCTGCCCTCGCTGCGGGACCGCGCTCGGGGCAGGGTGCCTCAACTGCGGAGCCTCGCTTCCCGCGGAGGCCCGGTTCTGTTCCTCCTGCGGCCAGCCGGTCGCCGAGCCGTCGGCCGCACAGGAGCGGAAGCTCGTGACCGTCCTGTTCGCGGACGTCACCGGTTACACGGGGCTTGGCGAGAAGCTCGACGCGGAACGCCTCAAAGAGATCATGGACGCGTATTTCGTCGCGATGCGCGAGGCGATCGAGGCGGAAGGCGGGACCGTCGAGAAGTTCATCGGCGACGCGGTCATGGCCGTGTTCGGGGCGCCCGTCTCTCACGAGGACGATCCCGCCAGAGCGCTACGCGCAGCGCTCGGGATGCGGAAGCGCATGGAGGCGTTGAACGAGACGCTCCGGCGCTCGCACGACGTCACCCTCGAGATGCGGATCGGAGTGAACTCCGGCGAGGTCATGGCGATCGCCGACCCATCGCGAGGGATGGGCATGGTCACAGGCGACCCGGTGAGCGTGGCGGCTCGCCTCGAGCAGAACGCCGAGCCGGGCGAGGTCTTGGTCGCGGAGCGCGTCGCGCGCGCGACGCGCGGGTTCACGTTTGCCGAAGTCGGACCCCTCGCATTGAAAGGCAAGGGTCACGCCGTCCGCGCGCTCCGCTTGACCGGCGAGCAACGGCTGGCCGCCGAGCGCGGTATCCCGGGGCTGCGGGCGCCTTTGGTCGGCCGTGATTCCGAGATGGATCTGCTGGGCTCGCTGTTCAAACGCGTGGCGGACGAGCGTCGCCCGCACCTCGTGACGATCTACGGCGATCCGGGAGTCGGTAAGAGCCGCCTGGTCGCGGAGTTCATGCAGCGCGTCGAGGGCGGCGGCCATGGGAATCCGCTCATCCTCGCGGGACGCTGCCTCCCGTACGGGGACGGCGTCACGTACTGGCCCCTCGCGGAGATCCTCAAAGGCCTCGCAGGGGTGCTCGATACCGATGCGACGGACCTCGTCGTCGAGAAGATCCGCAAGCTCGGGCGCGAGTTGCTCACCGCCGACGTCGCCGCCGAGCCGGCGCGAGCGACGGCCGCGCTTGCGTACACCGTCGGCGTCGAGGACCCGGCCGTTCCGTTCAGGGACCTTTCTCCCCGGCAGGTGCGGCTCGAGATCCACGCCGCATGGCGCTCGCTGTTCTCGGGGCTCGCGATCGAGCGGCCGGTCGTAGTCCTCGTCGAGGACATCCACTGGGCCGACTCGGCCCTGCTCGATCTCTTGGAGGAGCTCGCCGACCGGTTGCAGGGGCCCGTGCTGCTCGTCTGTCCGGCGCGACCGGAGCTCACGCAGCGACGGGCCACGTGGGGCGGCGGCCGGCGGAACTTCTCTTCGATCTTCCTCGACCCGCTCTCGCACGACGAGGCCGGCAAGCTGATCGAGTTCCTGCTCTCGGTGCAGGATCTCCCGGCGGACGTGAACGAGCGGATCCTCGAGCGAGCGGAAGGCAACCCATTCTTCCTCGAGGAGATCATCCGCCAGCTGATTGACGAGGGGATGATCGTCCATGAGGAGGGGCGATGGAAGGGAACCGCAGAGTGCGGTGAGGTCGTCATCCCCGACACAGTCCAGGGCGTGCTCGCAGCGCGCATCGACCTCCTCCCACGGGACGAGAAGCGTGTCGCGCAGAGCGCGGCTGTCGTCGGCCGGGTCTTTTGGACGGGGCCTTTGCGTCGGCTCATAAGGGACATCGACGACATCGACGCGGTGCTCGACTCTCTGGAGTCCAAGGAGCTGATCCGCGCGCGACTCTCCTCGTCGATCGGCGGGGATCGCGAATTCATCTTCAAGCACGTGCTCACCCGCGACGTCGCGTACGAGAGCCTTCCGAAGCGGGACCGGTCCGTCGCGCACGGCACGGTGGCCGCGTGGCTCGAGCAAACCGCGGGCGAGCGCCGCCGCGAATTCGCAGAACTGCTCGCCTACCACTTCGCGGAAGCCGTAAAGGGGTCGGCCCGCCTCGACGGTCAGGACGCGGAGATGTTGCGCAAGAGCGCGGTGGAGCACCTCCTGCTCGCATCCGAAGTCGCGCGGGATCGATACGTCATCGACGGGAGCAGACGCCATGCCGAAGAAGCGCTCTCGCTCGCAACAAACGGGTCGGAACGCTCCAAGGCGCTCGAGCTGATCGGTTTCGCATACCAATACGACTATCAGGGCGACGACGCATGGCGTGTGCTCCGGCAAGCTGTCGACGAAGCACTCGAGGCGACGCCGGATGACCACCGTCGCATCGCGTCCGTCTGCGCATGGGCACTGGATACGCCGCTGCGCTACCCGGGATCGATGCGCGAGCCTCCCAGCGAGGATGAAGCGTTCCGGTACCTCCAGGCAGGCATTGCCGCTTGCGAACACATCGAGGGGGACTCACCCGAGCTCGTTCGGATCCTTACGGCCAAGTCGTTCTGGCCCTACGGGTTTCCTGTGAGCGTCTCGAAAGAGGATTCCGGCCATGCCTTGGAGGATGGGTTGCGAGCCGCCGAGATGGCGCGACGCCTTGGGCAGATCCGCCTCGAGTCGGCGGCGCTCGACGGCGCGGCGACGTCCCCGATGGAGCAAGGTCTCTACAGGGAGGCCAACGAGATCCATCGCAGGCGCTTGAAGCTAACCGAGGAGTTGAGAGATCCCTGGGAGCTCGGCGACATCTTCGCGATGCAAGGCTGGATGGCCTACATGATGGGGCGTTATCGCGAGACCGTCCAGGCCTGCGAGCGAGGTATGGAACGCGCCGTCGCCGACGTGCCGGGCGTCGCGGTGCATATCGTGTCCTGGAGAGCGCTTGCGCGGTTCCGGCTGGGTGAGTGGGACGAATGCCTGGCCGATGTGACCCTGATGGAAGAGCTGCTCGGGGCCCGGCGAAGAACCCCACCCTTCTTCGGCTCGCGCCCGTTCGCCGCAGCGGCTCTGATCCACGAGATCAGAGGAAACGCTGCGGCAGCCGACACGCTGATCTCGATGCTGACCAACCTCGAAGTTGAGCACAACGAGACCGGACTGACTGCCTGGGTCTCCGATCTCGGCCCCCTGCTGATCCGACGCGGCGACACCGAGCGAGCCTTCGAGGTGGCAACCAAAGCCCTGGCCGTCGTGCGGTGGAGAGTCTGGCGCAAAATGAACTACGAAGCGCTCTGCGAAGCCTTGCCGGCCGCCGGGCGTTGGGACCTCATACCGGAGCGCGCGGAGGAGATGCGGACATACGCGGAACGCGGTGGCTTCGATGCACTGCCGTTCGCGGTCGATCGGCTCGAGGGGCAGCTGGCGTTGCATGAGGGCGATCAAGAGCGTGCCGTCGGGTTCTTCCGTCGGTCCGCGGAGGGCTACACGTCGCTCGAGGCGGTGTGGGCCGCGGCGCTATCCAATCTGTTGTTGGGCGAGACGTTGATCGGCCTCGGTCGCCGCGAGGACGCTACTGAGCTTCTGCACCGGGCGCTCGAAACGTTCGAGCGCCTCGGCGCGATCAGCGAGCGAACGCGAACGCGCGAGCTTCTCACACGGATGGGGTAAAGGGATCCCCGTCTGATCAGATCCC
>JBKKCR010000020.1:0-6789 GCA_046712825.1 Actinomycetota bacterium | reverse complement strand
GTGGATCACGCGCCAACCAAGGCGTGTCAGTTCGTTGCGCCTCGCAAGATCGTGCTGCCAGCGAGCGCGGCCGGAATGCCACCGGTATCCGTCTACCTCGATCGCAATCAACACGTCCGGGTAGGCGAAGTCGACGACGGCGATGAGTCGGCCGCGATCGCGGATCTGATGTTGACTAGCAGGCATCGGGAGACCGGCGCGTTTGATCAACCGCAGGAACCGGGACTCGAGAACGCTCTGTGGTCGCGGTCGGTCGCCTTCGCCGCGCGCGTCGAGGAGTCGTTGGATCATCCTTGCGCCACGCCGTGGTCCCAGCTCTCCGAGCCGCCATCGCATCCTGGGGAGCGTCACCAAGCCTCGTCGTAATGCATCGTCCAGTGCTTCCTCTACGGTGTCGGCGGGCACGACGGCGGCGAGATCGAGCAACGTTCGGGCCGCCGTCGTGGCCGGGATTGCGTCGACCCTCGTGACATCGATGGTCGGCAGCGCGGCCTGGTGGATGATGAAGCTTCGCTCGAGCGGGCGCCGGCCTCGAGGCACGCTCAGCTCGATCGGTGTGGGGTCGAAGCCGGAGAGCCGCCAAAGCGCAGCCACCGCGCGATGCGACGCGACCGCCCCCTCGCCCGCCGCCAAACAAGCGGCAAGGAGTCCCTGACGCCAAGAGGCCGGTGCTCCGTTCAAGCGGTAAACGCCCTCGTACAGACGCTCCCATCTATTCGCCGAGATGCGGCGGTGGATGACGCGATCGGTGACGCCCATGCCCCGAACCTCTGCGTGTGAGAAGACGCCATGACGTCGGGCGGCAAGTCGAGCCACTCGGGCGTCGAGGGATCCATGAGAGCCTGACGTACCGGTTCGGTACATGAAGCTCTCATCGATAACAGTTCGGCACTCCCGCCGGGCGCCGGCGCGACACGATCGCGAGGACTGAGGCCGATTGCTCGTTCGCCGAGCGGTTAGCTGCGCGCGAGCTCTTCGATCGTGACTTTGATGATGTAGATCGGTGGGACGGGCGTGGTGCCCAAGCCGCCCTCGATCGGGGTTCCCTCGGCCGTGATCATCTTGTCGAGCGCGGCGAACGACGCGGCTTCGTCGATCACGTTGCCGAAGATCGTGTAGTTGGTCGGCAGTCCGGCCCAGTCCTTGACGACGACGAAGAACTGGCTCCCGTTGCTCGAAGGTCCACCAGAGTTCGCCATCGCGATCGTGCCGCGCAGGTACTTGGCCGTAGGCGCCGGCGTCTCGCCGTCGTAGGAGTAACCGGGTCCGCCGGTTCCGTCGCCTTTCGGGTCGCCGCCTTGCACGATGGCGAATTCAGCCTCGTTCTGCACGCGGTGGAACCTCGTACCGTCGTAGTAGCCCTGTCGCGCGAGGAACACGAAGTTGTTGACGGTCTTGGGAGCGGTCTTCGGGTCCATCTGGATCTTGAAGGTTCCGCACGACGTCTCGAAGGTCGCCACGTAGATCTTGTCGTTGTCGATGGTCGATCCGGGCGGCGACTTGAAGGTCAGCGGCTTCGGTGCGGCCGGTGTCGGCCCCGGGCACGGCGCCGCGACGGTGGACGGCGAACCGGTGGAGGAGGAAGTGGGCGTTGCAGTGGGTTTCACTCCGTCGCCGCGGGAGACGAAGAACACAACCAGGCCCAGCCCGACGGCGATCAGGGCGGAGATCCAGATGCGGATCTTGCGCATCCGCTCCGCGCGCTTCCGCGCCGCCTTCGCGGCGTCGCGCTTCGCCTTGATCCGCTTCTCGTAGGAGCGTTTGCTCACTCGTACACCTCCAACGGACCGGTCACTCGGCGCCGCGACGGGGCAGTCCGGCCAACCCCCGCCAGGCGAGCTCCGACAGGTCGGCAACTACGCGCTCGCGCGGAACGGCACGGTGCTCCAGCCACCATTGCGCCGATGACTCGGCGATCCCCATCACGCCGCGCGCGAGGAGCTCGGCCTCTGAGGTCGGCAGGCCCGCCTCGGCCTGGATCACCGCGGCGATCCGGCTCGCGAGCTCGTCGCGGAAGCGCTCGATCGAGGACCGGAAATCGGGGTCCGCGCCCATCGTCTCGCGGAAGAGCAGCCGGAACGACCCCTCGTTGGCGTCGATGAAGCTGAAGTAAGCGCCGGTCGCGCGGGCGATCCGCTCGCGGTTCGACTTGGCCCCCTCGATCGCGAGGCGGATCTCGTTCATCAGCCGGGCCATGTCCTCATCCAGGAGACCGAGGTAGAGCTCTTTCTTGCTCTCGAAGTGCTGGTAGAGGACCGGCTTCGTCACACCCGCCCGAACCGCGATCTGCTCCATGGCGGCGCCGTGGAAGCCGTCCTCGGCGAACACCTCGCGGGCGACCAGCAGGAGCTGAGCGCGGCGGGCCTCGGCGGTAAGGCGTTTGGTCGGCAGGACGCTTCCCCTCTGATGCCCCACTTGACGCGGGATGATTCCGGGCTCAACATTACCGGGTAGTAACTTACCATCTAGTAACCGTCGTCGATCCCGGTGATGGCGGCCGGGAAAGACGCGAGCCGAGGAGGGATTATGCCTCACTTCGGTCTAACCGAGGAGCAGGTCGAGTTCCGGAAGTGGCTCCACGAGTTCGCCGAGAAAGAGATCCGTCCCGTCGCTGCGCAGTACGACGAGAGCGAAGAGTTCCCGTGGCCGGTCGTGAAGAAGGCCGCCGAGATCGGCCTGTACTCGATCGATTTCTGGATGCAGACCGCGTCCGACGAGACCGGCATCTCGATGCCGCTCGCCCTCGAAGAGATCGCCTGGGGTTGCGCCGGCATCGGGCTCGGGATCTTCGGCTCCGGGCTACCACTCGCTGCGCTCGCCGGCAGCGCCACCCCCGAGCAGCTCACCACCTGGGCACCGCAGATGTTCGGCACCCCGGAGGATCCCAAGCTCGGTGCGTTCGCCGTCACCGAACCGCAGGCCGGTTCGGACGTTTCGCAGCTGCGCACCACGGCGAAGCGTGAGCGCGACGGCTGGCTGCTGAACGGCACCAAAGTGTTCATCACCAACGGCGGCATCGCCAACGTTCACGTGGTCGTCGCGACCGTCGATCCGAGCCTCGGCCACCGCGGCCAGGCGACGTTCATCGTCGGGCCGGGCACGCCGGGTCTCAAGCAGGGGAAGAAAGAGAAGAAGCTCGGCATCCGCGCCTCGCACACCGCCGAGGTCCTCCTCGAGGACTGCTGGGTCCCCGGAGAGAACCTTCTCGGCGGCGAGGAGAAGCTGAACGCGAAGCTCGAGCGCGCGAAGTCCGGCCAGGCCGCACGCGAGTCCGGCGCCCTCAAGACGTTCGAGGCCACGCGACCGAGCGTCGGAGCGCAAGCCGTCGGCATCGCGGAGGCAGCGTGGACGTTCGCGCGCGACTACGCGAAGGAACGCACAACGTTCGGCCGTCCGATCATCGAGCACCAGGGCGTCGCCTTCCAGCTCGCCGATATGGCGATGGAGACGGAGGCCGCCCGGCTGCTCGTCTGGCGCGCCGCGTGGATGGGTCGCACCGGCCAGCCGTTCAACCACGCCGAAGGCTCGATGTCGAAGCTGAAGGCCGGTGAGGTCGCCGTGCGCGTGACCGAACAAGCGATCCAGGTGCTCGGCGGGTACGGCTACATCAAGGATTTCCCGGTGGAGAAGTGGTACCGCGACGCGAAGATCTACACGCTGTTCGAGGGCACGAGTGAGATCCAGCGGTTGGTCATCTCCCGGGCTTTGGCGGCAGAATAGGGCGTATGGCGTATCTCAACGTCGTCGAGGGCGGGACGCTGTTCCCGAAGGACCGCTGCGTCGTGTCCTTCGACGGAACACACATCGCGTACACGTTCCTCGGTACCGCACGGAAGAACCAGCCGACGATCGTGCTGTGCGCGGGGTACGTGTGTCCGGACAACTTCTGGAAGTACCTCGCTCCGGCGCTGGCGCGGAAGTACCGGGTGCTGGTGTGGAACTACCGCGGCTCCGGGGCATCGGGGGCGCCCCGTGAGCCCGGCTATCGGGCGCGCAACTACACCGCCGACGACTTCACGATGGACCGCTACGCGCGAGACTTGAAGGAGATCCTCGACCACGAAGGGATCGACGACATCGTGGTGATCGGCCACTCGATGGGCGTCCAGGTCTGTCTCGAGGCGTACCGGCTCTTGTCGGAGCGGGTGCGCTCGATCGTGTCGGTGACGGGCCCCTACGCAAGTCCCCTCCGCACGTTCTACAACTCGACGCTGATGCCGAGGATCTTCCCGGTCGCAAGCTTGGCCATCAACCTGTTCCCGCGGCCGCTGCTCGTGCTGTGGAAGGCCCTGATGCGCTCGGGGCTTCCGCATCCCGGCGCTCAGAAGCTCGGGGCGCTCGGACCAAAGGCGAAGGCCGAGGACATGCGGCCGTACTACGACCACATGGCGGAGCTGGACCCGCTGATAATGATGAAGATGGCCGAGGCGCTGCACCGGCACTCGGCCGAGGACATCCTGCGGCAGATCAAGGCTCCGACGCTCGTGATCGTCGGCGACAAGGACAACTTCACGCCGCCGTGGCTGGGCCGGGTGATGGCCTCGCGCATCCCCGTGGCCGAGTTGGTCGTGGTGCCGGGCGGCACGCACGGCACGATCATCGAG
Organism: Actinomycetota bacterium; assembly: GCA_046712825.1. Taxonomy (GTDB): domain Bacteria; phylum Actinomycetota; class AC-67; order AC-67; family AC-67; genus DATFGK01. The sequence continues at coordinate 2,185 of JBKKCR010000020.1, read as the reverse complement.
GAGCCGCGGCTGGTCAATAAGGCGATCCTCGACTTCCTGCAGCGCCATCTGGCGGCCGACGCGAAGGCACCGTTGACGCTCGTGGGGAAACCGACGTCTCGGAAGCCGCGAGCGCGGCGCCCCGCCGGCGATGAGGATCAGACCTTGGGCTTCACTCCCAGCTGAGCGATCCCCCGGCCGGTCTGCCCGCCCTGCTCGCGTCTGCCATGATGGACGAGATGGCGGTCGCCAAGGTTCTTCTCGCGGCTCCGCGTGGCTACTGCGCGGGCGTGGACCGTGCCGTGGAAACGGTCGAGCGGTCGATCAAGCAGTTCGGCACACCCATCTATGTTCGCAAGCAGATCGTGCACAACCTCCCAGTCGTCCGAGATCTCGAGAGCAAGGGCGCGATCTTCGTCGACGAGCTAAGTGAGGTTCCCGAGGGCGCGACCGTGGTGCTTTCCGCGCACGGCGTGGCTCCTGGGGTCTACCGGGAAGCGGAGGCGCGCGATCTTCAAGCGATCGACGCCACGTGCCCCCTGGTGACGAAGGTCCACAACGAAGCTAAGAGGTTCGCCATCGACGGATACGACATAGTGCTGATCGGTCACGAGGGCCATGAGGAGGTCATCGGGACGATGGGGGAGGCGCCCAATTCGATCACACTCATCGGCTCTCCCGAGGAAGCCGAGCGCCTCACGCTCTCGCGGCCCGACCACGTCGCGTACGTTTCACAAACGACGCTTTCCGTCGACGAGACCAACGAAGTCATCGACGTCCTTCGGCGCCGCTTCCCATCGATCCAGGGACCGCCGCGTGAGGACATCTGCTACGCGACCCAGAACCGGCAGCAAGCCGTGAAGGCGATCGCGTCGCGGTCGGATGTCGTGCTCGTGATCGGCTCGGACAATTCCTCGAACTCGAACCGCCTCGCTGAGGTTGCCGCGTCGCTCGGCGCGCGGGCACACCTGATCGACGACGAGACGGAGATCCAGCCGGAGTGGTTCGACGACGCGACGACGGTCGGCGTTACGTCGGGCGCGTCTGCGCCGGAATGGCTCGTCGACCGCGTACTCGGATACTTCCGTGATCGCGGTGTGACCGATGTCGAAGAGGTCACGGTGATCGAAGAAGACGTGCACTTCGCGCTTCCGAAAGAGCTCGGGCGCTAAGCAAGCTCGTCTCGCTTCCACGATCCGCAGATTTCTAAACGTCTCTGCCCGTGTTTAGCGCCTACTTTTCGCGGGAAAAACAGCGACCCAAGAGGACGAAGGAGGTGGCAAGCATGGCGCATGCTCATGATAGTCACGGGCACGGCTCGACGACTGTTGTCGAGCGAGACGGCGAAGGTCCGGCGACCGCGCTCATCGTTCTGATCGTGGTTGCTGCCTTGGCGCTTTTGATCTGGTTCTTCGCATTCAGCGGGATCGTCATCAACCGCGATTCCGGCAACGATGTTGGTCCGACGATCAACAACGAGCAGACCAATACCGATCCGGGTACCAACACTGCTCCGGGCGGCAACACCGTTCCGACGCCCGGCGGCACCGGCGGATAAGGAGACCATCATGGGCCCTACGCTTTTGCTCTTGCTCCTAGCGCTGGTCTTGTTCGGAGCAGGCTTTGCGGTGAAAGTGCTCTGGTATGTCGCCATTGCGGTGTTCGTCCTCTGGCTGGTCTCGATGTTCACCAGTCGGACGCGAACCGGCGTGAGGTAACGCAACACAGATCAGGAGGGCCGGCGAGAGCCGGCCCTCCGGCAATTCAGGGCGAAGACACCTCGCTCACGCGAAGGCCGATCGTCCGCTGGAACTCGCCGTTCATGATGACATCGATCGAGTATTCCCCCGGCGTCTCGAAGCGTGTGTTCGCCATGTTGATGACCATGTTCACCGGAACCGCAAGGCCCGCGATCTCTCCGGAGCTGGTCTCGATCTTCCCGTCGATCCGGGCAAGCTCGTTGCGCTCGGAATCGACGAGCCGCACGGTGAGCATGTGACCGCGCCCGAGCTCGTCGTGGGGGACGAGGAACCGCATCAGCAGGGCCATGTGCGGATGGACGAGCGGGAACGTCGGGCCTGCGATCTGGTCGATGCCGCCGCCGAGCACGTAGAACTTGCGGCCGGGCGCGGCTTCCGCGGCGTCGGCCAGGAACGCGAAGTCCAGGGTGGGCACCGTGGTCACCGGCGCGCGCGATCTTCGATCG
>JBKKCR010000019.1:0-4930 GCA_046712825.1 Actinomycetota bacterium | reverse complement strand
GCACACCCGATCGCCGAGGCCGTCGCCGAGGCCGAAGTCGTTTGCCTCCTCATCCCCGACGAGGTCATGGGCCGAGCCGTCGCCGAGCACGTCGGCCCGTCGCTGCGTCCCGGCGCGGCGATCTGCTTCGCCAGCGGCTACGCGGTCGCGTTCGACGAGGTCGACCTTCCCGACGACGCCGACCTCGTCATGGTCGCGCCGAGGATGATCGGCGTCGGCGTGCGCGAAACGTACGAGGACGGGACGGGCTTCATCGCGTTCCTCGGCGTCGAGCGCGACTCCACCGGCAACGCGTGGCCGCTCGCGCTGGCCATCGGACGTGGGGTAGGTGCGACGCGGCGAGGCTGCGTGGAGATGACGTTCGCTCAGGAGGCGCTCATCGATCTCTTCGTCGAGCAAGGCATCGCTCCCGCGTTGCAGAAGGTGTGGCGCGACGCCGCGCTGGTCCTGCTCGAACGGGGGATCCCGCTCGAAGCCGTGCTCGCCGAGTTCTACCTGTCCGGCGAGATCGAGCGCACCTACCGCGCGATGCGTGAGATCGGTCCGACGAAGCAGTGGCAGTTCCACTCTCCGACCAGCCAGTACGGAACGATGTCGCGCGCCGACCGCTTCGATGGCCTCGATACCGCCGAGCGGATGCGCCGGGCCGCCGAGGAGATCGCGTCGGGTGAGTTCGCGAAGGAATGGGCCGCCGAACGCGACGCCGGATACCCGCGATTCACCGAGCTCAAGCAAGCCGACGGGCGCGATGCGCTCATGGATCTCGAGGACAACACGCGCGCAGCGTTCGAACCTCGCACGGACTGAACCAGGTTCCGGCAGTCCTCGTATCCCTCTGCGACCCCTAGGGCGAACCGACCCAGTCATAGGCTGCGACCTGGCGGTTCGAGCGGAGCGGGAGGAAATCCCACGCACCCCCTCGAAGTAGGCAGCAAAAGCCGTCTACTTCGAGGGGTGAACCGTGCGTTCGACGAAGGGCCGGATCCTCGCAGCCTCGTTCCTGCTCTGCGCGCTGGTCGCGACTTTGTCGCCGGCTCGCGCCGAGGGGCCGATCACGATCGTCCGCGACTCGTTCGGCGTCCCGCACGTCTACGGCGCCACGGCCGAGGACGTCTCCTTCGGCGCCGGATACGCGCTCGCGCAAGACCGTCTCTGGCAGATGCATACGTTCCGCATGGTCGCGAAGGGTCGCCTCTCCGAGCTGCTGGGCATCGTCGACATCCTCGGCGTCGCAAACACCGTGGACATCGACAAGGACGTCCGGTTCTTCACCTACACCGCCGAGGAGCGCGCCGCGAAGTTCGCGACCTATCCGGAGGAGATCCAGGCCAACCTGCAGGCGTTCGCCGACGGCATCAACGCGCGCATCTCGGAGGTCCAGCTCGATCCGACGCAGCTTCCGCTCGAGTTCGTGGAGTACGCGACGCCGCTGATCGAGGACTGGCAGGTCGACGACTCGATCGCGCTGTCCGACGTCTTGATCCTGTCCTTCGGGTCGGGCGGCGGCAGCGAGATGCGTCACGCGGCGCTCCTCGCCGAGCTCGTCGCGAAGCACGGCGAGGCGCTGGGGACCCAGATGTTCGACGACCTGATCGTGACCGAGGATCCCGACGGCCCGATCTCGATCCCGCTCGACTACGACTACGCCAACGAGTCCACGTTCGCGCGCGTCGCGGAAGCGGAGTCGCGCCGCGCGCTGACCGAAGACGCACGGCTGAGCCTGTCCGCCGCGCAGACGGCGACGGCGGCCTCGGCTCGGCCACGCGCGGCGCGCGTGGGAACGGCCGCGCAGCTGCGCTTGATCCCCGACGCAGCAAAGGTGCTCCCCGCGTTCGAACGCCTTGCTCGCGTCCAAGAGGCGCTCTCGTACGTGTTCAGCTTCGGGTCCAACGCGCAGATCGCCGGCGCCGCGCATTCGGAGTCGGGCAACACCGTCCAGACGGCCGGGCCCCAGGTCGGCTACCTCCTGCCGCAGTGGCTCGCCGACATCGGGCTCCACTCGGCGGACGGGACGCTCGACGCGATGGGCATGACCTTCGCCGGAGCGGGACCGGCAGTGCTTATCGGCCGAGGGAACGGCTTCGCCTGGACGACGACCACCGGCTCGTCGGATCTGATGGACACGTACGTCGAGCAGCTAAATCCGATCAACAACCGCCAGTACCTCTTCAACGGCGTCTACGAGGACATGGAATGCCGGACCGAGACGTACGCGTTCCGCAATCTGGTCCCGATCGACGAGCAGGAGATCTGCCGGACGCGGCACGGCCCGGTCGTCGCCTTCGACGAGGTGAACGGCGTTGCGTACTCGATGCGGTACTCGTGGTTCGACCGGGAGGTGCAGACGGTCGAAGGGTTCTTCTCGTACAACAAGGTCCGAAGCCTCGAGGACTTCGCGACCTTCGCCAACTTCCTCGGCTCGAACCACAACATGTTCTACACGGACGACCAAGGTCACTACGGCTACTGGCACCCGGGCAATCACCCGGTGCGCGCCGACGGGATCGACATCCGTCTCCCGCAGGACGGGACGGGCGGCTCGGAGTGGCAGGGGCTCCTGCCGGTCCAGGAGGTGCCGCACGCGGTCGACTTCCCGCGCGGCTGGCTCGCGAACTGGAACAACCAGCCTGCGATCGGCTGGAAGCGCGAGCGCGCATGGGATGCGATCGATAACGCGTTCGACCTGTACCGCACGCTCGACCCGTCGCTGGCGGCCGTGAAGGACCCGCTCGCCGATGCGGACGTCAACGCCGACCGCAAGCTGAACTTCGAGGACCTGTCGGGAAATCTGAGATACGCGGCGTTCAAGGATCACCTCGACAGCTACTTCCGGCCGTTCGTCCCGGCCGACGCTTCACTTCCCGACGACCTGTCGAAGGCCGCCGCGCAGGTGTTGCGCGATTGGGATGGGTTCCGGACCGACCGCGACGACGACGGCACCTGGGACTCGGCCGGGCCGTCGATCGTCGGCGAGTGGGTGTCGGCGTTGCGGAACCTTGCGTTCAACGACGACCTCGGCTCGCTCGCGGGCTGGGCCGACGAGAACCTCGCCTGGCACCTGCTCGCAACCGACGACGTGCTCGCACAGCAGGTGGACTGGCTGAACGGCAAGACCGCGACGGCGGCCGCGGCGGAGGCGTTCGCGACGGCCGCCGCGAACCTGGCCGCGCGGTTCGGCAACCAGGACCCGGCGTCGTGGAAGGATCCCGCGCGGCTCGAGCACTACCAGCGGCTCAACTCCGACCTGGTCGCCGACACGGTCTGGCCGGTGCTCGGGCTCGACAACTCGACCGACTCCGGGCTGCCGGGCGACGTCGACGATTTGATCGAGATGGACCGAGGCACCTACAACCACATCGTGGTTTACACGGATCCGCCGACCGGCTCCGACGTTCTCGGGCTGTCGGGCTCGGAGCACGGCAGCGTCATCCCGCCGGGACAGAACGGGTTCGTCAGCCTTCTGCTGCAAGAGGGGCCGCACTACGAGGATCAACTCGCGCTCTACCTCGAGTGGCGTTACAAGCCGATGTGGTTGTCGATCGAGGAAGCTCGCGGTGACGCGGAGTCGGAGATAACCCTGACGCGTTAGCCATCAATCAGCGGGCCAAGGGCCGCCTTTCGCATTATCCGCTGTCCAACCTGCTCGCTCCGCCAGGGATCCGGTGATCCGGCCAGAAGAGGTAACCGATCCGAACAGACGGCTGGGGGCCGACGAAGGAGGCGTAATGCGGAAGTTGCTCGCTCTGATCGTGATCGCCGTCACGGCGGTCGCCGGCGCGTCGTTCGCAGACCCGGGACCCAACGGGAACAACAACCACGGACTTTGCACCGCGTACTTCAACGGTTCCGCCAACGGCCAGGAGCACAAGCGCAAGGCCCCGCCCTTCGTCGCGCTCGCGCAAGAGGTCGGCGAGAACGACGGCGTCGACAACGACGGCGACGACCAGACCGACGAGGAAGGCGAGATGGCCGACCCCGCCGGCGTCTGGGACTGGTGCAACGACCCGGCCAACAACCCCAAGGGCATCGGCGGCCAGCCGGACGACCCGAACACGCCTGAGGAAGACCCCAACGGTGGCGGCAACGGGAACGGGAACGGCGGAGGGAACGGCGGCGGAGGGAAGAAGGGCTAGCCGATCAGCCGGCGGTTCGCGCAGTCCTCGTCGAGGTTGGCGACGTCTGCGCCGCCGATCTCGATACCGAGGAACGCGAGCGCCTCTTTGAGCGGCGCGAAGAGCGTCGTGTCCAGCGCGTTCAGCACGGGGTTTATGATCGCCAGGAGGTCGTTGGCCACCGCCGTCGCGTTGACGCCGAGGCCGAGCACCTGCACGTTCAGCGCCAGGCTCGCCATCAGTTGATCGTCAAGCGTCACACTCGACGTCGATCCGACGGAGCGGACGTCGTGCCATGGGATCAGCAGGTCGGCCGTCGACGTCGGCATGGTGGCCGTCGCCGTTCCGGTCACGTTGACGAGCCCCGTGATGCTTACGAGTTGCGCCGGGTTGACGACGGCGGGGATGCTCCCGTCTGACAGCGAGGCGTCCGTCGCCTTGCCGACCTTCGCGTTCACTGCCTCGGCGACCGAATGCACCGTGATGTCGCCGTCCGCCTGGGGAATGTCGCAGCGGATCGCGGTAAGCGTTCCCGTGGCACCGGCCGCGTCGAGGTAGACGGGCAAGTAGACGACTCCCTGCTGCAGCAGAACGGTCAGCCGCTGCAGCAGCGTCATGTCGAGCTGGATCCGGGCCTGGGCCGAGTGAGCTTGGCCGCCGACCCGACACCCGATGCACTTCTTCGGCGGCTCGATCACCGACAATTTTAGATTTGTCGACGTCACGCCGGGGATCGTGATCGGCGCCGTCAGGTTGAGGAGGTTCGTGCCGTTGGCCACCGAGGCGGCCATGCCGATCATCTCGAGCACGTTCATCTG
>JBKKCR010000018.1:0-14100 GCA_046712825.1 Actinomycetota bacterium | reverse complement strand
GTCGCCGTCCACGCACCGCCGAACGGGATCGTAGCCTTCCGGCCTTTCGGCCAGGCCGCCGGGACCGGGGACGCCGCCGGCGAAGCCAGCGCGCCGAATCCGAACTTCGCCGGCGCGGGCGACGTGTTTCTGTCCCGCGCGACCCGCCAGAGGTCCTTCGTGCTCGTGAACAGGTTGTGCGGCGCGACCCACCGGCTCGAGTCCCGCCGATAGATCGACCCGTACGCGCCGTGGGGCAGTGAGACGAGATTCGCTTTGCGGACGGCCTTGAGCACGTACCCGGCCGCGCCGCTGAACGACAGCAACGGGCGACCGAACTCGGCGAGCACTTGCAGGTCCGTGAGCCGGGCGCTCCGCACCGGCCCCACCTTCGACGCGTCGCGCGAGTGGAAGATCGCGATGAACCGCGTGATGCCGCCCTCGACCGGCTCCTCGTAGACGATGTCGGCGAGATGCAGGCCGACCTGCGGGCGCGCGCCGGTGTGGTTGTCGATCTTCACCGCGAGCGCCGGCCGCTCCAGGATGGCGGCCGAGGTCAGCCGTAAGCCGGTCAGCGGCGCGAGGACCGGAGGAGGCGGCGTGGCTGACGGCGACGCAGCCGGCGTCGAGCTCGGCGACGACGAACGCCCGGCAACCGGCGGCGATCCCGTGCACGCGCTCAGCACGGAGCCGAGGATGAGCAAAGCGATCAACGCCCGGCGGGAGTTCGACGTGAGCCTCGTCAAAGCGAGACGATGCTAGCCGCCACCCTGCTGGCCCGCCCCGAAGGAGGTCGATATGAGCATGAACGTGACCGAGATCCTCGAACGAGCGCGAGACGTGATGAGCGTCGGGCGCGTCTTCGGCGAGCCGATCCACCAGAACGGCGTGACGGTCGTGCCGGTCGCGGCCGTCCGCGGCGGCGGAGGCGGTGGCGGCGGGCCCGACCAGCAAAGCGGAGCGGCCGGCGGAGGTGGCGGCTTCGGCATGACCGCCCGGCCGGTGGGCGTGTACGTGATCCGCGGCGATCAAGTCGAATGGCAGCCCGCGGTCGACCTGTCCCGCTTGATCGGCGCCGGCGCCGTCGTCGCGAGCCTCGCCATCTTGACCCTCCGAACGGCGGTCCGAAAGCGCTCCCGCCGGGAGAGCTAGCACTTATCATCGTCGGCATCGATCACCAAGGAGGACTCGATGTCGGTGAGCCCCGATCCCGTTTCCGAGCCGGATCAGTACCGCGCACTGCTGTTCTCGCTCGTCGGTGAAGACGATCCGGCGGAGGTTCAAGCCGGGACCGGCGGCGCGCTTCGCTCGATCATCGCCGACGCCGGCGACCGGTTGCGCACCAGGCCCGAGCCGGCGGAATGGTCCCCGCTCGAATGTGTGGCGCACGTGGTGCAAGCCGAGATCGTGTACGCGGCTCGGTACCGCTGGATCCTCGCGCACGACTCGCCGCCGCTGATCGGATACGACCAGGATCTCTGGGTCGATCGCCTGCACGGCAACGACGCTGACCCCGACGCGCTCTTCGAGCTGTTCGACGCATTGCGGCGGGCGAACCTCGCGTTGTGGGATCGCACGCCCGAAAGCGAACGCTCCCGCGCAGGGATGCACGAGGAACGCGGCCCCGAGACCTACGGCGACTCCTTCCGGCTCATCGCCGGGCACGATCGATTCCACATCGACCAAGGACGTAGAGCGGTAGCAGCCCTCGGCTAAGGGGTACCCTTGACCCGTGGCCATCTACGAGCTCCTCGCCGAGCCGTCCTTGACTGCGCCGGTGCTGATCGCCTCGCTGACCGGGTGGGTCGACGCCGGCGCCGCAGGCACGAGCACCGCCGAGCACATCGCGCAGGGCGGCCCGACGATCGCCCGGTTCGACCCCGACGCGCTCTACGACTTCCGATCCCAGCGGCCGGTGCTCGACATCGTCGACGGTGTGATGAAGGACTACACCTGGCCCGAGCTCACTCTCCGCCACGTCGCGATCGCTGGACGCGACATCCTCGTGCTCACCGGCCAAGAGCCTGACATGAGCTGGCGGGCCTTCTCCGCTGCGGTCCTCGAGTTGGCGCTCAAGTTCGGGTTCGTCTCGAGCGTCAGCATCGGCGCGATCCCCGCCGCGGTTCCGCATACCCGGCCGACCCCCGTGCTCGCGACCGCCTCGAGCCGCGAGCTGCTCAAGGAAGGCGATCGTCTCCCCGAGGGGCTGCTGCGCGTGCCGGGCTCCGCGGTCAACCTGATCGAGTTCACCCTCGGCTCACACGGCATCCCGAGCGTCGGCTTCTGGGCACAGGTCCCGCACTACATCTCCGGGCCCTACCCGGCCGCCGCGGTCGCACTCACCGAACGGCTCTCACGCCACCTCGGGGTCGACATTCCCCTGGGCTCGTTGGTCGAAGCCGCGCAGTCCCAGCGCGAGCAGCTCGACGCGCTCGTCTCCGCGCAGCCCGAAACCGCCGCGCACATCGAACGCCTCGAGCAGATCCTGCCCGACATCCAGAACGTGCCGTCGGGCGAATCGATCGCCGCCGAGATCGAGCGATTCCTCCGCGACCGCGGTGGCGGGAAGAACCTCTAACTCCCGCCCTACCCGCCGATCGGTTCGAACGGCGGTAGACACCACGCATTCTTCTCCTTACTATTCATCTCGAGTAAGGAGGCCGAGACATGGACGTCCCCGCCAAGATCACTTCCAAGGGTCAGATCACCGTGCCGAAGTCCGTTCGCGACGCGCTCGGGCTCAAAGCGGGCGATCGTGTGCTGTTCCGGATCCATCCGAAGCGGGCGGTTCTCGCAAAGACTCCCGACTTCCTGACGCTCGGCGGCACGGTCCCGGTGCCCGCGTCCAAGCACGGAACCGCCTGGTCTGAGGTCACCGCGACCACCTGGCGAAAGCGCGCTGCGACGCGCCGGTGAGAGCCTTCGTCGACACGAACGTCATCGTCCGCCATCTCACCGGCGATCCACCCGGCCAAGCACGGCGTGCGACCGCTCTCCTCGGTGGCCGCCACGAACTGCTCCTCACCGACCTCGTCCTCGCCGAGCTCGTCTATGTGCTGGAGTCCTACTACGAACACCCGCGCGGCGAGGTCGCGACCTTGGCTCGCTCTCTCCTGGCGCTCCGGTCGATCGTCGCGATCGACGGCCTCCTCCTCCTGCGAGCGATCGAGCTCTACGAGTTGGAACGGCTCGACTTCGCGGAGGCGTACCTGGTCGCGGCCGCGGAAACGTCCGGGGTAGGCGCCGTCGCGAGCTTCGACCGGCGGATCGACCGCGTGAGAACGATCAGGCGAATAGACCCCTAAGGGCAGCCTCCGGAAACGTCGGCGGAGCCCGCCAAGGCCTAGGACTTCGGTCGGAGGTATAGCCCGGCCGCACCACCCGTACCGGCCATGCAGCGGCGCGCTCGCGCGCCCGAGACAATCACGTGACCAGGGGAGATCGCACCGGAGCGCGCGTCAGGCGCGTTGCTGCTCTGCTGGCCCTCGCCGTCTCCGGCGGCTTTTTCACGTCGCACGCGGCCCCTCCCGTCACAGTCGGTCATCTCGACGAGGCGCCGGCCGGCGTCGACCTCGGACGCAGCCCGTCGACCGGCGAGCTGACCGCACGGCGATACGGCAACGCCGGGTCCTTCCAGGCCGCGACCACCGCCGCAACGGCGAGCGAGATCGCCTGCATCGGCGACGGCTCCGACGGAAACCGGGTCCAGGCGATCTACGCGCGAGCTTCCAACGTCCCCAACCGCTTCGCCGAGGTCGCGCCGCTCATCGCGCAGTACGCCGCCGACGCCGATTACCAGCTGAACGTGTCGGCCGCGCTCTCGGGCGCCGGCCGGCGCATCCGCTACGTCACCGAGAACTGCCAGCTCGACATCGCGCAGGCGGAGCTCACCGCACTCGGCGACAACTCGTTCTCGGCGAGCCGCACCGAGCTGCGCGCGCAGGGCTTCAACCGGAACGATCGCAAGTACCTCGTCTGGGTCGACGCCGCGGTCGGCATCTGCGGTATCGCCGAGATGTTCTCCGACGACCGCGACACCGTGAGCAACTGGAACAACTCGGGGAACATGTACGCGCGGGTCGACGCGCCGTGCTGGGGCTACGCGGAGGCGCACGAGCTGCTCCACACGATCGGCGCCGTTCAGGACTCGGCCGCACACTCGACCAACGCCGGACACTGCTTCGACGAGAACGACACGATGTGCTACTCGGACGGTTCCGGCATCCCGATGATCTCTACATGCCCGGCGCTTCCGTCGTGGCACGTGGACTGCAACCTCGACGACTACTTCAACGCGTCGCCTGCGTCGGGCAGCTACCTCGACACTCACTGGAACTCCGCGGGCAGCGCCTTCCTCGAGGGAGCCTCCCCGCTGCCGCCGTCGCCGTCGATCTCGCTCACCACGCCGTCGAGCTTCTACGCCGGCAACACGGTCGGCGTGTCGGCGTCGGTCTCGGTTCCCGCGGGCCGCACTTACACGATCGGATGGACCACGACGCTCGCCGGCTGCAAATTCACCGCGGCAACCGGCGCGTCGAGCACCTTCTACTGCCCGGCGACGATAGTGGGCTCGGGTCAGATCACGGCGACCGTGGTGGACTCGCTCGGCATGACCGCGAGCGCGACCAAGACCTTCTCGCTGAAGGTCCCGTCGATCAAGCGCACCACGATCACCAAGCTATCGATCTCGGGGAAGACGCTGACCGGCAAGGCCGTCGACGCCGTGACCGGCAAGACGATCGCCGGCATGAAGGTGACGATCTACTACCGCCGCGCGGGATCGACGACCTGGAAGAAGATCACGACGCGGACGACCGGCGTATCGGGCACGTTCACCTACAAAGTGTCGCCGCCGAAGAGCACCTACTACCGATTGAAGTCCAGCAGCACCGCGACGTGGGCCTACGACAGAAGCTCGAGCAAGAAGATCACGATCTGACCCTTCGCGCGCTCGCCTTCGCCTTGGGACGCGTCTTGGTCCTTGCGTTCGGGCGCGGCTTCACCTTCGGCGGCGGCTTCGTCTTGGTGCGCGACGTCGCCCTTGCTCGCACGTTCGCCTTGGCGCGCGGCTTGACCTTCGCGCGCGGCTTCGGCTTCGGCGGGTCCGGCACGCGCGAGAGGCGTTCGGTGACGACCCGATCGGCCTCGCCGGTCGACAGCGTGTTGCCCGATACCGCGGCGAGGAACGGCTCGCTCGCGAGCGCGCACAGCGACACATCCCCCTTGGCCGTCACCGTCGCCGTCCGCGGCATCCCGCGCAGCAGCGCGATCTCGCCGAAGTAGTCGCCCGGCCCGAGGCGCGCGGTGATCCTGCGGCCCACCGTCACGACTACCTCGCCCTCGGTGATGACGTAGAACTGGTCGCCGTCCTCGCCCTCACGGAACACGGTCGATCCATCCGGCACCGACACCGGATGGATGTTCGCCGCGAGATGCTCGAGCGCCACGGCCGGCAGAGCGCCGAACATGGGGATGCCGCGCAACAGCGCGAGCTCGGCCTCGGGCACGACCGTCGTCTCGTCGATCCGGCGCAGCTTCGGCCACGCCAGCAACGCCAGCGCCGGCAGCAACGCGCCGACGGCGAGCAGCGCCCCCCGGATCCCGAGCCAGGCGATCAGCCCGGAGGCGAGCAGCGACCCCAGGCCGACGGTCGCGAACACCTGCGCCTCCAAGGCGCCGAACACGCGGCCGAGAACCCGGTTCGGGATGATGCGTTGCAACATCGTCAGCCCCGCCACGTCGAGCACGGCGTTGCCCGCGCCGGGGATACCAAGCAGAACCAGAGCTACCGCGGGATGCGGCATCAGGGCGACGAGCGCGATCGGTGCGCCCCACATGATCAGGCCCAGTCCGGCCGGCAGCGCGAGGCGGCGGCGTCCGATGAGCGCGAAAGCCCCGATCGCTCCGGCGATCCCGCCGACCCCGAACGCGGAGTTGAGCCACCCAACGCCCGGCTCGCCCATATCGAGCAGCTCGATCGCGGCCACGACGACGAGCACGTTGAGCGCGCCGCGCACGATCGTCTGCGCGCCGAATAAACCGAAGAGCAGGCGCGCGTCGCGGTGGCGCGCGACGGTCCGCACGCCCGCGAGGGTCTCCGCCAGCACCCGGCGCTCGGCCGGCTTCTGCTGCACGACCTGCGCCGCTTTCACCCGCGCCGAGAACACGACCGCCACCAGCAGGGCACCGCCGGCCGCGAGGAATGCGACGCCCGGGCTGGCGACGTCGATCAGCACGGCGGCGACCGCCGGACCGGCGAGCCACGCGAGCCCTTCGAGGATCCCCGCAACGACGTTGCAGGCGACGAGCTGCTCGGGCGTGCGCGCGAGATCGGGCAACAGCGCCCAGTACGCGGGACGCAGGAGCACCGCCAGGATGTTGAGCACGGCCGCGAGCGCGAACACCACCGCGACCGGCGCGCCGGTGAAGAACGCGAGTCCGGTCGCCCCGGCGAACACCGCGCGCGCGAGGTAGAGGAGGCGGAGGAGCCACTCGCGGCGGTATCGATCGGCTACGACCGCACCGAACAATCCGGCCACGCCGGCCGGCACCATCCGGATGAGCCCGACGAGGCCGACCGCGGTCGCGCCGCCCTGATCGTAGGCGTAGACGGAGAGGGCGACGAGGTAGGCGTTCTCCGCCGACGCGTTCAGCCCGAGCGCGAGCTCGAGGTAGCGCAGATCGCGGTGGCGGAAGACCTCGGCGAACGCGTCGAACGAGTTCCGGACGCGGGCCCGCAGCGAGTGAGCCTCCACCATCCCCCCCTTGACGCAGATGGTTCTAGCACGGGGCCGGGAAGGTCAACACCGTGCCAGCATCCGCCCCCGCGGACGGGGTCCCACGAAAAGAGGCCGCGCTCGTGGCGCGGCCTCTTGTTGCGGTCGAATCAGCCTAGTGCTTGAGCTTCGCGAGCATCTGCGCGCGGGTCGGAACCTTCACGTTCCGCACCGCCCGCACGAGCTGGAGAGCCTGGAGGACGTACCAGCCCGGGTCGATCTGCCACTTGCGCAGCCCGAGCCGGGCCGACCACGGGAACGCGTGGTGGTTGTTGTGCCACGACTCGCCGAACGACGGGATCGAGAGCGGCCAGACGTTCCGGCTCTCGTCGCGAACCTGGTACGCCTCGCGCCCGTAGAAGTGGCAGATCGAGTTGATGCTCCACGTCACGTGGTGGAGGAAGAAGATGCGCACCAGCGAGCCCCACAGGAACGCGGTCACCATCCCCCAGAAGCTCCCGGTCAGGGCGAGCCCGACGAGAGCGGGGAGGAGGAACGTCGCGAGCGTGAGGGTCCCGAAGTGGCGGTCGACCTTCGCGATCGCGGGCTCGGCAACCAGATCGGGCGCCCACTCGTTCCGGTCGGAGTTCTCGGAGGAGAACAGCCAGCCGATATGCGCGTGCGCGAGGCCGAGGATCACACCGCGCAGCCCCCCAGCCTGCGCGAGGTGAGGCGAATGCGGATCACCGTGCTGATCGGCGTACGCGTGGTGCCGTCGGTGTGTCGCGACCCACGCGATGATGGAGCCTTCGACGGCCATGGAGCCGGCGATCGCGAGCGTCACGCGCAGCGGCTTCACCGCGCGGAAACTTCGATGCGTGAAGAGCCGGTGGTATCCGAGGGTGATGCCAAACCCGGTGAACAGATAGAACGCAAGCATGATGCCGAAGTCGGTGAGCGTGATCCCGGTCCCCCAAAGGGAAACGATCGCCGCGATGACGGCGACCGGCGGGAGGACGGTGAGAACGAGGGTGATGCGACGTTGGATGCGGAGCTGGCGCGCGTCGAGCCGGACGATGCCGCGTGTGGGTTCGAGGGGCTTCTCTAGAAGTTGAACGGCCATGAGGGACCTCCAAGTCCTCGGATGTCCCCCCCGGGAGACGCGAGAAGCATGAGTGAATGGAGAGGGGCCGCGCGGTGCGCGGCCCCTCAACTTCTTTGCTAGGCGACGGGGCGAACGTTCGAGGCGTTCGGGCCCTTCTGGCCCTGTGTTACCTCGAACTCGACCTCTTGGCCTTCCTTCAGCGAACGGTATCCCTCACCAGCGATTCCGCTGTGATGAACGAAGACGTCGTCTCCTCCCTCACGGGAGATGAAGCCGAAGCCTTTCTCGTCGCTGAACCATTTGACGGTTCCGCGCATGTCGTACCTCCTTCCGGCGCCCTTCGGCGCAAAAGATCCGGCTCCGAGTTGTAGGAGTCGTGAGAATGGGTCCGGAAAAAGGAACGGCCGCGGCAGGAGACCGCGGCTACACACCTTTGACGCGAAACCTCGAACTCGGGCGATAGCCTAGCACGGCATCGGATAAAGCGATAGAAGGCAAGCTCAGATCGTCTGCGGCAGATCCGCGTCGACCAGGAACATCACCCAGCCGGCTTCCTCGAGGCGGGCGCGGGCATCCGCGAGCGCTTCGGTTCCGCCGACGGCCTCGGGCCCGAGCAAGCGTCCCGCGAACCACACCATCCGAGCGAGCGAGTTCTCCACGCCCTTGGCACGCGCGAGCTCGAGCGCATGATCCATCGTTGCGCGCGCCGTCTTCTCGTCGCCGTCGTCGACCGCCATCAAAGCCTTCGCCTTGAGCGCCGACGATTCCGCGTACATGTCGACGAGCGTCGCAGACTCGCTGAGGATCGTCCGCGCTTCGTCGCTCCGCCCGAGCATCCGAAGCGTCCGTGCGAGCTCGGCCGCGATCCATCCGACCAGTTGCCGGTCGCCGAGCTCGCGCGTGATCGCGAGCGCCTCACGGAGCGGCGCCTCGGCCTCCCGCGGCCGGTCGAAGTGGCGCAGGATCTCGCCCAGGTCGGCGAGCACGCTCGCGGTTTCCCAGCGCGCGTCGATGTCGGCCAGCGTTGCCGCCGCGGTCTCGAGGTTCGGGATCGCCTCGTCGATCCGTCCCATGATCCCGAGCGCAGCGCCGAGCTTGTGCTGCGCGACGGCGGTCGTGAACGGATCCTTCATCGACCGCCCGATCTCGAGGGCCCGCTCGATGTACGGGAGGGTGGCCGCCTCGTTCTCGAGTGACGAGGTGATGCTGGCGAGGAACGTGAGCGCCCGCGCGATCGCCCATGGATCGCCTTCGGGATTGGCGGTCCCCACGTCGAGCGCTTCCTGGAACATCTCCTTCGCTTTCGCGAGGTCGTTGCGGGCGTGGTACGGCGCCCACGCCGCGATCAGAAGCGTCCGGGCGAGCGCGTACGGGCGGCTGGGTTCGTCGAGCCGACGCGCCGCGTCGAGCGCCAGCGCGAAATGCTCCTCCGCGCGTCGGATCTCGCCTTCGATGTTGAGCGCGATGTCGCCGATGAACCGATGCGCGAAGCACAGAACCCAGTTGTCTTCGGGCCCGAACATCAGGGCACGCTCCAGCGTCGTACGCGACTCGGGGAATTCACCGAGCCAGTAGCGAGCCTCCCCGATGCCGCAGAGCACCTGAGCTTCGCGCGCGCTCCACTGTTCCTCGGGCCCGGCGAGCGCCAGCGCGCGCTCGTACCGGTCGACGGCCGTGCGAGACTCCATCCGCCGTCGCGCGATATCGCCCGAGCGCTGCAGCGCGTCGACGGCACGCTCGGCGATCGAGCGATCCGACGGATCGAGGTCGACCGACGCGTGGGCGGCCAGCTCGAGATGATGCGCGACCCCGGCCGGGTACCGTCCCTCCGACTCGAGGCGTTCGGCCACGGCCAGGTGGAGCTGGAGCCGCTCGCGTTTGGCGAGCGAATCGTACGCGACGTCGCGAACGACGTCGTGCTTGAAGCGCCACATCTCGGGACGCTCCTGGTCGCGCACGAACAGCTCTTCGTCCTCGAGTCGCGCGAGCGCCTCATCGGACGCCTCGACGACGATCGCGAGGTCGGTCGCGAAGAAGCTCGACCGCGGGAACACCGACGCCTTCCGGACGACGTCGCGCGAGCGCGCATCCAGGTGGTCGATGCGCGCGGCCACCACTGCATGCACCGTTGCCGGGAGCGGCGGCGCTACGGCGGCCGGTTCCTCGTTGCGCTCGTGCAGGAGCATGCCGGTGGTCTCCACGATGAAGAACGGGTTGCCGCCGGCGTGCCGCGCGACACGCTCGGCGGTCTCGCCGGCGAGCGGCCCGCCCGACGCGCGCGCGAGCTCGATCGCGTCATCCTCGGACAGCGGCTCGAGCCGGAGCGTGATGGCATCGGTCACGGCGCCCGGCCATCCGGGGAACGTATGGAGCATCTCGTCGCGTCCCGCGCACACGATGACGACCGGAAGGCGACGCCCGCGCACGCCCACCTGCTCGATCAGCTCGAGCAGATCTGCCGGCGCCAGCTCGAGATCCTCGAACGCGACGACGACCGGCCCGCCCGAGCGCGTCAGCCCGGTGAGGTACGCGACCAGTCCGGCGCGCACCTCGGCGAGCTGGTACGGACGCTGTGCGCCGCGATCGGTCCCGATGCCGAGGGCCAGCGCCAACCGGTCGGTCGTCTCCTGCTCGGCTTCGCGCAGACACACCTCGTCGACACGCGCGTGGAGGCGCTGCAGAACGGTGTCGGGCGGGTCGGTCGCATCCGCGCCGATCTCGTTCCGGAGCATCTCGCCGACCGAAGGGAAGAGCGCATCCTCCTCGAACCGTCCGGCGCGGCCGCGCAGAACGGTGACGTCCTCGTCGAGCGAAGACAGCAGCTCCTCGACGAGCCGCGACTTCCCGATGCCGGGCTCTCCGAGCACCGTGATGAGATGCATACGCGAGGTTTCACGCGCTCGCGCCAGCGTCTCGCGCAGCAGCGTCAGCTCGCGGTGACGCCCGACGATCGGGATCGTGCGGCGCGAGGATCGGAACGAAAGCGAATCGACCGGCCACGTCGTCAGCGGCTCGTCGAACCCCTTGGCGACGACCGTTCGCGACTCGCCGAACGAGACGGCGGTGCGCGTCAGCTGCCGGGTCGTCTCGCCGGCGAGGATCTCACCGGGCTCGGCCGCCTGCTGCAAGCGCGCCGCGAGGTTGACCGCCGCTCCCGACGCGAGGAACTGATCCGCGGGCCCCGAACCGACGACGACCGGTCCCGAGTTGATCCCGATCCGCACCCGGAGCGGCGCGGGCAGCCCGAGCTCCTCGCCGAGCCGGGCCATGCGGTCGCGGATCTCGATTCCCGCGCGAACCGCGCGCAGCGCGTCGTCGTCGTGCGAGTACGGCACGCCGAAGATGGCCATGACCGAGTCGCCGACGAACTTCTCGGTGCGGCCGCGCAACGAGCCGATCCGCTCCGAAGCCTCCCGATAGAACGCCCCTTGAAGCTCACGGAACCGCTCCGGATCGATCGACGCGGCGATCTTGGTCGAGTCGGTCAGGTCGGCGAAGAGAACGCTGACGACCTTGCGCTCGGCCGACAGGGGCACCTCGGTGGGCGCCCCGCACCGCGGACAGAACCGGGCCTCCTCAGGAAGCTCCGCCCCACACCGCGAACAAACCGTGATCATGCAAGAAGCCTAGCCCCACGAAGAACAAGAGTCGTGCGGAAGCCGTACGTGCGAGCGGTGGCCCGCATCAGGCCTTGCGGAACTCCAGCCCGTCGACTGTGGCGCCGATCTCGATCCGGTCGCCTTCGGCGAACTCTCCCTCGAGCAACCGCCGAGCGAGCGCGTCCGAGATCTCACGCTGGATCAGCCGCTTCAACGGCCGGGCCCCGTACGCCGGGTCGAATCCGCGTTCGGCCAGCCACTCGCGCGCCTTGTCCGACAGCTCCACGGTGATCTTGCGTTCCTCGAGCCGACCCTGAAGGCCCGCGACTTGGATGTCCACGATCTGCCGCAAGTGTTCCGCGCTCAGCCGGTGGAAGATCACGATGTCGTCGACACGGTTGAGGAACTCCGGACGGAAGTGCCCCTGCACCTCGGCCATCACCCGCTGCGAGATCAGCTCCTCGGACAGATCCGTGTCCATGATCGCGGCCGATCCCAGGTTCGAGGTCATGATCACGACCGTGTTCCGGAAATCCACCGTCCGGCCCTGACCGTCGGTCAGCCGTCCCTCGTCGAGCAGCTGCAGCAGCACGTTGAACACGTCGCTGTGTGCCTTCTCGACCTCGTCGAGCAGCAGCACCGAGTACGGGCGCCGGCGAACGACCTCCGTCAGCTGGCCGCCCTCGTCGTATCCGACGTAGCCCGGCGGAGCGCCGATCAGGCGCGACACGGTGTGCCGCTCCTGGTATTCGCTCATGTCGATGCGAACCAGCGCCTTCTCGTCGTCGAAGAGGAACTCCGCCAGCGCGCGCGCCAGCTCCGTCTTTCCGACGCCCGTCGGCCCGAGGAACAGGAATGAGCCCACCGGCCGGTTCGGATCCGACAACCCCGAGCGCGCACGACGGATCGCGTTCGACACCGCTTCGAGGGCGCGATCCTGCCCGACGACACGCCGATGCAGGTGCTCCTCGAGGTGGATCAGCTTCGCGATCTCGCCTTCCATCAGCTTCGAGACCGGGATCCCCGTCCACTTGCCGACGACCTCGGCGATGTCCTCCTCGTCCACTTCTTCCTTGAGGTAGTGCGAGGTCTTCTGAAGTTCGGTCAGACGGTCGGACGCCGAAGCCAACTCTTTCTCGAGCGAGACCAGCGTTCCGTAGCGAAGCTCGGCCGCGCGCTCCAGATCGCCGTCGCGCTCCGCGCGCTCCGCCAGGGACCGCGTCTCTTCCAGCCGCGTCTTCAAACCGCGGATCGCGGAGACCGCTTCCTTCTCCTCCAGCCAGTGCGCCTTCATCCCCGACGACTGCTCGCGCAGCTCGGCCAGCTCCGACTCTAAGCGCGTGAGGCGCTCGATCGAACCGGAGTCGGACTCCTTCTTCAGCGCGGCGCGCTCGATCTCGAGGCGCTTCATCTGACGCTCGACCTCGTCCAGCTCGGTCGGCATCGAGTCGATCTCGATCCGCAGCCGCGACGCGGCTTCGTCGATGAGGTCGATCGCCTTGTCCGGCAGGAACCGGCCCGTGACGTATCGCGCGGACAGCGTCGCCGCCCCCACGATCGCTGCGTCGGTGATCCGCACGCCGTGGTGAACCTCGTAGCGCTCCTTCAGCCCGCGCAGGATCGAGATGGTGTCCTCGATCGAGGGCTCGCCGACCGTGACCGGCTGGAACCGGCGTTCGAGCGCGGCGTCCTTCTCGACGTGCTTGCGGTACTCGTCTAGCGTCGTCGCGCCGATCAGGCGCAGCTCGCCGCGAGCCAGCAGCGGCTTGATCATGTTGCCGGCGTCCATCGCGCCTTCGGCGGCGCCGGCCCCGACGATCGTGTGCATCTCGTCGATGAACGTGACGACTTCGCCGTCGGACTCGGTGATCTCCTTGAGGACGGCCTTCAGGCGCTCCTCGAACTCGCCGCGATACTTCGCGCCGGCGACCATGCCGGCGAGGTCGAGCGCGATCACGCGCTTGTTCTTCAGTCCCTCGGGCACGTCGCCGTCGACGATCCGCGACGCCAGCCCCTCGACGATCGCCGTCTTGCCGACGCCGGGCTCCCCGATAAGGACCGGGTTGTTCTTGGTGCGGCGGGACAACACCTGGATAACGCGCCGGATCTCGTCGTCGCGCCCGATCACCGGGTCGAGCTTGCCCTTGCGGGCCGCGTCGGTGAGGTCGCGTCCGTACTTCTCCAACGCGTTGAACGTGTCTTCGGGGCTCTGCGAAGTCACCCGCTGGTTCCCGCGAACCTCGACCAGCGCCGAGAGAACGGCGTCGCGGGTAACGCCCACCGTCTTGAGCAAGGTCGCGACCGGGCCGGCGACCTCGGTCAGCGCGAGCAACAGATGCTCGGTCGAGACGTAGTCGTCTTTGAGGGCGCGCGCCTCTTCCTCGGCGCGCTCGAGTACGCGCACCAGTGCAGGCGAGGCTGCGACGCGCTCCTGCGCGGCGCCGTCTGAGAAGACGCGCGGGATACGGTCGATCAACTCGTCGACGCGATCGCGGAGCGAGCGCGGGGACGAGCCCAATCGCTGGACGAGCGGAAAGACGACACCTTCCGCGTCGGCCAGAAGCCCGTGTAGCAGGTGTTCGGGTTCGACCGCCTGCTGGTTGCGCGACGCGGCGAGCGACTGCGCGGCCGCGACCGCTTCTTGGGACTTCAAAGTGAATCTGTCGAACTGCATGGGCATCTACCTCCCACGTCTTTCAAC
>JBKKCR010000017.1:0-2540 GCA_046712825.1 Actinomycetota bacterium | reverse complement strand
ACGCGGGCGAACTCGACCCCGCTCGCGGCCTCGGACTGGGCGATCTCGTTCTCATGGTGCGGGAAGATCAGGTCCTGTCCGCCGCCGTGCACGTCGAACGTCGCGCCGAGGTACTTCATCGCCATCGCCGAGCATTCGATGTGCCAGCCGGGCCGTCCCTCGCCCCAGGACGACGGCCACGACGGTTCGCCGGGCTTCGCCGACTTCCATAACGCGAAATCGAGCGGGTTGCGCTTGCGTGGGTCGGGCTCGACACGCTCCCCGGCGCGCATGTCTTCGAGCGTTCGGTTGGAGAGCTTCCCGTACCCCTCGAACTCCGCGACCGCGTAGTAGACGTCGCCGTCGACGGCGTACGCGACGCCGCGCTCGATCAGCACCTCGATGAGCCGGATCATGTCGAGGATGTGACCGGTCGCGCGCGGAGTGATGTCGGGCGGGCGAACGCCGAGCGCCGTCATCTGATCGTCGTAGACGCGGGTGTACTGCTCGGCGACCTCCCACGGGCTGCGGCCTTCCTCGTGCGAGCGCGCGATGATCTTGTCGTCGACGTCGGTCACGTTGCGCACGTACGTGACCCGGTAGCCCAGAAAGGTGAGCGCGCGCCGGATCACGTCGAAGGCGACGGCAGCCCGCGCGTGGCCGAGATGTGGGTGGTCGTAGACCGTCGGCCCGCATACGTACATCCCGACACGGCCCGGCTCGAGCGTCGAGAAAGGCTCTTTCCGTCGGGTTAACGTGTTTTGGACGACCAAGCCCATCAGCGCGCGAGTCTAGCCGGAAACCTTGGGTCAGACCGGCCGGATCAGCGCCACGGCGAACGCGGCGATGCCTTCGCCACGTCCGGTGAACCCCATAGTGTCGGTGGTCGTCGCCTTCACGCTCACGGCCTCGGGTTCGAGGCCGAGCGCCGACGCGATCGACGCTTGCATCTTCTCCCGGTAGGGCTCGAGTCGCGGAGCCTCGCAGATCACGGTGGCATCGATGTTCGCGATATCCAATCCGAGAAGGCGCACGGAAGACGCGACCTCCCTGAGGAAGATCGAGCTGTCGACGTCCTTCCAACGCGGGTCCGACGATGGGAAGTGGGTTCCGATGTCACCCAGCGCCGCCGCTCCGAGGATCGCGTCGACGATCGCGTGCGTCAGGACGTCGCCGTCGGAATGGCCGGCGAGGCCCTTGTCGTGATCGATCGCGATCGTGCCGAGAACCAAAGGCCGGCCGGCGGCGAATCGATGAGCGTCGAGCCCCAGGCCGACCCGCACCTCAGAAACCTCCGCGGGCAGCGATGAGCGCTTCCGCGATCGTGAGGTCTTCGGGGGTCGTCACCTTGAGGTTGCGTTCGTCGCCGGGGACGATCACGACCCGTTCCCCGATCCGTTCGACGAGCATCGCGTCGTCGGTGGCCTCGATCCCTTCGGCGGCCGCTCGCTCATGCGCAGAACGGAGCGAGGAGGCGCGGAACGCCTGCGGGGTCTGTGCTCGCCAGAGCCCCTCGCGGTCGATCGTCTCGGAGACGTGGCCGTCGCGCTCACGCTTGATGGTGTCGCGCTCGGGGACCGCGACGACGGCGCCGGCGGCGACGTCGAGAGCCGCGAGCGAGGCTTCAACGAGCGCAACCGTGACGAGCGGCCGCGCCGCATCGTGGACGACCACGTGCGTCGCCTCCGCCGGAACGACGGCCAGCCCGGCTCGCACCGACTCGCGGCGGTTCCGGCCGCCGGCCACGACCTCCACCCGGATCGGCGGAACCGTTGCCGTCGCCAGCGCGAGCCCCTCTTCGAGCTGCGAGGAGGCGACGACGAGAACGATGCCCTCGATCGTCGACGCTTTCGCCAGGACGATCAGCGAGTGAGCAACCATCGGGATCCCGGCCAGCCCAACGAAGGCTTTGGATCTGCCGAAGCGCACGCCCTCGCCTGCGGCGACGACGATGGCCCACGCGCTCACGCGCCGACGCCCTCGCTGCCGTTGCCCGAGGCCGCCGGCTCACGGCCGGCCGGTTTCGCGAACACCATCCGTCCCCCAGAGGTCTGAACCACGCTCGTCACCACAACGTCGGCGGACTCTCCGATGAGCGCCCGGCCGCCGTCGACCACAACCATCGACCCGTCGTCGAGATACCCGACGCCTTGATTCGTCTCGCGTCCCTGTTTCGTGACCAAGACGGTGAATCCTTCGCCCGGGAGGAGCGGGGCGCGAAGGACGTCGGCCAGCGCATTCAAGGAAAGCACCTCGACCCCTTGGAGCTCCGCGATGCGCGCGAGGGCGACGTCGTTCGTCACGATCGAAGCGCCGCGGTCTCGCGCAAGGGCGACGACCTTGGCATCTACCTCTCCGAACTCCGGATACATGCGGTCGACGGGACGCACGTCCGCGAGACGTTCTCTTCGCATCACCGCGAGTGCCTCGAGTCCGCGTCTGCCCCGGGCTCGCCGTGCCGGGTCCGCCACATCGGCGATCGCCTGCACCTCCTCGAGAACGAACGGCGCGACCAGAAGCGTGCCGCGAACGATCCCCGCGCGGACGCAGTCGAGCAAACG
>JBKKCR010000016.1:0-5668 GCA_046712825.1 Actinomycetota bacterium | reverse complement strand
CCGAGGTCTCCGGCGAGGACGTGCTCGAAGCGGCGCTCGCGCCGGAAGTCGAGACCGCCAAGCCGGAAGAGGGGGAGCAGCCGTCGCACGCGGCCGCACTCGGCGAGGACACGATCGAGGCGATCGTCGCCGACCTGAAGCGGCGTTCACAGCAAGAGGGGTGACGCCCTGCTGCTCGTCGGGCTGACGGGCGGGATCGCGAGCGGCAAGTCGACCGTCGCGCAACTTCTCGTCGACCGCGGCGCAGTGCTGGTCGACGCGGATCAGATCGCACGCGACGTGGTCGAGCCCGGGACGCCGGCCTGGTCGAAGATCGTCGAACACTTCGGGCGGTCCGTGCTACTTTCGGACAAGAGCATCAATCGCGTCGCGCTCGGCGAGATCGTCTTCAACGATCGCGCAAAGCTCGCCTTGCTGAACGAGATCACGCATCCGGAGGTGATGCGCCGCATCGCCGACAGGCTCGAGGAGCTGTCTAGCTCGAACGAGATCGTGGTCGTGGACGTCCCGCTGCTGGCAGAGGTCGGCGCCGCGGACATGTTCGATGTCATCCTCGTCGTCGCCTCGGACCCGCAGGTCCAGCGTGATCGGTTGCTGGCCCTGCGGGGGATGACCGAGGCGCACGCGGATGCTCGCATCGCTGCACAGCTTCCGCACGCGGAACGGGCCGCCGTCGCCGATGTGGTGATCGCGAACGACGGCTCGATGGGAGACTTGGTCGCTCAGGTGGATCGGCTCTGGGATCGCCTCAAAGCGAACCGAGGGGGACGAACGCACGATTGAAACATGGTGCACCTAGGTCGTTTACTCGGGTCCTCCTGCCGCTTATCGTGACGCGAACGCCGCTCGGGGGAGCGACCTCATGTTCAAGGACAATCCAAGCAAACGACTGTTCGTTTCCTTCCTGATCGCCGTCACGAACATCTTCTCCTTCGCGTTCGGGATCAGCCTGGCCGGAGAGCACCGGACGAGCGATGCCCGTTCGGTCGCCGCGTCTGCGATCTCCAAGACGCCGAGCCCGGCAGCGAAACCGGCGGTCAAGTCCGCCGCGAAGGGTTCGGCATCGGGTGCCGCGCCGGCCGCGAAAGCGCCTCTCGCTCCCGCGCCCGTGCACGACGTGACGCCCCAGCGGATCGTGACGTCGCAGCCGCCGATGGCCGGCAAGGGATTCTGGATCTACGAGTTCAACAAGGTCGGCAAGGGCAACGTGCACGAGATCGTGAAATGGGCGCGCCAGCACGACCTCACCCATCTCTACGTGCGCGCCGGCACGAGCAAGTCCGGGCTCAACACGTGGCATCAGGTCGCGCGGCTGCTTCCCGTGGCACACGCGGCCGGTATCAAGGTGATCCCGTGGTTCTTCGCCTACCTTAAGGATCCGGTCAAGGATGCGCAGCGATCGCTCAACGTGATCAACAGTGTCGTCAAGGGTCATCGCATCGACGGGTTCGCCGCCGACATCGAGACGCCGGCCGAAGGCACGTGGCTGACCGCCACACGCGTGAAGCAATACGTCAACGCGATCCGTGCCGAGGCGCCGAACGCCTACCTGATCCTCGTTCCGCCGCGCCCGACGCCGAGCAACATCCACACCTATCCCTTCAAGGAGATCGTGCCGCGCTTCGACGCGGTCGCGCCGATGGTCTACTGGGGTCGTAACGACCCGGTCGAGGCGACGGCCGCCGCCGTGTCCTATCTGAAGATGTTCGGCAAGCCGGTCGCCCCGGTGGGACAGGCGTACGACATGGCTCCCGAGGGGGGGCCGAAGGGCCGGCCGAAGCCGTCGGCGATCCGCCGGTTCATGGCGGAGGCGCAGCAGCGCGGGTCCGTCGGGGTCTCGTTCTGGTCGTGGCAGCACTCCTCGCGCGAGCAGTGGGCGGCGCTCAAGTCGTTCCGCTGGATCTGATCCGAACTCGAAGAGCCGGCCCCGCTCCATCGCTAGAATCTGCGCCATGCCCCGCTACGATGTCGTGTTGTTCGACGCCGGTGAGACGCTCCTGCGCCCGGAGCCGTCCTTCCCCGAGCTGATCGTCCGGCTGCTCGAAGCCCGCGGGCTCCAGGTTTCCAACCACGACCCCGACTGGATCAATACCGCGCTCGCGAGCGTATTCAGAGCGATGGACGATCTGGTCGTCAACCGCGAGCATTTCTCGACGTCGGCCGAGCGGTCGCGGACGTTCTGGACCGAGATCTACATGCGACTGCTCACGGAGCTCGGGGTGTCCGATCCAGACGCCGGTCACGCGACCTACCTGTACGAGGAGTTCTCGAAGCCCGAGCACTACGCCCTCTTCCCCGACGCGCTCCCGGCGTTGCGCGAGCTGGCCGCGTCGGGCTACACGCTCGGCATCGTGTCGAACTTCGAGAGCTGGCTGACCACGCTTCTCGATCGGCTCGGGATATCGCCGCTCATGTCGGTCGTCGTGGTGAGCGGCGACGAAGGCATCGAGAAGCCCGACCCGAAGATCTTCCGCCTCGCCCTCGACCGGCTCAATGCATCACCCGAGCGAGCGGTGTACGTCGGAGACAACCCGCGGATCGACGTCGAAGCGGCGCTCGCCCTCGGGATGGGCGCCGTTCTCGTCGACCGGCGCGGCGTCCACTACGGGTTCCGGACCTCGCCGGTCGTGCGGTCGCTCGAGCAGGTTCCGGCGGTGATCCGATGAGCGAGCGCCGCTACACGGTCGACGAAGCCAACGAGCTCCTGCCGGCGCTCGGCCAGATGCTCGAGCGGCTCCGCGACGCGCAACGGGTCATGTCGGCACGCCACGACGAAGTCATGGAAGCCACGACGCACAACGGCGGCGGCGGAGCAGGGAAGGAATACCTCGAGGCCTCGCAGGAGTCCGGCCGAGTCGGCGTCGAGATCCAGCAGCTCGGCATCGTCGTGCGCGACCCGGAGGCCGGCCTGATCGACTTCCCGTCCGAGCGCGAAGGCGAAGAGGTCTATCTCTGCTGGCGGCTGGGCGAAGACGCCGTCGCTTGGTGGCATCCGACCGACACCGGCTTCTCCGGCCGCCGACCGCTGTGACATCCCGAGACACAACCTCGGTTTTCTCGGTCCTCAGGAATCGCGATTACCGGCGGCTGTGGCTGGCCGACGTCGTCTCGGACGCCGGATCGTTCATCACCTTCATCGCGCTGGCGGTCTACGCCTACGACCTGACCGGCGAGGCGCTCGCCGTCGGTTTCGCGCTCGGGCTCCGGGCCATCCCGTGGCTCACCCTCGGGCCGATCGGCGGCGTGATCGCCGATCGCTTCGATCGCCGGCTCATGATGGTGATCTGCGACGTCGCCCGCGCGGCCCTCGTGGCGCTGCTGCCGTTCACCGACACCGTCGGCCAGGCCTACGCGATCTCGTTCGCGTCGGGGCTGTTCGGTCCCGTCTTCCGTCCGGCCCGACGAGCGCTGATCCCCACGGTCGTGCCCGGCGAGCAGTTCGTTCAGGCCGTGGCGCTGGGCGAGGTCACTCATCAGATCATGCACACCATCGGTCCAGCGCTCGGCGGGCTCGCGGTACTCGCCGTGGGCGCGCGGAACGCGTTCTTCCTCGACGCCGGCACGTTCCTCGGGTCGGCCGCGCTCGTCATCGGCCTGGGCGTGCGCGGATCCGTTCGTGGCAGGCCATCCGGACTGGCCGACGTTCGCCAAGACCTCGCCGAGGGCGGGCGGCTGCTCTTCGGCGACCGGCTGCTGCGTTCCATCGTCCTCTTCGACTCGGTCGTGCTCTTCGGCTACGCGGGAACGTTCGCCGCCATGATCGTGTACGTGCGCGAATCGCTCGGGCGAGGAGCCGGCACGTACGGCGTGCTTCTCGGCGCCAGCGGCTTCGGAACGGCGCTCGGCGCTTACCTGCTCGCGCGCCGCGGGAGACGCGTGCGGCGCGGGCCGGCGCTCGGGGCCGCGGCACTCGGATCGGCGGCGCTCGGGTTCCTCGCGCTCCGCCCCGGGTTCGCGCCGTTGATGGTGTTGATGTTCCTGGTAGGGGCTTCGTTCTCGGGGACGGTCCTCTACGTCGAAACCACCGTCGCCGAGCGCGTGCCGGACGAGGCCCGTGGCCGCGTCTTCGGGCTGATGGCCGCGATCGCGGAGCTCTTCGATCTGGCCGGCGCCGTCGGGGTGACCGCGATGGCCGACGGGATCGGGGCCGGGCCTGCGATCGCCGTCGGCGGCGCGATCGCGGCCGGGCTCGGCCTCGCGGTTCTGGCCCCGGCAGTGCGAGCGCTGCGGGAGGACGACGCGGAGCGTGACGCCGCGACGGGCTAGAAGATGTGGTCGAGGAACCCCAGCACCCGAGCCGTGAAATCCGCCGGCCTTCGCATGTTGACCACGTGGTCGGCGCCCTGCATGACGGCACGCCGGGCGTCGGGAACGCGGGACATTATCAGCTCGGCGATGCGCTCCACGTCGGGCAGGTCCTGATCGCCGGAAACCACCAGCGTCGGAACCGAGATCTCGCCGAGGCGCTCGACCGCCGGAGGATCCGGATGGCGCCGAAGGGCAGGGTCCAAGGCCACTTGATGGGCGTTGTCCATCGCGATCTCCTTGATGCGGAGATCGGGTCCGGTCGCCGAGCGGACCGGGGCCCAGATCTGGAGTTCGAGCTCCGCGGCCCGCTGGATGTCACCTTTTTCGAGTGCGGCCTCCGCCTTCTTGTAGCGCCGCCCGAGGTCCTTGGAGAACTCGTATCCACCGAGGCCCGGCGAGGCGAGCACCAGAGCGTCCACCCGATCGGAGTGCTCGAGCGCGAAGTCGACGGCGACGGCCGCTCCCATCGAGAGCCCTATCAGCGCCGCCCGCTTGATCTTCAGAAATGTCAGCAACCCGGCGAGGTCGTCAGAATGCGAGTACTCGGCCTCGGGTCGGTCCGACCGGCCGTATCCCCGCAGGTCGTAGCGGACGACATGGCACCGTTCGGCGAGGGAGTCGAATTGATCGTCCCACATGCGAGCATCCCACAGGCCTCCGTGCAGGAGCACCACGGGCGCTCCTTCGCCTGCGACCTCGTACCAGAGACGCCCGCCGTCGACGGACGCGAAGCCGGTTTCGGATGTCACAGGCGACACAATAGCAACGAGCGCCGTCGCCCATCTCGGGTGGTGAGGCATAAGGGCGTCGCACCCCGGCGTTAGGATTATCCCGTGCCCCCCTTCAAGGTGGTTTCCGATTTCGCGCCCTCCGGCGACCAGCCGAAGGCCATCGACGCCCTCGTCGACGGGATCCAGAAGGGATTCGACTACCAGACCCTGCTCGGCGTCACGGGATCGGGAAAGACCTTCGCGGCCGCCTGTGCGGTGGAGCGGGTCCAGAAGCCGACGCTGGTGATCTCGCCGAACAAATCGCTCGGTGCGCAGCTCTGCAACGAGTTCAAAGAGGTCTTCCCTCACAACGCCGTCGAGTACTTCGTCTCTTACTACGACTACTACCAGCCCGAGGCGTACGTCCCGCAGACCGACACCTACATCGAGAAGGACTCGTCGATCAACGACGAGATCGACCGGCTCCGGCACTCGGCGACGGCCGCGCTCCTCCAGCGCCGGGATGTGCTGATCGTCGCCAGCGTTTCGTGCATCTACGGGCTCGGCTCGCCCGAGCAGTACGAGGCGCATCTGCTGCGGCTCGTCCAGGGCGTCGACGTTCCGATGGAGTTCATCAAGCAGCGCCTGGT
>JBKKCR010000015.1:0-7258 GCA_046712825.1 Actinomycetota bacterium | reverse complement strand
CGACGTTGTCGCCGCGCGCCTCGATCTCGCCGGTGTGGATGCCGGCGCGGATATCGAGTCCGAGCGCGCGAAGCGCATCGCCGGCGGTGCGGGCGCAGCGGATCGCTCGGCCCGGCCCGTCGAAGGTAGCAAGCACCTCGTCGCCGGTGATGCCGACGAGCGTTCCGCCGAAGCGCTCCACCTCTCGCCGCATCAGATCGTCGTGAGCCTCGAGCAGCTCGTTCCACGGCCGGTCGCCGAGCGCAGCGACTTTCTCGGTGGAGCCGACCACGTCGGTGAACAGGACCGTCGCAAGGACCCGATCGCGATCGGGAACCGGCTTCACTCCGGTCACGAACTCCTCGATGATCCCGGGCACATGCCCCGAGCCGGGGGTGATGAACCACAGATCGCTGCCGGGCAGCTCGACCAGCCGCGCGCCGGTGATGTGCTCTGCGAGGTACCGGCCGTGCTCGACGTTCACGAACCGGTAGTCGGTGCGATGCAGGATCAGCGTTGGAGCTCGGATCGAGCCGAGCACCGGCCGCACGTCGAGTCCGAACGTATAGCGGAACATCGCCGAAGCGACCCCGGGAGGAGCGACGGCCCGCGCCATGCGGGAAGACCACTTCACGTATCGTTCGTCGTCCGCGAGGCTCGGCACGCTGACCGCGCTCAGCTCGTCACGGCCCCAGTACTGCTCGATGGTGTCGAACAGGCCGTTCCACACCTCGGCCGGCTCCCCGTGCGGATAGTCCTCGGAAGCGACGTACTTCGCCGCTGTGTTCGCGAGGATCAGCGCGCTCGTTCGCTCCGGATACTGGGCGGCGAAGAGCATCCCGACCGGACCGCCGTCGAGCTCGGCGTAGATCGCGGCGCGTTCCGAGCCGGCGGCATCCATGACGGCGAGCAGATCTTGCATCCACTCTTCCCATGTGGGAGGAGCGTCGAGCGGGACCGGGTCGGAGCCCCCGAGTCCGCGGCGATCGAACATGATGAGCCGGCTGAACCCGGTGAGGCCCTCGAGGTAGCGCGCCATCGGCGGGTAGTCCCAGACGTGCTCGATGTGCCCGCCGAGCCCCATCGTGCAGACGAGATCGATGGGACCCTTCCCGGTAACGGAGTAGGCGACGTTGGAGTCGCCGACCTTCGCGTACCGCGTCTCGGGCTGCCGCATCATCCCCTCGCCGGAAGGCTACCGCTCTCAACCGCGTAGAGCCGCCATTCGTCGGGGATGCCCTTCAGGACGCGACTCCCGCGGTCGGCGAACCTCACACCCGAGCCGACCACGAGATCCTTCACTGTGCTCGAGGCGAGGATCTCGCCGGGTTCTGCTTCGGCCATCACGCGCGCCGCGATGTGCACGGCGATGCCGCCCACGTCGTCGCCGCGCAGCTCGACCTCGCCGGCATGGAGACCGCAACGCACGCGCACGTCGATGCGCCCGAGAGCCTCGCGGAGCCCAAGGCCGCAGCGGATGGCCTTGGCGGGTCCGTCGAAGGTCGCGAGGGCGCCATCGCCTGTGGTCTTGACGAGGAGGCCGCCGAAGCGACCGACACGCTGTCGTACGATCTCGTCGTGGTCATCGAGCAGCCGGCGCCATCGCCGGTCCCCCATCTCTGCGGCGCGATCCGTTGAGCCGACGATATCGGTGAACAGCACCGTCGCGAGGCGGCGCTGCGGCTCCTCTCTATGGTGTTTGCCCGTGAAGAACTCCTCGACCAGGTCGGAGAACTCGTCCATGTGCTCGAACATCGGGACCACGTCTTTCGTCGGGAAGACGACGAACCGGGCTCCGTCGATGTGATCGGCGATGAATCGAGAATGCTCTCCGGAGATGACCCGACTCTCCGTCGCCAGAACGAGCGTCGGCACGCTGATGACCGGGAGCGCATGCCGCGAATCCAGCCTGAAGATCTGGTTGTACAGCGCCTCGATCTTGCTCGGGCTTCCCGCCGCGCGTTGATACCGCGCGAACCACTGGACGAACCGTGCGTCGTGAGCCTTGCTCGGATAGCAGATGCGGGCAAATGCTTCTGTTCCCCAGATCTCGCCGATCCAGTGAGCTTGAGCCTCAACGTCCTCGGGTGGGAAGCCGTACGGGTAGTCGTCCGCCGTCGTGTACCGCGCGGTCGCCGTCATGAGTACGAGAGCGGCCGTTCGGGCCGGCTCGGTTGCGGCGAACAGCATGGCGGGCGGGCTGGCGTCGAGGAACGTCATGATCGCAGCACGTTCCGAGCCGACGGTGTCGAGGACTGTTCTGAGGTCCTCGACCCAGGGCTCCCACCCGAACGGCTCGTCCGCGGGGAGCGGGTCCGACGCGCCGAGCCCCCGCGGGTCGAACATGATGAGACGGGCGTAGCTGGCCATGCGCCCCAACAACTCCGTCGTATCCGGGTCGTCCCAGTTGTGGTCGACGCTGCTCGCCACACCGGCGCAGAACACGAGGTCGATCGAGCCGTCGCCCACAACCTGATACGCGATGCGTTGCGTGCCGAGCCGCGCATACCGTGTCTCCGGCCGGGATCGGCTCATCGTGATCCCTACACGCTCTCGACGGCGAAAAGCCGCCACTCGTCGGGGATGCCCTTGAGGTGGTGCACACCTCGATCGGCGAAGGAGATCCCCGAGCCGGCAACGAGGTCCTTCACGGTGCTCGAAGCGAGTATCTCGCCGGGTACCGCCTCCGCCATCACCCGAGCGGCGATATGAACAGCGATGCCACCAACGTCGTCGTCACGAACCTCGACCTCCCCTGCATGCAAGCCGGAACGGATCTCGATGCCGGCCGTCCCCAGCGCTTCGCGAAGCGCGCTCGTGCTGCGTAGAGCTTTTGCCGGACCGTCGAACGATGCGAGCGCCCCGTCTCCCGTCGTCTTGACGAGGCGGCCTCCGAAACGCTCGACCCTTTCGCGAACGATCTCGTCGTGAACGTCGAGCAATTGACGCCACCGCCGATCCCCGAGCGAAGCGGCACGATCCGTCGATCCGACGATATCGGTAAAGAGCACCGTCGCGAGCCTGCGCTGCGGCTCGGATGCGCGCCGGGCTCCCGTAAGGAACTCCTCGATCAGACCGAGGACCTCGTCGGGTTCCGTAGAGGAGTACACGGTGGCGATGTCGGCGGTCGGGAAGACGACGAGACGCGCACCGGAGATGTGCTCGGCGAGGTAGCGAGAGTGGTCCGCCGGGATGAATGGATTCTCGGTGGCCAGGATGAGCGTCGGCGCCGTGACCAGTGGCAACGCGTGCCGGGCATCCAGCTGGAACATCCGCGCGTAGAGCGCCTCGACGCGGCCCGGGCTGGCGGCCGAGCGTTGGTACCTGGCGAACCATTCGATGAAGCGAGAATCGTCGGCGCGCGAAGGGTAGACGAGCTTGGCGAAACCTTCGGAACCCCAGGCTGCGGCGACGGCGGCGGCACGTCGATCCGCCTCTTCGGGCGGAAATCCGAACGGATAGTCGTCGCCGCGGGTGTAGCGCGCCGTCGTGGTGACGAGGACGAGCGCGCTCACGCGTTGCGGATCGGTAGCGGCGAACAGGAGGGCCGCCGGGCCTGCCTCCGCGAATGCAAAGATCGCAGCACGGTCGGAGCCGACGGCGTCGAGAACGACCTTGAGGTCTTCAACCCAGGCTTCCCATCCGAAAGCCTCAGCCGCAGGAAGCGGATCCGAGGCGCCCGAGCCGCGCGGATCGAACATGACAACCCTGCTGAAAGCCGCCAGCGCGTGCAACATGTCCGCCGGTCCCTCATGATCCCAGTTCGAATCGACGTTGCTCACGAGACCGGAGTTCAAGACGAGGTCGATGGGCCCCTCGCCGAACACCTTGTACGCGATCCGGGCGTCACCGAGCTTCGCGAACTGAGTCTCGGGTCGAGATCGGCTCACCACAGTTGGTCGGTATAGGTGTCCGTGCCCGGCACCGTCGGGATGAAGGGGCCGGAGAACACGCACCGCGTTTTGCCGGTCGCGTCGATCGCCTTGCCGAGCCCGGCGAGCTCGGACTCCCAGTCGTCCGCCGGGTCGCGGTCGCAGAACCACATGATCAGCAGACGCCGCCCGTCGGACTCGACGCGCGGGATGTCGGCCGGCGCGCTGTCGGGGATCGGGACCGGGGTGAACACAAGCGCCATGGCGGCGGACGTTCCTTCGATCGCCTTCGGCAAGTGCTCGTCGCGGAGCCACTCGCCGACGGCATTGCGGTCGGCGGCATCGTAGGTCTCTACGAAGGTCGCGACAAGGCCGGGGAAGCGGTGGTCGAGCGCGAGCTCCGGCGGCACGCCGTCCGCGTCGCGGAACGCGCCGCCCCGGTATCGATACATCTTGGTGTGGATGTGGTCGCGGGCGGGGAACATGCGGTCGGCCTTGTGGAGGCGGTGCACTTCCTTCGCGCCCCACGTCCCCCACTCGTCCTGCTGACCCCGCTCGATCCAATACAGCGCGAGATACGAGCCGCGCATCGGGTCGTCGGTGATCGCGGGCTCGGGGACGTAGCGGAGCTCTTTGTACGGCCGCGTCGCGACGAAGCGCGCTCCGGCGAGGATGCCGGGCCCAACGAGGCAGCCGGCGTAGAAGTGGTCGCGCTCGTACCAGCGGTTGTACGCGACCTGGTGACCTTTGTGGGGTTCAACGAGCGTGAACAGGATCGAGCCGAGCTTTACCGGGAAGTCGTCCACGTCAGTCGATGATCGTCATGCCGCCGCGGGACATGTCTTCCCAGACGAGGACGGCAGCGACCTCTCCGGCGTTGACGATCAGCTCGGCGATCTGGTCCTGCGCCACAACGACTTGGATGCGGATGGGCTTCTCTTCCTCCATCGCGTCGGCGATCTGGGTGCGGAGTTTCTCGACGTCGGCGCCGTCCGGAAGCGTCCACCGTTCCCCGCCGGGCTCTGCACCGAGCTTCAGATACTTGCCCATGGAGATCCCCCTTCTCGCTCGTCGAGCCCGATGCTACGCCAGGTCTTGCGCCGCGGGCGAGGCGGAACGATGCTTGCCGGGAAGTTCGAGCAGCTCGACTACCTCTACATCCCGAGCACGGACGTCGCGGCCGACGCCCGCTACTTCACCGAGGTGCTCGGTGGTCGGCTCGAGTTCGCGATCGCCGACGGCGGCACGCGGGTCGCGATGGTCAAGATGACCGAAGACCCGCCGGCGCTGCTGTTCACCAACCACCTGGAAGGGGACCGGACCATCTTCATCTTCCGGCCCAGGCGTACTACCTAGTGCCGCATGAAGCTGTCTCATGGGAGAGCGAGGCCAGGATCGCGCTCAGCGGCAACGCCTGGGAGACCGACCCGCAGCCCCAAAGCGCGAACGATGTCGTCGACGCGAAGGCGGCCCGCGCCATCGTCGCCGGTGGTCCTACACTGGTTCCGTGACAGGCAAGACGAGGTGGAGCAGCTGCTCCGCCGTGACGACGTCAAGCGCGCGATCCACGCGCTCACCTACGCGGTCATCAACAACGGGGGGACGCTACCGCGCGCTCCCGAAGCGCCGCGTGCCTGACGGTGACATCGCTGCTGATCTGCCCGACGTGCTCGACCGGGGACGTGACCTACGAGGTAGAGCGCTGGGTCGAACTGGCGCCGTAAGGCCTCGTTGAAGATCTAGTCTTCTGTAGGCGCCGGCGTGGCTTCGCCGTCTTCGTCGGGCTGGGGTTCGACCGAGTCAGAGTCAGGGGGGGCAGACTCTGAGTCATCCGGCACTTCGGCGTCAGTCGACTCCTGACCCTCGGGATCGACGTCCTCGGGATCGACGTCCTCGGGCTGGTCGAAGTTGGCTTCTGGGCTCTCCTCGTCTACTGGGGGCTCGGGCTCCCCGACATCCAGACCACCACCCGGCGTGACGGGTGTTTGGGGCGCCTGATCGGAGCCGAAGACAGAAGTGACCGCTCCTACCAAATCGTCTACACCTCGCCGGATGGGTCCCATGTTGGCCCCGTACCCAATCGACGCGAAGGTCAGCATCGCGGCCGCGAAGCCAAGCGTAACGCGGCGGCGTAGCCCCCAACGGAGCGCGGCCCCGGGAGTGGAACCCTCCTCCAGGCGAGAGCGCAACACTGCCCAATCGGGCTCGGGGTCGGGAGTGGACTCCGTCGCTAGGATGGAGAGGCGACGCCGGAGCTCAATGATTCCGGGCACGTCTCGATCGGGGTGTCGGTCCTCGAGGTCGCTAAATCCAAGCTGGCCGGTCTCCCAGCGGGCGAGGTCTCGCTCGAAGCCGCTCATCACGTCTCCATGATCCGCCGCAAGTTGGCGAGTGCCCGCCACTGCTGGACGTTGACGGCCCCGACGCTCTTGCCCAGCGCACCGGCGACCTCGTGGTTGGTGAGGCCGACCAGGAACTTCAGCTCGATCACCTGACGCTGCCTCTCTGGGAGTCGGCCGAGAGCCTCCGCCAGCACGAGCCGGTCGTCCAGCTCGCCGCCGCAGTCCTCCGGCCGCTCGGGGAGGACCGCGCGGAGCTCGACCAGGCGCGCGGCCCGGCCAGCCGCCCGGCCTGCGTCGGCCACGACGTGACGCGCGATGCCGTAGAGCCAGGAGACGAACGGCGCGCCGGTGTCCCGGTAACGGGGCAGCGCCTCCCAGGCCCGGAGGAACGTCTCGGCGACCACGTCATCGGCGTGCTCCCTGCCGAGACGGAACCGAGCCAGTCGGAACAAGGGCGCGTGGTAAAGCCGGTAGAGCTCCCCAAAGGCGTCCTGGTCCCCGCCCTGCGCACGCTCGACCAGCCGGGCGACCCGGCTCCGGACGGCTGCCTCGTCGTGTTCATGCTCGACCTTCCTATCGACGAAGGGGGGCGGAATGTACGCCTCTACGGCCGGGGCGCTCTCGTGCAGCTCCATCCCCTCACATATCGGCACCTCTGCCTTGTCGCGAAAGGCCTTGGAAAGTCCGACCGTACATTTCCGGGGTCCCGGCCCGATGAGAAGGGCAACGAAAGGGCAAACCCGCCGCGAGGCGGGGACGCAAAGCCATAGGGACCTCGATCCCACGAGGGACGTCGAGGCAGCCCGGCTGCCAAAGGAGGTGAAACATATGCCGAAGAAGACGCTGGCCCTGATTCTCGCGGCCCTCGTCGTGCTGGCGTTGGCCGGCCTGTCGGGTGCTCAGCTCATGAGCTCTACGGGAGCGGACGAGACGAGCGTCACGGATGTGGCGGAATCTCCCGACACCGGCGAGGACGCTGAGGAGCTCGAGGAATCGGGTGATGCCCAGGACGACGCGGATGAATGCGATGAGCCGGAGGCGAGTGAACTCGAGGAGGCTGACGAG
>JBKKCR010000014.1:0-7079 GCA_046712825.1 Actinomycetota bacterium | reverse complement strand
CTAGTTACGGTCACGTAACTTACTGCAGCGTAGGTTACGCTACCGTAGAAGCCGAGTCAAGGCCGCTGGTCGGGAAGGCTGAGCGCGATGACGCCGTTCTTCTGCAACGAAAGCGAAGCGGTGGCGGGCCAGCGGCGCGCCGGTGATCCCCGTGGCTTTGTGGGGAACCGAACGCATCTGGCCGCGTGCCGCTCGGATGCCCGACCTCGCCGGGTTGAAGGGGACCGTGTACGCGAGGGTCGGCGAGCCGATCTACCTCAGGGTCCCCAGCGGAGACGAAGAGCGCATCCCGGCGCTCGAGGCAGCGACGCAAGCGGTGATGGATCGGATCGGCGAGCTCCTTCCCGAGGAGGTGCGCGCGCACGCCTCGCCCTCGGCCGAGGAGATCACCGCCGCTTCGCCGCCGCAACAGCCGCTCCTCGGAGAGCTCCTCGCGCTCCCAGCCCGCGCCGCCCTGGGTGCGTTCCGCTCTCTCCCGCGTATGATCGGCCGATGACGTCGCTCGGGCGTGCGAATCTGGCACTGCTGGCGACGCTCGTCCTGCACGACGTCGATCACGTCGTGAACCAGGCGGATCGGTCGCTGGCCGTACAGGTAACAGCTACGGGCCTCTTCGGTCTCGCGTCGAGCATCGTGATAACGGTCCTGGCGCTCCGGCGTCACGCGCTCGCGCCGCTTGGGTCGATCGCACTCGGGTTCGGAAACGTCGCCGGCTTGGTCGCCGTCCACCTGACACCGAAGTGGAGCGCCTTCGCAGATCCCTACTCGAACCTCGAACTGAACGTCTTATCTTGGCTAGGCGTGATCGTTCCGATGGCCGTGGCGCTGGGAGTCGGCGTCCTCGGGCTGCGAGCATTGCGTCCCGCGGTCCCGAGCGCCGCCTGAGCCGATGCTGCGGGCTCTGCGCCTGCTGGTCGCGGCTACCATCATCGTGGCGCTGGTCAGTCAGTTCTGGAGCGGCTCCGACAACGGTTTGAAGGCGATCAACTTCTTCAGCTACTTCACCGTGCTCAGTAACGTCGGAGCGGTGCTGCTGCTGACGGAGCTCGCCGCCCGGCCGTCGCGAACCGCCGATCCGAAGTTCGTCCCCCTCCGGGGTGCGGTGACGCTGTACATGGGAGTGACCGCGGTGACCTATGCGGTGTTGCTCGCTCCGGCCTCGGCCGACGTCGGGCTGACTCTGCCCTGGGTCGACGCGGTGCTGCACGAGATCGCGCCGATGGCGGTTCTCCTCGACTGGTTCGTCGACCTACCCCCTCGACGGCTTCCGCGTTCGGTGCTCGGCTGGTGGCTTGTGTTCCCCGCCGCGTACCTCGTTTACAGTCTGGTTCGAGGTCCGGTCGCCGACTGGTATCCGTACCCGTTCCTCGATCCCGACGCCGCCGGCGGATACGGTGGAGTGGTGGCGTACTCGGTGGGCGTGCTGGCGGTGATCGTTTTGATCGGCGCCGGGCTCAGATGGTGGTCCGGCCGCCGGGCTCCCGCCGCCACTTGACCTCAGCCCTCAAGCCGTCGCACCGTCGGTATCGGCGCTGCTTCACGTCCAGACGCGCGACGCGTTGCTCTAGGGTTTCCCGCAGCTGTGTCCGCTCGGGCGTGCCCGTCACTCGAACCGAAGGTCGAGCATGACCGAACCGGTCGTACGTCGCAATAAGAAACGGGTTCTGGCTCCTATACCAGAAAGGGCTGCCCGCGCCAGGAGGTCGTCACGCCGGCGCCTGGAAGAACTCCTCGAGATGACGGCCGACCACCGCGGCGGCGTCCAGAGGGACGAAGTGTTTCGCGTCCAGCTCGATCAGCCGGGCGCCGGGGATGTCGCCCGCGATACGGCGGCCGTTGTCGGCCAGTGTGATCCAGTGATCGCGCGCGCCCCAGATGACCAGCGTCGGCGCGCGCAGCGCGCCGAGCTTCGCCGACCATTCCCGGTACCGCTCACGCATGGCCGCCGAGTCGACGCTGCGGAACCAGCGGAGCTGCGCCTCACGCCCGGCGCGCTCGCGCAGCGAGGAGCGGAACTCGGTCAGGACTTCCCGCGTAAGCGCCGCGCGGTTGGCGAACCCTCCCGCGATGAGCGCGCGGAAGATCGGGCGCGGAGGCGCCGCCGCGCGCAGCGTCCACGCGAGCAGCGGGCTCCGTAGGATTCGCACGCGCCCGGGGGGACGGAACTCGGGGTAGATGCTGGTGTTGAATACGACCAGCCGGCGGATCCGCTCGGGGTGCTCCGCCGCGTAGGCGAGGGCGGGGAAGCCGCCGACGTCGTGGCACAGGATCGATACGCGTTCGGCCCCGAGCGTGTCCACGAGCCGCTCGAGGAACGTGAGGTACCAGGCCGCCGAGTAGGAGGCGTCGGCCGGCTTGTCGGAGCGCCCGTAGCCCGGCAGGTCGATCGCGATCGCGCGCCCGAACGCCCCCAGTCGGTCGACGTGATCCTTCCACAGAAGCGACGTCGCCGGGATGCCGTGCAGGAACAGGATCGGCTCCCCTTCGCCGGCCTCCCGCGCGAAGATCCGCAGACCGTCGACCTCGAGCGTCGTCTCCCTCATCACGCGCCAGTCAACAGCGAAGCCCGGTCGTTCGGCAAGCGCTCCCTTGACTCTCCCCCAACAGGAGACCCGATCCTCGGGATGGATGCCGCCGAGCGGGCGGCGCGCAAGGAAAAGGGAGAGCCGTCATGAAGAGCTTGTTTCCCGTCTTGTGTTCGGAGGACGTGGGTGCGACGAGGGATTTCTACCTGCGTGGGTGCAGGACCATGGCCACGAGCAGTCGGGGCTCGTGAGAGAGGACTACCTCAACGACCCCAGCGACGTGGCACCGGAAGTGAAGACGTCCGCGCATGCGCGGCGGGACTGGAAGATCCTCGGCGGTCGTGCTCACGCGGACAGGGTACTCCCGTACCGACTGGCGCTCAGAACGACCCCAGATGTCGTGCTGTGGGCTCTGCACCTCGGTGCGGAGCCCACAAGCGACGACCTCAGGCTATGCGACGGTGAAGGCAACCTCGGTGAGGGTCTGGTTCCCGCCCACCTCGATGGCGAGGACTTCGACCTTGTAATCACCGCTTTGGAGGAACTCGGCGGGGATGGTGAGGCTGGTGGCGTCGGCCGGGAGCGTGGCGTCCAACACGCGCTTCGGGTCGTCCCGGACGACCAGCACCTGATAGCTCTTGATCTCGATCCCGGCCGGCTCGGTCACCGGCAGCCATTCCACCACCAGGCCGTCGGCGGGGACCGTCGAGTCCTCCTCGGGGGAGGTGATCTCGGGCCCGGCGGGGAAATCGTGCGTGAGAGGAACGGAACTCTTCATCCGTTCTCCCTCGATCGTTTCACCGGTGAAGGTGTACGTGCCTTCCGGAAACAGCTTCTTGAACTCCTCGAGCGGAAACGTGTCGAATGGCGGCTCGCTCGACTCCGAGAACAGCTCGGTGAGACCGTAACCCTTCAGGACGCCACGCGTGACGACGTCGAGGATCTTCCGCCCATCCGGCCGGCTGATCGTGATGCTCTTCCACGGTGCGTGGTCGAGGTCGACCTGGAGGCCGGCGTCGCCGTCTGTGGCGTTCATCTCCACTCGCAAGATGGCCTTCTTGAACGGGACCGGCGCCTTCCTCGGAGGCGCGGCGCTGCCGACGGTCGCGGTGATGAGGACACCCATCAGTGCGGCCGGAACTCCGATCCACATAAGACGTTTCATGGCTGCATCTCCCTTCGTCGGTTGTGCGTGAGGAGCGGAGGATCAGGATCCGTTCTTGTCCTGCGCGTTCGTGTCGTCGTCGGCCACCTGGCTGATGACGTTGAAGTCGCGGTCCAGGTGGACGTCGACCTGGCTGCCGTTGTCGAGAGTGACCTCGACCTCGTAGTAGGCATCTTCGTCGCCGACCTCGGTGTCGGTGACGCGGCCGCCGCCCGTGTGGTCGATCGCTGTGAGGCTTGCCTTGTCCAGTGCCTCGCCGGTGATGGGCGTCTCGTTTTCGCCGGCGCTCCGCGCGACCGCGGCCCCGGCGCCACCGGCGATCACGGCGACGGCGAGAGCCCCGCCGGCGATCACCTTCGTCCTCCGCTTCATGGACTGCCTCCTTCGGTCCTGGGACCGCCCGGTGCGGTGCCCGTGGATCGCAGGATGTCGGACAGACGCTGAGCGGTCCCTGAACGTGCCTGAAGGCGCTTTCAGTTGGTGACGGCCACGACGCGGGGTACCGCCGTAGCGACCCGATCAGCGATGCGCGCGGGTGTCGGAAGGGAGGGTGAGCTCGATCCTGGCTCCACCGAGGTCGCCGGTGCCGAGGGTGATCGACCCGCCGTGCGCCCGGACGAGCGCGGGGACGATGGCCAAGCCGAGGCCACTCCCCGCTTCGTCCCGAGCGCGGGCGTCGTCGAGTCGAACGAAACGTACGCCACGTTAGCCAGGTGGTGCCGCCGGGTAACACCCCCTGACATGAGTCTGGGAGAGCGGGTGCGGCAGCGCGTCCTCAGCACCGACGGGTGGTTCTACATCCCTATTTCGGTGCGACGGCTGGACCGCGAGATCTTCGACTCGGTGGCCAGGTATCACGCGCCGGTGCTCGACAAGACCCTGCCGAGGCTCGGGCGCGCGGCGAATCACTCGGGCGTCTGGATGGCGGTCGCCGGCGCGCTCATCCTGGTCGGGGGGCGGCAAGGGCGCCGTGCGGCTACAAGGGGACTCCTTTCACTCGCTGCCGCCTCGGCTATCGCGAACCTGCCGGCCAAGTTCGCCGTCCGCCGGCGACGCCCCGACGCGCTCCTCGTCCCGGAACTGCGACGACTACTGAGGATGCCGACGTCCTACTCGTTCCCGTCGGGTCACTCTGCCTCGGCGGCGGCCTTCGCGACCGGAGTTGCGCTCGAGATGCCTCCGCTCGCCGTGCCGGCAGGGCTTCTCGCCACCGGGGTCGGGGCATCCCGCGTTTACACAGGTGCTCACTATCCGAGCGACGTCCTCGTCGGGATGGCGCTCGGGGCGGGGATCGCGCTCGCCACCCGGCACTTCTGGCCGGTCGTCCGATTCGACAAGAACCAGCCGGCGTCACTCCGGACCA
Source organism: Actinomycetota bacterium (assembly GCA_046712825.1). GTDB lineage: Bacteria > Actinomycetota > AC-67 > AC-67 > AC-67 > DATFGK01. Next base: position 2,026 of record JBKKCR010000014.1, on the reverse strand, counting down.
CCGGTCACGCAGAGATCGCTCCGGAGGGGCGGGGCCTTACCGTGGTCATGAACCCGGACTCGGGCCCGGCCTGGCGCGACCCCAGACCCGCTCTTGGTCAGGCCTTGCCAGAGGCGACCCTCATCGAGGCCAAGGGCGAAGAGGTGCCCGCCCGCCTGAAAGAAGCGGCCAAGGGGGCCGCAGTGCTCGGCGTGGCGGGCGGCGACGGTACGGTGAATGCTGCCGCCGAGGCCGCGCACGAGCGGAAGATGCCGCTCCTCGTCGTGCCGTCCGGCACGCTCAACCACTTCGCTCGAGACCTCGGGATCGCGTCGATCGCGGACGCGATCAAGGCGTGGGAAGGCGGAGCAATAGCATCCGTGGATCTCGCGGCGGTCGACGGCAAGCCCTTCCTCAACACCGCGAGCTTCGGCGCCTATACGGAATTCGTCGACCAGCGAGACCGGCTGGCGCGACGCACGGGGAAGTGGGCTGCGACCGTGATCGCGCTCGCCCGAGTCTTGAGACGATCGCAGCCGACCGAGATCGAGCTCGACGGGGAACGGCGGCGGATCTGGCTGGCGTTCGTCGGCAACTGTCGCTATTCGCCCCCCGGCTTCGCGCCTGCCGTGCGAGAGCGCCTCGACGACGGCCGCTTCGACGTTCGTCTGATCACGGCGGAGCGTCGATGGTCCCGGACCCGGGCTGCTCTCGCGGCGATAACGGGAACGCTGCAGCGGTCGAAGGTCTATGAGGAGCACCTTCTCGACGGGTTCGAGATGCGCTCCATGAACGGCCCCTTCCGCCTCGCGCGGGACGGCGAGACGTTCGACGGATCGGAGCGTGTTTCGGTCGAGAAGTTGCGGCAGCCGCTCTCGGTCTTGATCCCGCCCGGCTAGATTCAGTCCGCTTTCTGAAGGTATCGCCCCACGATGAAGGCCATCAGCCCGAGCGCCAAGACCCCGGCGATCGTGATCCACTTCTTTCCGTCCTTATACGCTTCGCCGAGGAGATAGCCGGCACCGATCGCTTCCGCGATCGACAGCAGCCCTCCCACCCCATCTGCGGGGAGGAACTCCTTCGTCTTCATCCCGGAGGACCCGGCCGCCGCGCCGACGAGGCTCGAGGGGAACACCGCGAGCCGGCCGATCACGACGAGCTTGGCCCCTTTCCGCCGCAGGAGCTTCTGCATCGTCTTGATCTTCTCGACGGGCAAGATCTTCGTACCGAGGCCCGGAAGCTTGCCCGTACGGATCTCCGGCGCGAACCCACGGCCGAGTGCGAACGAATGCCACACGCCGATGATCGCGAGCGGCACGGCTGCGATCACCATGGTCACGAGGTTCGTGTCGCCTTGCCGCGCCAGGAAGCCGCCGGCCAGAAGGACCTCTTTCGTCGGTCGCATCAGGACGAGGATGAGGAAGTGCTCTCGATACAGCACGGGAGCCAGCGGGATGGCGATGATCCCCATCACGATCCGGAAAGCGGCCAGCCACAGCAAGGGCATCCGGTAGCGTCGGGCCAGGCCTGGTGCCGGGTTTGCGGCCCTCGAGGACCTGCGGCTTCGTCGCTTCGGTGTTTTCGTCGCTGATCTCGTCGCCATCGCCGGCTAGGTTTTCCGCGTCTCGGGCCGGGGCAAACCAAACGACGTGAGAAACGCGGCTTCATCCCTCATTCGCAAAAGGCTCGATCCGGCCGGACGGTACGGCCTGAGAACGACGCTGTTCGCGATCGCGATCATGCTGGTGGCGATCCCCTTCGGGTTCCTGCTGGACCAGGTGGTCCGGCGAGGGGACCTGATCACCGTCGATACTGCGGCCGCTCGGAACCTTCATCAGATGGTCGCCGGCAAGGAAGCCTTGATCGTGCTCCTCAAGGTCGTGACGTTCCTCGGGACACCGCCTTGGTTCTTCCTGATCGTCGCCGTCGCCGCGATCTACCTCTGGCGCCGCAATCGGATGCGCCTCGCGGCTTACCTGGTCACAACGTCCATCGTGGGCGGGATCATCGATTCCGTCGTCAAGATCGTGGTCGACCGGCCGCGGCC
>JBKKCR010000013.1:0-10674 GCA_046712825.1 Actinomycetota bacterium | reverse complement strand
GGCAACGGGTTCCAGGCCACCGCGGAGGCGGCCACCCAGTACCTGTACTGCTTCGACCAGGAGTGGAGGCCGGGGATGGCAGGCGTTGCCTGCACGCCACTCGACCCGGCCCTCGGCATCGAATGGCCCCTGCCCGTAGACCCGGCCGACCGCACCCAGATCTCGGAGAAGGATCGCGACGCGCCGACGTTGGCCGATCTCGCCGGGGCCGACCGATGAAGCTGCTGGTCACCGGCGGCGCCGGGTTCATCGGCTCCAACTACGTGCACTGGGTGCTTCGCGAGCGCCCCGACGTCGAGATCACCAACTACGACCTGTTGACCTACGCCGGCAACCTCGAGAACCTCCGCGACGTGGAAGAGGGGAATCGCTACCGGTTCGTCAAGGGCGATATCTGCGACGTGGCGCTCCTCGATGAGGTCGTGCCCGGCCATGACGCGATCGTGAACTTCGCCGCGGAGTCGCACGTCGACCGCTCGATCGACTGGGCCGCGGAGTTCGTGCGCACCAACATGCTCGGCACGAACGCGTTGCTCGACGCGGCCCGGCGCCACAAGACGCCGCGCTACCTGCAGGTCTCGACCGACGAGACGTACGGCTCGATCGACGTCGGCTCGTTCAACGAGGAGGACCGGCTCGACCCCTCGAGCCCGTACTCCGCTTCCAAGGCCGGCGGCGATCTGCTGGTGCGCTCGTATCACCGCACCTACAACATGCCGGTGCTGATAACGCGCGGCTCGAACACGTTCGGCCCATACCAGTTCCCCGAGAAGGTCATCCCGCTGTTCGTCACCAACCTCCTCGAGGACAAGACGGTCCCGCTGTACGGCGACGGCATGAACGTGCGCGACTGGATCCACGTCGAGGACCACGTCTCCGGTATCCACGCCGTGCTCGAGAAGGGTGAGATCGGTCAGATCTACAACGTCGCGGCCGGAAACGAGCTGACGAACGTCGAGCTTTCGAGAGCGCTGTGCGATCTGCTCGGCAAGCCGCACGCGCTGATCACCCCGGTCGCCGACCGCCCCGGCCACGACCGGCGCTACTCGGTCGACACGACGCGGCTCCGCGCGCTCGGCTGGGCGCCGCAGTGGGGCTTCGACGACGCGCTCCAAGCCACCGTCGAGTGGTACCGGGAGAACCGGTGGTGGTGGGAGCCGATCCGCGCCCGTCAGGAGTGAGCGCGTGCGCGTTCTGATCACCGGCGGGGCCGGGCAGCTCGGCCGCGACCTGGCCGCGGTGCTCGGCGACGACGTGATCCCGCTCTCGCACGCCGAGCTCGACATCGCCGACCCGGCCGCCGTCGAAGCCGCCGTGCGGGAGCACGGACCGGACGCCATCGTGAACTCGGCCGCGTGGACCGACGTCGACGGGTGCGAGGGCGACCCCGAGCGCGCGCGGCTGATCAACGGGATCGGGGCCGGGAACGTCGCGCGCGCGGCAGGCGAGGCGCTGGTCGTCCAGGTCTCGACCGACTACGTCTTCGACGGCCTCGCCGGGCGCGCGTACGTCGAAACGGACGAGGTCAACCCGGTTTCGCACTACGGCCGCTCGAAGCTCGAAGGCGAACGCGAGGTCGCGGCGAACGCGCGACGCTGGGTCGTCGTCCGGTCGGCGTGGCTGTACGGGACGGGGACGAAGAACTTCGTGGCGGCGATCCTCCGCGCGGCGCGGACGCGCGAGCGATTGTCCGTCGTCGACGATCAGGCCGGCTCGCCGACGTCGACACCGGACCTGGCGGTCGCGCTGGTCGAGCTGATCGAACGCGGGACCACCGGAGTGCTGCACGGCGTCAACGCGGGGATCTGCTCGCGCTTCGAGTTCGCGCGGGCGGCGTTCGAAGAGGCCGGGCTGGATCCCGAGCGGGTCGAGCCGGTGCCCACCTCGGCGATGCCGCGGCCGGCCGTGCGACCGTCCTACGCGCCGATGGACGGCGTTGCGTGGCGCGCCGCCGGGCTTCCGGTGCTGCGTCCGTGGCGGGAGGCGCTGGCCGAGGTCGTGCCCGGCGTTCAGGCTTCGCTCGACGCCGAGGCCGAGGTCCGATGAAGGCGCTGATCCTGGCCGGAGGCGAGGGGACGCGGTTGCGCCCGCTCACCTACACGATCCCGAAGTCACTGCTGCCGATCTGCAACCGGCCTTTCCTCGAGCATCAGCTGCGCCTGATGCGCTCGCACGGGATCACCGACGCGATGCTGCTGACCGGGTACCTCGCCGACGCGTTCGATCCGTTCGTCGAGCGCATGGCGGGGGAGGGGATCACCCTCGAGGTGGTCCGCGAGGCAGCGCCGCTCGGAACGGCGGGGGCGGTGCGCAACGTACTCGATCAGATGGACGGAACAACGATCGTGTTCAACGGGGATGTTCTGACCGATCTCGACCTGACGGCTCTGCTCGCGGCACATCGCTCGACCGGCGCGGTCGCGACGCTAACGCTGACTCCGGTGGATGACGCCGGGCCGTATGGGCTGGTGCCGCTCGACGATCAACAGCGAGTACAGGGCTTCATCGAGAAGCCCCCTCCTGAGGTCGCTGGTAAAGGCGGGCTGATCAACGCCGGAACCTATGTGCTCGAGCCCGGGACGCTCGCGGACATTCCGCTCGGCGAGATGTGGTCGTTCGAGCGGCAGGTCTTCCCCGGCTTGGTCGAGGGCGGCGCGCCGGTCTTCGGATTCGCTTCGGAGGCGTACTGGCTCGACATCGGAACGCCCGAGCGGTACCTGCAGGCGCACTGGGACGTGCTCGCCGGCCGCTCGCGGACGGCGGAGCCGGTCGGCCGGCGCATGGGCGATCTCCTGCTGGACGCAGGCGCGGTCGCTGCTCCCGGAACGGGCCCGGCGGTGCTTGGGCCCGGCGCCCGGATCGAGGACGGCGCCGCCGCCGAGCGCGTGGTGCTGCTCGCGGGAGCGAACCTCGGTGTCGACGCCTCCCTGCGCGATTCGATCCTCGGCCCGGGATGCGGCGTTGAGCCGGGTTTCGAAGGGTCGGGACTCGTCCTCGTCGCAGGTCAGGAAGGCTCTTCCCTCTCCAATCAGGGCAGCGAGCGACGATAAGATAAGGTCCGTTCGGCTCGGAGTACCCCTTGCCCAAGGTCGTCATCACGCTTCCCGCGTACCGCGCGGAGGCAACCCTCGCGAAGACGGTGGCCGACATCCCGGCCGGCGTCGCGGATCAACTCATCCTGGTGGACGACGCCAGCTCGGACCAGACCGCCCAGCTCGCACGCGACCTCGGGATCGAGGTCCATGTCCACGAGGTCAACCGCGGCTACGGTGGCAATCAGAAGACCTGCTACACCGAGGCGCTGCGCGCCGGTGCCGACGTCATCGTGCTGCTCCACCCGGACTACCAATACGACCCCAAGGCGGTGCCGCTGCTGATCGCCCCGATCCTCGCCGGCGACGCCGACATGACGTTCGGCTCGCGGTTCGCCGGGCTCGGCGACCCCATGGGTGGCGGGATGCCGCTCTACCGGTACCTCGGGAACCGCTTCACGACGACGGTCGAGAACCTTTTGCTCGGCGCGCGGTTCACCGACATGCACTCGGGCTTGCGCGCCTACACGCGCAAGTGTCTGCTCTCGATGCCGTTCCGGAGCTACTCGGACGACTTCATGTTCGACTCGCAGTTCTTGATCGACGCCGTGACGGCCGGCCAACGGGTCGTGGAGGTTCCGATCCCGACCCGTTACACGAAGGAGTCGTCGTCGATCTCGGTGTCGCGGTCGATGAAGTACGTGACCGGGAGCCTTGGGTACGCGTCCAAGCGATTCGCCGAACGCGGCCGTCGCGGGAAGCGCAACCCGGTCGCGAAACGGGGCCGGGGGCGCGTGCTCGGCGACGGGCCCACGGTCGAGCGTACGTGCGCGCTCTGCGGCGAGTCCGATCAGATCCTCGTCTACCGCGCGACGGCGCACGGCGACGTGCCGGTGAGCGAGTTCGCGTGCACGACCAGCGCTCTGTCGAGCCACGATGACATCGTCCAATGCCGCCGCTGCCGGATGGTCTCGGCGGTTCCGACGATCGGCGACGAGGACATCATCGAGGGCTACCGCCGCGTGGTGGACGAGGACTACCTCATCGAGGAGGCGGGACGGCGCGAGCTCTTCTCTTGGATCGCCGGCGAGATGGACGGTTTCGTAGCCCGCGGCCGGAAGTTGCTCGAGGTGGGCTCCAACATGGGGGTCTTCCTCGACGTCGCCGGACAGCACGGCTGGGATGCTCACGGCATCGAGCCGTCGAAGTGGGCGGTCGAGCAAGGCGTCGAGCGGTTCGGCGTGGACCTGCGCCAAGGGAACATCGAGGACCTCGCCGACGCGCCCGGAAGCGCCGACTCGATCGTGATGCTCGACGTGCTCGAGCACCTGAGCGATCCGCTCGCGGCGCTCCGGCGGCTGCGACGCGTCACCGACGAAGAGGGGATGCTCGTGCTGTCGACGGTCAACGTGGACGGGCTGCACGGCCGTCTTCGCGGGCGCACCTGGCCGTGGTTCATCCGGTCGCACCTCCACTATTTCTCGCCGCACACCTTGTCCGAGATGCTGGCCCTCGCGGGGTTCCGGATGGTCGAGTGGGAGGTCGCGCCCCGCTCGTTCAAGCTCTCCTACGTCGCCGGGCGCCTCGAGGGGCAGAACGCCAACCTCGCGCGCGTCGTCCGGGGGGCTTCGTCGGTCGCCGACCCTCGCATCCCGTTCGGGTGGCTCGGTGACATCGTGTTGGTGGTCGCCCGTCCGGTAGCCGGCCGCTAGGGCTGTGACCAGGCACGGAGGATCGACCGCGTTGAGCCCACCCCTTCGCTTGGGTAGTTTGTGCCCATGACCTCGTTCCCGCCAAGGGTGTACACGATCGTCCTCAACTACCAGAGGAGCGACGACACCGTCCGGTGCGTCGCGTCGCTGCGCCAGAGCACGTACCGCAACCAGTTCCTCGTGGTGGTGGACAACGGGTCGGACGCGGCCGCCCGCGCCGAGTTGACCGCCGGCATCGGCGCGACGCCGCTCATCCAGTCCGAGGAGAACCTCGGGTTCGCCGGCGGCAACAACCTCGGCTTGCGGTACGCGCTGGACCGCGACGCCGACTACGTCTGGATCCTCAACCCGGACACCACGGTCGAGCCCGAAAGCCTCGAGCGTCTGGCGCAGACGATGTCGCGGTTCCCCGAGGCTGGCATCGTCGGCAGCCGGCTGGTACGCGGCGACGACGGCACGACCGTCCTGTTCAACGGCGGCACGATCGACTGGAGCCAAGGCGGCAAGCCCGTCCTGCCCGACATGGGCAAGCCCGAGGAGGATGTCAAGGCGAAGACCGTGACGGCGATCGACTACGCGACCGGCGCGAGCATGCTCGTTCGCCGCCAGCTGTTCGACGAGATCGGCCTCCTCCCCGAACGCTACTTCCTTTACTTCGAGGAGACGGACTTCAACATCCGCGCGCGCCGCGCCGGCTGGAAGGTGCTCCTCGAGCCGCGTTCGCGCGTGCTGCATTTCCGGCGCTCGTGGGGGAGCGTCCCGGCGCCCTACTACGTCTACTACTTCGCGCGGAACCGGATCCTGTTCGGGCGTACGTTCACCTCCGCGCCGCTCGAGACGATGCTCGAGGATCTCGAGCGCTCTCTCTCGCAGTGGCGCAAGAAGATCGCGCCGAGCTTCTCCGAGGCGTACGAGCGGCTCGTCGCCGCTGCGATCGCCGACGGGACAGAGGGACGCGACGGCGTGCGGCCGGAGTTCAACGCCTTCAGCTGGGAGGAGTACGCCGGTGCGTGAGTACCACGCGTCTTACGAGTACGACTTCGATCCGAAGGCGACGAACAATACCGCTGCGTCCATCTACCGCTATGCGGTCGAGGGTGGACAGCGCATCCTCGACCTCGGCTCCGGCCCCGCGATCGTTTCCTCGTATCTGAAGGCGGCGCACGGGCGTCACGTCACCGCGATCGACTCCGACCCCGGCCGAGTCGAGGTCGCCCGCTCCCGCGGCGTCGACCGCGCGATCGTCGGCGACCTCGGGACCACCGATTGGGCCGACGAGCTCCGCGGCGAGTCGTTCGACGTGATCATCCTCGCCGACGTGCTCGAGCATCTGATGAGCCCCGGTGCGGTCCTCGACCTGATCCACGATCGAAAGCTCCTGGCCGAAGGCGGATTCCTCGTCGTGTCGATCCCCAACGCCTCGCACGAGGGCGTCGTGGCCGAGCTGTGGGGCGGTGGATTCCGGTACCGCGAGACGGGTCTGCTCGACTCGACGCACATCCGCTTCTTCACCAAGGAGACGTTCGCCGAACTGGTCGAGCGGCACGGCTGGTTCGTGCGCGGCCTCGATCGCACGACCCGGACGCTCGAGCAGACGGAGCTCTCGCTCCGCGGCGAGAACCTCCCGCCCGAGGTACGCGAGGAGCTGCGGCAGGTGCCCGAGTCGCAGACCTATCAGTTCGTCATGCGGGTCGAGCCGCTCGACGCCGCCCGCGAGCTGGCGGGGCTGCGGGAGCGCATCGAGGCGATGCACAACGAGCGCCACATCGAGCAGAAAGAGCTCCTCCGGCTGCGGAACGAAGTCCAAACACAGTCGCAGCTCCTCGAGGCGCAGAAAGCCGGCGCGGCGCAAGCCGAGGACCTGCTTCGGCAGCAGGTCGAGCGCGCGCGCGAAGAGGCGAGGACCTACCACCGCCGGCTCAACAAGATCTACAACACGCGGATCTGGAAGCTCGGGTGGCTCGCGTACGGGTTGGTGCGCGCGCTTCGCCGCCCGAAGGCGGCGTGGAAGAAGCTGCGTAGCGGGAAGCTCCGGCCTGCGCTCACCGCCGACACGCCGGCCGAGAAGGCGGCTCGCATGCCGCAGGTCGTCGCCGAGTACGAGCTGACCGAGGCGGACGCGGTCCGTTCTGAGTACCTCCGCGCCCTGTCGAAGACTGGGTTCGAGACCGACAAGCGGCACATCGCGATGGCCGTGTACACCCTGGACCTCTCGGAAGGACGGGGCGACGTGTACGTCGCCGCCGGGCTCGGCCGGTACCTCGAGCGCCTCGGGTACGAGGTCGTTTACCTGCCGCGTGATCGTTGGTACGACGTGCCTGAGGGGACGCAGATGTACCTCGCGCTCCTCGACGACGTGGATCTCATGCAGGTGCCTGCCGACCTGACCCGCATCGCGTGGATCCGCAACCGGACCGACGACTGGCGGGCGTCGCCGTCGCTTCCGCTCTACGACGCCGTGCTCTGTTCGTCGGAGCGTTCGGTCGAGGAGGTCGCCAAGTACTACCCGGGCCCGACGGGGGTCCTGCGCATCGGCGTGGACGCCGAGCTCTTCGACGCCCCCGCGACCGAGACCGAGCGGACCGGAGCCGTCACGACGGTCAACCTGTGGGGGCGCGAGCGCCAGCTCTTCCGTGCGCTCCGGAAGTGCCGGCTCGACTTCCCGCTCGGGATCTACGGGCAAGAACGCGGCCTCAATGAGGACCTGCTCCCGTGCTGGAAGGGCCCGGCGAGCTTCTTCGCGCTGCCGTCGCTGTACCGGCAGGCGGCGGTCGTGCTCGACGACCACAACCACACGACGCAGCCGTACGGGAACGTCAACTCCCGGGTGTTCGAGAGCCTCGCGAGCGGGGCACTCGTGATCACCAACGCCGCGCTCGGGCTCCGCGAGATCGGACTCGGCGACGTCCCGTCCTACACAACGCCGGCCGAGCTCGACGCGCTGATCCACCGCTTCCTGCTGCACCCGAAGGAAGCTGCCGGCGTCGCCCGCAAGCTCCAGCAGGTCGTCCTTCGGGACCACACGTTCGAGCGGCGGGCGCGGCAGTTCGACGCGTTCGTGCGCGACCTTGATGTGCGTGCGAAGGAGTCGGAGCGGATCGTCATCGCCTACTACCCGCAGTCGCCGGGCAATCCCTACGAGAAGATGCTCTACTCGGCTGCGGCAAAGCAGCAGGTCACCGCGATCCCGGTCGACGATCTGTCGACGCTCGTCGATTCGCGCTTGGCGAACCTCGGCCGGCGATTGATCATCCACGTGCACTGGACGGCGCCGATCCTCGGCCCCGGCATGACGCCGGGCGAGGCGCGCGACCTCGGCAAGAAGTTCCTCCGTCAGGTCGATGCGCTGCAAGCGCGCGGCGCTCGCCTCGTGTGGACGGTGCACAACGTCATGCCGCACGAATGTCGGTTCCCCGACGAGGAAGCCGCGTTCCGGCAGGACCTCGCGGACCGGGCGGATCTGATCCACGTGATGTGCGAGCGCACGGCTGAGTTCGTCTCTGCCTACTACACGCTACCCGCAGAGAAGATCAGGGTCGTTCCCCACCCGGGGTACGTGGATGTGTATCCGAACATCTTCGATCAAGCGCGCGCGCGGGCGGAGCTCGGACTCAAGCCGGATCAGACCGTGTTCGCTTTCCTGGGCGGCATCCGGCCGTACAAGGGCGTCGACCGGTTGCTCGACGCGTTCGACCGCGTGGCTCAGACGAAGCCCGAGTCGCGGCTCATCGTCGTCGGCCCGCCGGGACGCTTCCCGGAGGTCGAGGCGCTCGCCGATCGGTGTGAAGCGGACCCGCGGATCATCGGCAACTTCAACCGGATCGCCGACGCCGACGTTCAGCTCTACATGAACGCGGCCGACGTCGTCGTGCTGCCGCACCGATCCGTGCTGAACTCGGGTTCGGTGATGCTGGCGTTCTCGTTCGCGCGGCCCGTGATCGCGCCGGCCGCGGGATGCGTCGCCGAGCTGTTGACGCCGGACGTGTCGCTCACGTTCGACCTCGACGACCCGAACGCCCTCACGGCGGCGATGATGCAGGCCGACGAGCTCAAGCAAGACCGCTACCGCGAAGCCGCGTATAAGAAGGCGCTCGCACACCCGATCCCGGCCCTGTCCGAGGAGTTCTGCCGGGTGATCCGCGAGCTCGCCGAACGGTCCTGATCGCCCGGATCTCACCAGCCCGTCCGGTACAGCGCCTCCAGCACGATCGTCTGACCTCCCGCGAGCAAAACCAGCACCACGGTGAGCACGCGTGCGCCGCGCTCGCTCGTGAGGCGAGCCAGAGCGGCGCCGGCGGCGACGGCCACGAACGGGAACGCGTAGAGGACGGTGCGTTCCAGCTCGCCGGGGAACAAGCCCGTGGCGCTCCGCGGCAACGCGTACAGGATCGCCGGTGGGACGGCGAGCGCGATCAGGTAGCGCCGGCTCCTGCCGAAGAGCTCGCGCAACCCGAGCCCCGCCAGCGCCACCCCCGCGAACGTAAGCCACGCCGCCGGGGCTCCTGCGAGCCAGTAGAGGTACGGGCGTTGCAGGTAGCACGGGCCGGTGCCCGGCCCCGGGTTGGGGGGACAGGGCGGAAGGCCGGCGAAGAGATGGCGCGTCGCGCTCGAGGCGGCGACCGGGTCGAATCCGATCGCGACGCGCATGAGCGCGAGGGCCGCGAGTCCACCGGCTGTCGCTCCGAAGAGCACACGCAGGGCCGTCTTCCGCGGGCGTGTGAGGATCGCGTAGAGCCCGAGGGACGCGGCGACGATCCCGGTCGAGAACGTGAAGAGCATCGTCGCGCCCAGGACGGAACCGGCCCCCACGGCGTGCATCGTGCTGCCGTCGTCGCGGAGTGCACGGATGAAGAGCCACCCTACGGTGACGAGGAAGACGGCCTCGATCGCCTCGAAGGATGCGAACGCGAACATCACGGGCCCGGGCGCCGACGCGAGGAGCACGAGCGCGAAACGGGCTGCCGGCTCGCCGTGCATCTCGCGGGTGAGCAGCCACACGGGGATCAGAACGAGGCTGGAGATCGCGGCCACCGCGACCGCTTTGGCAAGCGGGTGCTCACCGAAGCTCTTATGCAGGAGCCATGCCAAGAGCGGCCGCCCCGGTGGATGCGACATCGCGTGGATACCTCGCACCTCCCGGCCGATCAGATCCGGGTAGGAATGCACGAACTCACGGACCCCCCGGCGTTCGACGACCGGGACGTCGATGTCGGCGCCCATGCCGGCGGCCGCCTCGACACGATCGCCGCCGACGAACGCCACTGCGGTGGACAAGGAAAAGAACACCAGCACGCTCGCGACGACGAACACTTTCCCCGGCACCCGGGCCCGGCCGGCCAGCCAGGCGAGGAGGCCGACGACCGCGGCCACCGCGATCCCCGCGAGGATCCAGCGGCTCAGGTGCGGCGAGAAGTGTCCGTATACGGGCGGTCGCGCGAACTTGTCGCCGCTGCGCACGAGCCATCCCTGCCGCGCGTGCTCGCTGCGCGCGCTGAGGAAGTCGAAGACCGCGAGGACGCCCGCCGCGGCCCCGACCCATGCCACGATCCCCAGGATGGTCGTGCGGCGCCCCCGAGGTTGCGCCTCCATCACACCCGTCGCAGCCAGATGCTCCCGCCGGGGTTCTTCAGGCACAGTGGCATCTCGCGCCGGAACCAGTCCTCGTGGAATGCCTCCAGGTACGTGTTGAAGAGCGCGATCTCGAACCCCGAGCTGAAGGTCAGGAATGCGCGGAGCAGGTAGTCCTCGTTCCACGCCCGCCCTTCGGCGACCCAGACTTCCGGGTACTCGAACGGATAGAAGATGTCGTGAACGTGAACCCACACGCCGGGGCGAAGGCGCGGGAGGACCTCGAAGAAGAGCCGGTTCACGTCGCTCCCGGTCTTGGAGACGTGGGTGGAATCGATGAGCAGGATGTCGCCGGCCTCGAG
>JBKKCR010000012.1:0-3470 GCA_046712825.1 Actinomycetota bacterium | reverse complement strand
TCGGCGCCGTCGCCGTAGATCAGCATCGCAACCCTTTCGTCGGGGGTATCCGGCAGCATCGCCATCTCCTCGCGGAACCGGTGCCTGGCCGCGCCCGACATCGCCTTCGCGTCTTTGAGGTTGAGGTCCTTGCAACGGTCGTACTGCTCAGCGTTTATCGCGTCCACAGAAGCAGGGAGCGGAGGCATCGATCCGGTCATGCGTTGCGACTCGAGCCGATCGGTCGCGCTCGCGTGCCATACCGCGATGTGCGCGAGCATGTCCTTCGCGTTCCAGTCATCGTTCACACCGGCACGGAGGTAGTCCTCATCGGAGAGCCGGTTGAAGCGTTTGCAGAGCTCCTGCCAGCCTTCGTCCTCTTCCGAGAGGAGATCTCTTTTGGTCTTCACTCGCGTACCTGGCCTTCGCCTTCGACCAGGTACTTGTACGCGGTGAGCTCGGGCAGGGCCATCGGGCCGCGCGCGTGGAGCTTCTGGTTGGAGATGCCGATCTCCGCGCCGAAGCCGAACTCGCCGCCGTCGGCGAAGCGCGTGGACGCGTTGACCATCACGCACGCGGAGTCGACCTGCTGCTCGAACCGGCGTGCGGCGGAGTAATCCTCGGTGAGGATCGCGTCCGTGTGGTTCGACCCGTAGCGGTTCACGTGCTCGATCGCCTCGTCGAGCGAGTCCACGACCTTCACCGCCATGATCAGATCCAGGTACTCGGCGTACCAGTCGTCCTCGGACGCCGGCTTGATCGCGTCGGAGTAGGCGCGCGCCCGATCGTCGCCGCGCAGCTCGACGCCGGCCGAGAGCAGGGCATCGATCGCGACGGGGAGGAACGCGTCGGCGGCGTCGCGGTGCACGAGGAGCGACTCGGCCGCGTTGCACACCCCCGGCCGCTGGGTCTTGGAGTTGATCAGGATCGGTAGGGCTTTCGCGAGGTCGGCGTGCGCGTCGACGTAGACGTGGCAGTTCCCGACGCCGGTCTCGATCACGGGAACGGTGGACTCCTCGACGACGGTGCGGATCAGGTCGGCGCCGCCGCGCGGGATCAACACGTCCACGTACTCGCGCATGCGCATGAGTTCCTTGGCGCTCTCGCGGTCGGTGGACGGGATCAGCTGAACGGCGTCGCGCGGAAGCCCCTCTTCGGTGCCGGCGTCGTCCAGGATCCGTGCGAGCACCGTGTTCGAGGAGATCGCCGTGCGGGAGCCGCGCAAGATGCACGCGTTGCCGCTCTTCACGCAGAGCCCGGCTGCGTCGACGGTGACGTTCGGCCTGGCCTCGTAGATGATGCCGACGACACCGAGCGGAACGCGGATCTTCGTGATGCGCACGCCGTTCGGGAGGGTCCAGCCGCCGATGACCTCGCCGGCCGGGTCCTTCAGGCCGATCACCTCGCGGAGGCCCCCCGCCATCCCCGCGATCCGGTCGGGTGTCAGGGTCAGCCGGTCGATCAGCGCGCCGGCGATCCCCTCGGCTTCGGCGCGTTCGAGGTCCTCGGTGTTGGCGTCGAGGATGTCGTCGGCGCGGGCCTCCAGGGCATCGGCCATCGCCCCGAGGGCGCGATCCTTCACCGCGGTCGAGACGCCGACGAGCAGCCGCGAGGCCGCCTTCGCGCGCCGGCCGATATCGAGCACCTCACTCATGCTTCACAGGATAACCAGGGAATCGCGGTGGATGATCTCCCGGCCGCCCTCGCGGATGCTGCGTCCGCGGACGCCGTCGATCTCGTCGGACGCGTAGTTGACCAGGCCTTTCGCGAACACGACCCCGTCCGGCGCTTCGACCTCGACGGCGTCGCCGGCGGCGAAGCGGCCGCGATGCCCCACGACGCCGGCGGGAAGGAGGCTCTTCCCCCGTTCGACGAGCGCGCGCTTGGCGCCGTCGTCCACGACGATCGCCCCGCGCGGTGTCTGGGCGAAAGCGATCCAGAGCTTCTTGGAAGGACCGCGCAGGGCGCGAGCCGGCACGTAGGTTCCGACCGGCTTCCCGGCGAGCACATCGGCCAGAACGTTCTCCCGGCGCGCGTTGGCGACGACAACGCCGACGCCGGACGCCGTCGCGATCTTCGCCGCCTCGATCTTCGACACGATCCCGCCGGAACCGAGGTGGCTCCCCGCCGCGGGACGTTGAACCGGCAGCGCCGCCAGATCTTCGATCTGCTCGATCACCTCCGTGCCGCCACGGCTCGGATCGGAGGCGTGCACGCCGTCCACGTCCGACAGGATCACGAGCAGATCGGCGTGGACGAGGTTCGCGACGAGCGCCGCGAGCCGATCGTTGTCGCCGAAGCGGATCTCCTCGACGGCGACCGTGTCGTTCTCATTGACGATCGGAATCACCCCGAGCGCGAGCAGGCGGTTCAGCGCCGCGCGTGCATTGAGGTACCCCTTGCGACGGATGAAATCGTCCTGCGTGAGAAGGACCTGTCCGACCTTCATCTTCCTTCGCGCGAACGCGCGCTGATACGCGTGCATGAGCACCCCTTGCCCGACCGACGCGGCCGCCTGGAGCGACGGGATGTCGGTGGGACGACGCTTCAGCCCGAGCGGTGAGAGACCCGCCGCGATCGCGCCCGAGGACACGAGCACGCATGCGATGCCCTTGCGCCGGATCCGGCCGAGCTCGGCGGCGAGCCGGCGCACCTGCACCTCGTCGAGGCCGCCGTCGGCGGCGGTGAGGCTCGAAGAACCGACCTTCACGACGAGGCTCCGCACTTTGGCGATCTCGCGCCGTCCGTCGGCGCCGGCGCGGGTCACGCCGGGCCCTCGGGCGTGAAGTCGAACGCCTGCTCGCCGATGCGAACCTCGTCGCCTTCCCGCGCGCCGGCGCGTGCGAGTGCGTCCTCGACCCCCAGCGACACGAGCCGTTCCTGGACGTATCGAACGGCGTCCGCGTTGGTGAGGTCGTACCGCGCGATGAGCTGCTCGGCGCGGGAGCTGACCACCCGGTACGCGCCGTTCTCTCGCCGAACCTCGACCGCCGCGGATTCGGGCCGGATCCGGAGCATGACGGGCGCCTCGTCGGCCGGCCGTTCGGCTCGCTCCCGCTCTACGGCTGCCGCGAGGGCGTCGGCGAGCGCATCGACCCCTTCACCGGTCAGCGCCGACACCGCGTGGAACGCCCCGGAAAGGGCGGCCGTCTCCGCGTCGGCAACATGCTCGCGGGCTTCCAGGAGGTCGACCTTGTTCCCGGCCACCAGCGCCACGCGCGCAGCGAGATTCTGGTCGTAGGCGGCGATCTCCCCCCGGAGGATCCGCAGAGTGTCGGCGGGGCTCTCGTCGGCAAGATCGACGACGTAGCAGAGGACCCGGCAGCGCTTGAGGTGGCGTAGGAAAGCGAGTCCGAGCCCGCGTCCCTCCGCCGCCCCCTCAACAAGGCCCGGCACGTCGGCGATTACGAACCGGTTGCCGCCGGCCTCGGCGACGCCCAGGTTCGGTGTGAGCGTCGTGAACGGATAGGCCGCCACCTTCGGCCGCGCCG
>JBKKCR010000011.1:0-14350 GCA_046712825.1 Actinomycetota bacterium | reverse complement strand
AAACCCCTCCGGGGCCCCGGGGGGGGGCGGCCCGGGGCCCCCCCCCCCTCTCTTTGCCATCAACTCGCGTAGGACTTCCTTTCTTGCGCGAGGATCTTGCCGATAACATCGGCCATGGCCTCTGACTTCCCTCCGGCAGAGGGTGTACGCCTCCACTGGGACGACGTGCCCGAGATCGTCCGAAAGGCGATCGAGGAGCGGATGGGTTCTGCAGTCATCGATGTTCGCAGCCAGCCGGGCGGATTCTCACCGGGTCTCGCCGCGCGGGTTCGAACCGCCAACGGACGGCGCGCTTTCATCAAGGCGGTGTCCGCCGAGCAGAATCCGGAGACACCCGACATGCACCGTCGCGAGGCGCGGATCGTGGCCGCTCTCCCGAACTTTGCACCAGTTCCGCGTCTGCTGTGGAGCTTCGAGGAAGCCGTTGACGGATGGGTCGTGCTCGCCCTAGAGGACGTCGACGGTCGCCAACCGGCACTACCTTGGCGCCCTTCCGAGCTAGATCGACTCCTCCGGGCGCTCGATGAACTCGCCGAGTCGCTCACTCCCACGCCCGTGCTCTTGGAAACAGCGTCGGACTTGTTCAGAGATGAGTTCCGAGGTTGGCACAGACTTGCGGACGCTGGCGTCGTAGACGACGAGTGGGCGCTACGACATCTTGACGGTCTCCTCAAACTGGAGGACCTGGCACCGGCAGCGGTTGAGGGCGACACGTTGCTGCACCTGGACGTGCGCGCGGACAACGTCCTCTTGACGGAAGACCGCGTCTGGTTCGTGGATTGGCCATGGGCGCGAGTCGGGGCCCCATGGCTGGACGCTGTAGCTCTCGCCCCGAGCGTTGCGATGCAGGGCGGTCCTAACCCAGAGGCGCTCCTGGGACGGCTCAATGTCGCACGTTCGGCGGAGGTCGAAGCCATAACGGCTGCCGTCGGCGCGCTCGCGGGCTATTTCTTGTATCGCGCTTCGCTTCCGCCGGCTCCAGGTTTGCCGACGGTGCGTGCGTTTCAAGCTGCCCAGGGGAAGGTGGCGTTGACATGGCTCGCACTTAGGACCGGTTGGGCGTGACTCAACGCCTGAGGTGTACGGTCGGGACATCTGCTTGTAAAACGCATGCGATGAATGCATAATGGAGGCATGAAGAACGTTCAGATCCGAAACGTTCCGGAACGCACGCACAACACGCTCAGACGAAGAGCAGCGGATGCCGGGAAGTCGCTCCAAGAATATCTGCTCGCGATGATCAACGATCTGGCCGAGAAGCCCACGACCGAAGAGGTGCTCGCCCGAGCCGGTGGCAGGTCGGGAGGTCGCTTCAGTTTGGCCTCTGCCGCCAGGGACATCCGCTCCGAGCGAGACCGCCGCTGATCGTCGTAGACGCTTCCGTCCTCGCCGTCGCCCTTGCCGATGACGGCCTCGATGGCGACCTCGCGCGTTCCCGGCTCGCGGAGGACCCCTCGCTGCACGCCCCACACCTCGTCGATCTGGAGGTTCTCTCGGCCTGGAGGCGTCACTCGGCGGCCGGCGATATGGACGAGCGGCGCGTTCAGCTGGCGATCCGAGACCTCGAGGACCTGCCGCTCACGCGATACCCCCACCTACCATTCACGAGGCGCGCCTGGGATCTCCGACACAACATCACGCCGTACGACGCCGCCTACGTGGCACTGGCCGAGATCCTCGAGTGCCCGCTGGTCACGGCGGATCGGCGTCTGTCCAAGGCCGCGGGGATCAGGTGTTCGGTCGAGGTTCTGCAGAACTAGCGTCTACGTGATCTCCCAGGTGTCCCCGGAGCGCAGCAGCTTCGAGATGTCGCCAGGCCCGAGCTTCTCGGTCGCCGATGCGATCTGCCCTTGCATCGCTTCCTCGTACACCTGACGGTTCACGTCCCGGAAGATCCCGATCGGCGTCGGCTCGTGCGGGCTCGACGCCATGTGCGCGAGCAAGAACGCCAGCGACGGCTCTTCGCGGTGCTCGTCGTGCACAAGGAGGTTCTCCTCCCCCACCTCTTCCACGTCCAGGACCTCGAGCGACGCCATCGACGTCAGCACGATCCCCTTCGACCCGTCGGGCCCGAACCGGATCGGCTTCCCGTGCTCGAGCCGCACCTGGTTGAGGGCTTTTCCTTCCTTGGAGGTGAGGT
Source organism: Actinomycetota bacterium (assembly GCA_046712825.1). Lineage (GTDB taxonomy): Bacteria > Actinomycetota > AC-67 > AC-67 > AC-67 > DATFGK01. The sequence goes on along the minus strand of JBKKCR010000011.1, from coordinate 12,210 downwards.
CCTCGAACGCGCCGTCGTTGAAGATGTTGCAGTTCTGGTAGATCTCGACGAAGGCCGACCCTTTGTGCGCGGCAGCCCGGCGGAAGATCTCCTGAAGATGCTTGCGGTCGACGTCGATCGAGCGCGCAACGAAGGTCGCTTCGGCGCCGAGGGCCAGCGCGACGGGATTGAAGGGATGGTCGAGCGAGCCGAACGGCGTCGACTTCGTGACCTTCCCCAGTTCCGAGGTCGGCGAGTACTGCCCCTTCGTCAGCCCGTAGATCTGGTTGTTGAACAGGATGATCTTCAGATTCACGTTGCGCCGCAGCGCGTGGATCAGGTGGTTGCCGCCGATCGACAGGCCGTCGCCGTCGCCGGTGATGACCCACACGGTCAGCTCGGGGTTGGCGGCGGAGACGCCGGTCGCGATCGCCGGCGCGCGGCCGTGGATGCTGTGGACCCCGTAGGTGTTCAGGTAGTAAGGGAAGCGGCTGGAACACCCGATGCCCGACACGAACACGGTGTTGTGCGGCTCGATCTGGAGCTCGGGGAGGAACGACTGCATCGCCGCGAGGATCGCGTAATCGCCACAGCCCGGACACCAGCGCACCTCCTGGTCGGAGGTGAAGTCCTTCTTCGTCAGCGTCTGTACCGCGCCGCCGTCCTCGGCCGCGCCGCCGTTACCGTCCGCTGCTTGTCCGCCGTTTCCTTCAGCCATTTGCGTCACAACCTCTTCAGGATCTCGGTTTCGATCTCTGCAGCTCGGAACGGAAGGCCCTGGATCTTCGTGTAGCTCTTCGCGTCCACCAGATATTCCGCGCGCAGCAGCTTCACCAGCTGACCGTTATTCAGCTCGGGCACCAGGATGCGCGGGAAGCGCTTGAGGACCTCGCCCATGTTCTTGGGGAACGGGTTCATGTGCATCAGTTGGGCGTGCGCGACCTTCTTGTCGGCCGCGCGGGCGCGACGCACCCCGGCGCGGATCGACCCGTAGGTCGAGCCCCAGCCGACGACGAGCAGCTCCTCGCCGCCCTCCTCGTCCACCGTGAGCTCAGGGATGTCCTCGGCGATCTTGGCGACCTTCGCCGCACGGATCCGCGTCATGTACTCGTGGTTCGCGGGGTCGTATGAGATGTTGCCGGTGCCGTCCTGCTTCTCGAGCCCGCCGACGCGATGCTGCAGCTTCGGCGTGCCGGGGATCGCCCACGGACGCGCGAGGTTCTCGTCGCGCAAGTACGGCCAGAACTCGCCGTCTTTGTTGGGCTCCTTGGCGAACTCGACGGGGATCTCCGGTAGGTCGTGAACGTCGGGCAGGCGCCACGGCTCGGCAGAGTTGGTCAGGAACGTGTCCGAGAGCAGGATCACCGGCGTGCGGTACTTGATCGCGATCCGCACGGCTTCGACCGCGGCCTCGAAGCACCCGGCCGGCGTGTAGGCGGCGACGATCGGAAGCGGCGACTCGCCGTGCCGCCCGTACATCGCGAGCATCAGATCGGATTGCTCGATCTTGGTGGGCATGCCGGTGGACGGCCCGGCGCGCTGAACGTCGACGATGATCATCGGCAGCTCGAGCTGGAACGCGAGCCCGATCGTCTCGGCCTTGAGATCGAGCCCCGGGCCCGACGTCCCCGTGACGCCGATATTTCCCGCGAACGACGCGCCGACGGCCATCCCGGCTGCGGCGATTTCGTCCTCGGCCTGGATCGTCCGGACGCCGAAGTTCTTGTGTCTCGACAGCTCGTGCAGCAGGTCCGAGGCCGGCGTGATCGGGTACGACGCGTAGAAGAGCGGGATCCCCGCGCGCTGTGCTGCGGCGATCAGTCCCCACGCGAGCGAGGTCGCGCCGGTGATGTTCCGGTACGTTCCCGGCGGCAGCTTCGCCTTCTTGACCTGGAATTGATGCGCGAACAGTTCGGCCGTCTCGCCGAAGTTGTAGCCGGCCTTGAACGCCGCGACGTTTGCCTCCGCGATGTGCGGCAGCTTCGCGAAGCGCTTGTTGATCCACTCGATCGTCGGCTCGGTCGGCCGCGTGTACATCCACGACACGAGCCCGAGCGCGAACATGTTCTTCGCGCGCTCGGCGTCCTTCTTGGTGATGCCCTCGATGCCCTTGGTCGCTTCGACGGTCATCGTGGTCATCTTGACCTTGTAGACCTGCCAGCCTTCGAGCGATCCGTCGTCGAGCGGGTTGGACGTGTAGCCAGCTTTCTTGAGATTGCCCTCGGTGAAGGCGTCCTCGTTGACGATCAGCATCCCGCCCTGCGGAAGGTCGCCCACGTTCGTCTTCAGTGCGGCCGGGTTCATCGCGACGAGAACGTTCGGCTGGTCGCCGGGCGTCAGGATGTCTTCGTCGGAGAAGTGGATCTGGAAGCCCGATACGCCGAAGAGCGAGCCGGCCGGCGCTCGGATCTCGGCCGGGAAATCGGGCAACGTCGAGAGATCGTTGCCGAGGATCGCGCTTACGTTGGTGAAGCGGTCGCCGGTTAGCTGCATCCCGTCCCCAGAATCGCCGGCGAACCGAATCACGACCCTGTGGAGCTCCTCAGTGGACTTTGCCATCTCCTCCTACTTCCGCGGCCCCGCCGCGCGTCCCTGCACCGTGCGAAGCGGCCGCGATGAACGCTTCCGATCGCGACCGCATCACTATTCTACGCTCTTCAGTCGAGCTTCGGTTTCCCGGAAGGCCCTCGCCACGGCACCACGACGCTGTGCCGCCAGCAGCCGGGCCCCTCGTTGTAGGCGGACAGCCGGGTGCCGCACACATCGCATGAGCGGTGTTCCTCGAACCGCTTCGGAGCCTCGCGAGGGTCGGTGGAAGACTCTCGGGTCCCCCGGGGCGGGCTCTTGCCAAATGCCGGCATCGCGAGGCGAAATGATATCCCCGCGAGAGCGGGAAATTCCAACATCGGCCCAGGTCAACGCCCGCCCGGGACCTATACTCGTCGCGTGCGCGAGGTCTATCTGGACCATGCTTCCACGACGCCCGTTCTGCCGGAGGCGCTCGAGGCGATGACCCGGGTCGCCGGGCAGGTTTTCGCCGACCCCTCGCGGCTCTACGGCGCTGCTCGCGTCGCTCGGATCGAGCTCGACGGTGCCCGCGCGTCGGTCGCCGCGGCGATCGAGGCCCGGCCGGAGGAGATCGTCTTCACATCCGGCGGCACGGAGTCGTGCAACCTGGCGGTGCTCGCGGGAGCCCGAGCCGGCGTCGCCGCACGCAAGCCGGCGAAGGTCGTCGTGTCGGCCGTCGAACACACGGCGGTGCTCGAAGCGGCCCGGTCGCTCGAGGGCTTCGAGGTCGTCGAGGTCTCGGTGGACGGCGCCGGGATGGTCGACCTGGACGCACTGCGCGATGCCGTCGCCGGCGGCGCGGCGCTGGTTTCGATCCAACACGCCAACCAAGAGGTCGGCACGATCCAGCCCGTCGTCGACGCCGCGCAGATCGCGCACGACGCCGGCGCGTTGATGCACGCCGACGCATGCATGACCGTCGGTCACCTGCCGGTGAGCATCGGCGAGCTCGGCGTCGATCTGCTGTCGGGATCGGGGCACAAGGCCTACGGCCCGAAAGGCGTGGGGCTCCTCTGGGCACGACGCGGCGTGCGCGTCCGCCCGACGCTGCCCGGCGACGACCGCGAGCGCCACCGCCGCTCGGGAATGGAGAACCTGCCCGCGATCGCCGGGATGGCGGCTGCGCTCTCCGCACGCATGAAGGAAATCGCGGCGGAAGCTCCGCGCCTGCGCGCGATGTCGGATCGCATCCGCGACGAGCTCCCGAAACGGATCCCCGACACGGTTCTGCACGGCCACCCGACGGAGAGCCTCCCGGGCCTCGTCGCGTTCAGCTTCTTGTACGTCGAAGGCGAATCGCTACTGCTCGGTCTGGATGCTCGCGGGATCGCGGTTCACTCGGGATCGTCGTGCACCTCCTCGACCGATGAGCCCTCGCACGTGCTCGCCGCGATGAATGCGCTCACGCACGGTTCTGTGCGGGTGTCACTCGGCCGATCGACGACCGACGACGACGTCTCCTATCTCCTTGACGAGCTGCCCGGCATCGTCGAGAAGGTACGGGCGATGAGCGACGCGCCGGGCCGATGAACGACGACGAAAACCCGATCGTCGTGGACTCGCTCGGGACCGCATGCCCTATCCCGGTGATCGACCTCGCCAAAGCCGTCGAGCGAGCCCCGTCCGGGACGCTGCTTGAGCTCCTTTCCGACGACGAGGGGGCGAAGGTCGACATCCCGGTGTGGTGCCGGATGAAGCGGCACGAGTTCCTCGGCCGCCGGGACCGCGATCGCGGCTGGGCGTTCCTGGTCCGTAAACGGTCGTAGTCAAGTCTTCATGCGTAAGAAAGTGACGCTAGACGTCCTCTCGTGTCGCATGAATGGGTCCGAACGGCGAATGGGCAGGGAAACGACCGCCTTTCCGAGAACCTAAGGCGTGGATGCAGACTCCCTTCGGCGAGGTCCCGGACCAGCACATCGGCCACCTGTCGATGGCGGAGATCCACGAGGCCCTGAGCAAGAGCCGGGTGTCTCGGCGCGCGATCCTGAAGGCCGGAGCGCTGGGCGCCGGCGCCGTGGTCGCCGGGCCCGTCCTGTGGCAACGGCCCGGTTTCGCCGCGGTACCTCCCGCCGGTCGCCATCTCGTCTTCGGCGCCGACCCGCAGCGATCGATGACGGTCTCGTGGTCCACCGCCGAGTCGGTGCAGAACGCCGTGGTGGACCTCGGCCTCGATACGAACTATGGAACGACGCTGGTGGCCGAGAACCGCGCGGTCGCCGGCACGCCGACGCTCTACCATCACGTCCCGATCGCCGGCCTCCAGCCCGGCACGACCTACCACTACCGTGTCCGGCACGACGGCGGCGCCAGCGCCGACGAAACGTTCCGAACCGCGCCGTCCGCGATCGCGCCCTTCACGTTCACCGCCTTCGGCGACCAAGGCGTGTCCGACGGCGCCGCCGAGACGACGCAGACCGTCGCCGCGGCGAACCCGGCGTTCCATTTCCACGTCGGCGATCTCTGCTATGCGTTCCGAACCGGCACCGGTAACCCGCTGAAGCCGGCGCCGCCTATCGACGTCCTCGTACCGATCCTCACCGACCAGAGCGTGTGGGACTCGTGGCTCGCGATCATGAGCCCGCAGGCCGCCCGGGCGCCGTGGATGACGACCGTCGGGAACCACGAGATGGAGTACGGCTACGGCGAGCTCGGCTACGACGCGTACCTCTCCCGGTTCGTCCTCCCGGGGAACGGCGCGTCGCCCACCACCTACTCGTTCCGGTACGCCAACGCCGGGTTCATCGCGCTCGACGGCAACGACGTCTCCTACGAGCTCTCTGCGAACCGCGGGTACACCGGCGGAGCGCAGGACGAGTGGCTCAAGGAAACGCTCGCCGAGATGCGCGCCGATCCGACGCTCGACTTCATCGTCGTCGGGTATCACAACTGTTCCTACTGCACGAACGTCGTGCACGCCTCGGACGCGGGGCCGCGGGAGCGGTGGGGAGCGCTGTTCGATCAATTCAGCGTCGACGTGGTGATCAACGGCCACAACCATTGCTACGAGCGCACGCATCCGATCCGCGGCGGGAAGCTCACCCGCAAAGCGCCGTCCGGGTCGACGATCTCCCCCGCGGTCGACGGCACCACCTACATCACCGCCGGCGGGGGCGGACAGGCCGCGTATCAGCTCGCGCTCTACCCGGCGTCCTACGTGACCGTAGCCGGCGGCATCCGCGTGCCGGAGCTGGCGCCGTGGTCGGCCACGCGCTACCTGAACCTCTCGCTCCTCGCCGTAGATGTGTCGCCGCCCGACCCCGGCGGCGTCGCCACGATGACCATCCGCGCGCTGCGCGCAGGCGGGGCCGAGATCGAGCGCATCACGCTCCGCCGATGAAACGCTTCTGGGTTCGTCCGCTGGCCCTGCTCCTGCTCGTGGCAGCCACGATCCGGCCGGGGCTCGGCGCGGAGGCGATCGATTGCGCCGACACCCACGTCGGCAACCGCACCGAAAACGCGAGCGGCGTCGCCCACCCTGCCGGAGACGTTCGCGTGTTCGCGATGCAGTACCGCCAGGAGATCTCCTACGCGACGACCTACGAGACCTTCCGCCACAAGATGGAGTGCCTCCTCCTCGACTACGTCGTCGACAACAAGTCCTCCACCAAGCCGAACGTCGTCGTGCTCAACGAGGACATCGGCCTGGCGACGCTCGGGATCGGCACCCGCGGCTTGGTTGCGCGCGCGGTAGCGGCCGGCCCGGTCAAGGACCCGCAGAACCTCGTCGGAGCGATCGCGGCTTTCGCAGGGGTGGGGGTCGCCTACGCGCCGCAGCTCGCCTACTACGCCTTGCAGGAGCCGATGACGAGCGCCCAGCGCCTGATCCTGGCGGCCGTCACCGACACGATGGTCCGTGCGTTCATGCAGACCTTCAGCGATCTCGCACGCAAGTATGGCGTCTATATCGTGGCCTCGAACAACCAGGCTGAGTTCCGCGAGGTGCGCGTCGCAGACCGTCTGTCGACCGCGCTGTTGATCGACCCCGACCTCCTCCCCCGCTACCTCAGCGGCGATCTGTCCACGGTCTACGAGGCCGTCGATTCCGGAGGCGCCGGCTTCCCCGACGATCAGGGAGACGGCGCGGCGGGGATCAACGTGCACAACAAGGCGTTCATGTGGTCGCCGAACCCCGGCGTCGAGCCGTACGCCGCCGCTCGCTTCGGCGAGTTCGCGCTCGATCCGGCGACAGGGTTGACCAAAGAAGACCCGCGGTCGAACCTCGTCGGCGTCACCAAGAAGACGCCCATCACCTCGATCGAGCGCATGCTGCTCGATCTCACCGACGACAACGACATGAGCCTCGAGAACACCGGGCCGTTCCCGCTCCCCGGCGAAGGGTCGCCGACCCATCCCCTGCCGGCCGCCACGCGGATCGGCTTCGGGATCAGCCTTCCGGCGTTCGAGTGGGGCAACGACTTCGGCCAGCCGTTCACCGGCGACGGCTGCGCCGATCGCACGACGTGGATGCGCTGTCTCGACCAGCGCGGCGTCAACCTGTTCCTCCAGCCCGAGGCGAACCCCGGATGTTGCTGGGTGGACTACATCGACCTGGGCTGGAATCCCGACGCGTGGCAGGCTTTGTCGTGGATGGATTCGGCGTGGCGAGCCGTCGCCGATCCGAGCGTGACGAACATCCGCTACGCGGTCACGCCGCACATGGTCGGCAACCTGATCGACCTCGCCTTCGACGGGCAGTCGGTCATATTCGAGCGCTGCGATTTCGGCGGCGTGGACACCTGCGCCGGCAACGTCCCCCAGGCGTTCGTCGGGGCGAAAGACTTCATCGCCTGCCCGCCGAGCTCGGCCGCCGAAGCGCCGTGCGACGATCCGAAGCTCCTCGGCTACTCCGGCCTCAAGCGCGAGACGATCACGATGGCGCCGTGGGTGCTCGCCGACGATCCGGCCCTGGACGCCGTGGCGAACCGGGCCCGGCTGACCGAGCGAGGCCACGCCATGCTCGCCGGCTCGGGCAGCCCCTACGAGAACGACTACCTCGAGACCGCGATCTGGGCCGACCTCGACCTCGACCCACCCGCCGCCTGAGCCCGGACGGCGACGAGCGCCTTCGCTACAGTTCCCACGCCATGACCATCCCTCTGAGCGTCGTCGTCCCGACCCGGGATCGTCCCGACATGCTGCGGCGCTGCCTGCAGACCATCCGCCAGAGCCTTCGCGAGGACGACGAGCTGATCGTGGTGGACAGCGCCTCAGTGACGGCGAGCGCCGACGTCGCCGCCGCGGAGTTCGGCGCCCGGTACATCTCCGACGACGTGCCGGGCGCCGCCCGTGCTCGCAATCTCGGCTGGCGCGCCGCGCGCCACGAGATCGTCGCGTTCGTCGACGACGACATCGTCGTCGCGCCCGATTGGGCGGACGCCGTGCGCGCGGTGTTCGCGGCGCGACCCGGCCTCGGGTGGGTCACAGGACGGGTCGTTCCCCCGCCGGAGCAGGCCGGCTCCGAGCATCCGATCGCGATCGTGGATGCATCCGACGCGATGGATCACCAGCCGCGCACCGCTCGGCACGAGGGGATCTCGGGGAACTTCGCCGCACGGCGCGACGCACTCGAGCCGCTCGGCGGATTCGACGAGCTCCTCGGACCCGGCGCGCACTTCAAGGGCGGCGGCGACGACTTCGACCTGTTCGACAGGCTAGCGGCCGCCGGCGCGACCGGCCGCTACGAACCGTCGATCCTCGCGCACCACGACCAGTGGCGGTCCAAGAAGGAACGGCTCACGGTCGATCTCGGGTACGGCATCGGGTCGGGCGCGCGGCTCGCGAAGCTGATCCGGAGCGATCGCAAGCACGCGCGCGCACTGGCTCGTGAACTTTTCTGGCGATGGGGTTTGCTGGATCTCGGGCGCTGTATCCGAAAGCGCTACGAGTACGGAGCGCTCGCGGCGCTCTATCGGCTCTTCGGGATGACCCGCGGGCTGGTCGAGGGGCTCGTGATCCCGGTCGTCGACGGACACTTCGCGCCGCGACGCCGGCGCAACGTTACGCGCGCCGCCTGAGCGCGATCTTCGCGGCCTCCCGGAGGGCGCCGGCGGTTCGAGCGACGTCGCACACGGCGTGGAACATCACCTCTGGTCGCCGGAACCCCTCCCGGCGACGGCGTCCGAGCTCCTGCCCGAGCCATCCCGTCGCGACCCGTGCGGCGCCGAGCTTGCGCTTCGACATCGCCTCTCGGTCGAGGATCCAATCCGAACGTCCCTGCGCGTACGCGCGGCGCATCATGTAGCGGCGGTTGAGCCGCGTCGCCGGGAGCTCGTGGAAGACGACGGCATCCGGCACCCATCGAACCTCGCCACCACCTTCACGGACTCTACGGACGAGCAGCGCATCGTCGTTCACCAGCGGCGTGCGCCCGCGAGGGCCGAGCGACGGTTCGAACCCGCCGGATGCGCGCAGCTTCGCCGTGTCGAAGGCGCAGTTGGCCGTCAGGAAGAACTCTTTCTCCGTGAGCGCCCGCTCCTCGGCTCCGAGGTCCCAGCGGGCGAGGTAGCCGCCGATCGCAACCTCGTCGAACCAGTCCGGCCGCTCGACAGAAGGATCGAGCAACACCAGTCCCCCGGCGCCCGAGCACCGTCCGGACAGCACGGGCTGGGCGATCTTCGCGAGCCAATCCGGTGCGGGGACCACATCGTCGTCGATCATCGCCGTCACATCGCCGCGCGCCTCCTCGATGCCGCGGTTCCGGGCGTAGGCCGACCCGCGCCGGGTCTCCCTGACCATCCGCGCGCGTCCGCCGAACGTTCCCTCGTGTGACGCGAAGACGGAGGCGGCGCCCGGAGCGTCGTCGTTGTCGATCACGACGAGCTCCCAGTCGAAGCCGGGGTCTTGCCGGGCGAGTCCTTCGAGCGTGCGCGCGAGCGACTCCGGCCGCCGGTAGGTGGGCATGATGACGGTGACGCGAGGCTCAGACATAGACCCTTGGCATCGATTCAATGGACGAGGGGCGGCTCATCGCCGCCCCTCGAAGGTCGCGCTTGGACTCAGTGGAAGGAATCCCCGCACGCGCATGTCGACTGCGCGTTCGGGTTGTTGATCGTGAAACCGGACTGTTGCAGCGTGTCGACGTAGTCGATCTCCGCGCCCGAGAGGTACGGCGCGCTCATCTTGTCCACGACGAGGCGGACGCCGCCGAACTCGGTGGTCTGGTCGCTCTCCTTGATCTGGTCGTCGAAGAAGAGCGAATAGCGGAGGCCTGAGCAGCCACCCGGCTGAACCGCGACCCGCAGGGCCAGCCCGGCCTGCTCGGGCGCCTCGCGCTGGAGCAGCTCCTTGACCTTCACAGCAGCGGTGTCGCTCAGCTTCATCCTCATTCTCCTTGTTGGGACGGGGAGATTTCCGACCCCGTACGTCAGATTATACCGGGCGAAGGACGGTTCCGGGAGCCTCACCAGCGGATCTTGACCGGATTCAGGGCCTGGACTGGGCCGAAGCGAACGAACGGACCACCGCGGCGGCAAGGGTGGCGAGGCCGCCCTCGGCTTTGGACTTAGCCGCTGCTTGATCGCCGAAGTGGTCGACGAGTGAACGGATGGCAACGAACCCCGCCTCGGCCGGCTCCAGCTCCGACGTCCCGACGACCGCCGCGCAGGGCACCCCGGCTTCGGCAGCCGCACGCGCGACCCCGATCGGAGCCTTACCGGCGAGCGTCTGCCGGTCGAGCCTCCCCTCGCCCGTCAACACCAGATCTGCGCCGTTCAGCAGATCGGAGAAGCCAAGAGCTTCGAGGACGACCTCGACGCCGGGTCGTATCTCTCCGCCGAGCGCCAGCAGCATGGCGCCCGTCCCGCCCGCGGCGCCGGCCCCCGGCCGGCCGGCGACGTCGGCGCCCAGGTCCACGGCGAGCCGCTCGGCGAGGCGTTCGAGCCCGCGCTCGAGGATCTCGACCTGCTCGGGGCTCGCGCCTTTCTGCGGGCCGAACACCCGGGCGGCGCCCTCGGGTCCCAGGAGTGGGTTCGTCACGTCGGAGGCGACGATGAGCGGCGTGGCGGTTACGCGCGGGTCGAGCTTGGTCTTGTCGATCAGAGCCAGCCGTTCGAGCGCTCCGCCCCCGTCCGGAAGCGAGCGTCCTTCCGCGTCGAGGAAACGCAATCCGAGCGCTCGCGCGAGCCCCGTGCCGCCGTCCACCGTGGCCGAGCCGCCCAGGGCCACCAGGATCCGGGATGGCCTCCGCGCGAGGGCTGCGCGGATGAGCTCGCCGGTGCCGTAGGAGGTGGCTCGCATCGGGTCCCGGTCCCCCGCCGGAACGAGCGTCAGTCCCGAGGCTTGCGCCATCTCGACGACGCCGGTCCCGTCGGAAAGGATCCCGACGTGCGCCCGCACGGGGAGCCCGAGCGGGCCGCGCGCGATGGTTCCCATCACGCTGCCGCCGACGCCGGCGACCAGCGCGTCCAAGGTTCCGTCCCCGCCGTCGGCCACCGGAGCGAGAACGGCGTCGGCCCCGGCCGCTTTCACGCCGCGAACCATCGCCTCCGCCGCCTGCTTGGCGGTGAGGCATCCCTTGAATGCGTTGGGGGCGACGACGACGCGCACGGGGGGAGGATACCCATCGGCGACGTGGCGCGTTCGTGCCGCCTCGGGCCGTCCGTGTAGACTCGCGCGCAATCTGATACCGGCGTCAGCTCAGGGAGGAACGATGCGGACGGTCCTGGTCAGCGACACCTTCGCCTACTCGTTCCTCGTGCGACGGCCGTACCCCTCGTGGGAGCCCTTCTGGAAGAGCTACCGCGACCGGGCGATCATCACCCCCGAGTACGGCCTGCTGTACATCGCGGCGGCGCTGAAGCAGAACGGGATCGACTACGACCTCGTGAACATCATCGCCGACCACTGGGACGAGCGGTGGTTCGCGGTCTCCGACGACCACCAGCACGACGACGCCGCGCGTGACGAGCTCGAAGGGCTCATCAAGACGATGAGCGACGACCTGGCCGCGCGGCTCAAGGGCGCCGACGTCGTGATGATCCCGATGTCGTACTACTACATGGTCAAGGGCGTGAAGAACCTGATCGCCGAGATGCGCAAGGCCGCGCCCGATGCCGTGTTCATCACCGGCGGGAACTACGCCACGATGCACGCCTTCGAGCTGATCCTCGACGGGTATGCCGACATCGTCGTGCGCGGCGAAGGCGAGGACACGATCATCCAGCTGATGGCCGAGCTCGCCGAGGGCAAACACAAGACCGGCAAGCTCGACACGATGGGGCTCTCGTATCAGGTGGGCGGCGGCGAGCCGGGCCACAACATGGACATGCCGCGGATCGGTGACCTCGACCGGCTCGCGCACATGTACTCGGCCGGCGACCGCTTCAAGATCAAGGAACGTCACCACTTCCTGAAGACACTGCAGCCCAACGGCGACTACTTCATCGGCTCGTCGTACGTAACCTCGCGCGGCTGCCCCGAGAAGTGCACGTTCTGCATGGACCCGACGATCTGGAACCGCAAGGTGCGTTTCCACTCGCCCGACTACGTGCGCGACGTCGTCCAGTATTGCTGGGACAACTACCGCACCGTCGGGAAGCCGAAGTTCTACTTCGGCGACGCGACGTTCACGCTGCGCAAGCCGCGCCTGTTCGAGATGTGCGAGAAGATCGCCGACATCGGCTGGGACTACAACGTCCAGACCCGCGCCGATGCCGTGAACGAGGA
>JBKKCR010000010.1:0-13282 GCA_046712825.1 Actinomycetota bacterium | reverse complement strand
AGAAGCTCGCGGAGGCGCGCGACTACCGTCAGATCATCGCGCTGGTGAACCGGCACGATTGGCTGTCTGCATACGGCAACGAACTCGGTGTGGCGCTCATCGTCGAGAAGATGATGGGCCTCGAGGTCCCGCCGCGCGCCACGTGGATCCGCATGCTCCTCACCGAGTGGAACCGGGTGCTGAACCACCTGATGTTCCTCGGCTCGTACGGGCTGGAGCTCGGCGCGATGACGCCGATGTTCTACGCGTTCCGTGAGCGCGAGGACATCCAGGAACTCATGGAATCGGTGACCGGCGGACGTTTGCACTTCACCTCCTGCCGCGTCGGCGGGCTCAAAGAGGACCTGCCCAAGGGCGCGCTGGACCACTCGCGCCGCCTGGTGAAGAAGGTGCGGAACCGTCTGTACGACTACGAGGGCCTGCTCCTCGGCAACGAGATCTTCAAGAAGCGAACGGTCGGCGTCGGCTCGCTGCCTGGCGAGGTTGCGAAGGACTACGGCGTCACCGGGCCGATCCTGCAAGCCACGGGCGTGGCCGAGGATTCTCGCAAGACTGAGCCCTACCTTTTCTACGACCAGGTCGAGTTCGACGTTCCTGTCGGGGAGAACGGTGACTCCTTCGATCGGTTCAACGTCTTGTACGGCCGGATCCAGCAATCGCTTCGGATCATCGAGCAGGTCAACGAGATGATCCCGGCCGGGCCGATCATCCCCGGCAAGATGCCGAAGACGATCAAGGCGCCGGAAGGCAACTACTACTTGCGGACCGAAAACTCGCTGGGCGAGTGTGGCTACTACCTCGTCTCGCGCGGCGACAAGTACCCCTGGCGCATGAAGATGCGGACGCCGTCGTTCTCCAACGTCAGCATGATCCCGTACCTGCTTCCCGGAATCCTCGTCCCGGATCTCATCGCGGTGCTCGGAAGCGTGTTCTTCGTCGTCGGGGACGTCGACCGGTGAGCGCGACGCGATGATATTCGAGCGGTACTTCGACAGCGTCTGGGTCGTCTTCGGGTTGAAGGTCGGCGCCGTCCTGATCTTCTTCCTGACGGCGCCGCTGGTGATCGGCTACGCCGAGCACAAGATCCTCGCGCACATGCAAGCACGCCTTGGGCCGATGGAAGCCGGCCGGTTCCACGGCTGGGCTCAGCTGATCGCCGACGGCGTGAAGTTCATCCAGAAGGAGGACATCCGCCCAACCGCGGTCGACAAGTGGGTGTTCACCATCGCCCCGATCATGGTCGTCGTGCCGGTCATCATGATCTTCGCCGTGATCCCGTTTGGGCCCAACGGCTGGTGGGTCGAGAACATGGACGTCGGGCTGTTCTTCGCGCTGGCGATCTCGGCGATCGGCGTGATCGGCATGCTTATGGCCGGTTGGGCGAGCGCGAACAAGTTCTCGCTGATCGGCGCGATCCGCGGCGCCGCGCAGCTGATCGCGTACGAGCTCCCGCTCGTGCTCGCGGCGGCGGCGGTCGCGATGCAGGCGGGGACGCTGTCGCTGGTCGGCATCGTCGAGGCTCAAGACGCGTATTGGTACGTGCTGCCGCAGTTCATCGGCTTCAGTATCTTCGTTACGGCGAGCCTGGCCGAGCTGTCGCGTCCGCCCTTCGACATGCCGATCGCCGACTCGGAGATCATCTTCGGGCACATGACCGAGTACTCGGGCATCAAGTTCGGGATGTTCCTCCTTGCCGAGTACGCGGGCATCGTCGCGCTGTCCGGCCTCGCGACCGTGATGTACCTCGGCGGCTGGAAGAGCCTCCTGATCCCCGGCATCCCAGCCCCGCTGTGGACGCTCGCCAAGATCGGCGCCGTGTCGTTCCTCGTCATCTGGCTGCGCGCGACGTACCCACGCTTGCGCGAGGACCAGCTCCAGAAGATGGCTTGGAAATACCTGATCCCATTCGCGCTCGCGAACATCCTTCTCACCGGTGTCTTCAAGGTGGTGTTCTAAGTCATGCCCATGCCGAAGACGAAGGAGGAAGCGCTCGAGCGGCTCCGCGCGGTCGAGAAGAAGATCGCCAAGCGCAAGGTCATCGGCCCGGCATACGGACTGGCGAAGGGCCTCAGCGTGACCTTGCGCACGATGACCAAGCGGTCGGTCACGCAGCAGTACCCGCACGTGGTGCCCGACCTGCCGCCGCGCACCCGCGGAGTGATCGCTTTCAAGGAAGAGAACTGCACGGTCTGCATGCTTTGTTCTCGCGAGTGCCCCGACTGGTGGATCTACATCGAGTGACACAAGGACGTCGTTCCGCCGAAGACGCCGGGCGCGCGCGCTCGGACCCGCAATGTGCTCGATCGCTTCGCGATCGACTTCGCGCTCTGCATGTACTGCGGGATCTGCGTCGAGGTGTGCCCGTTCGACGCGCTGTTCTGGAGCCCTCACTTCGAGTACTCGGAGCTGGACATCGAGGGGCTCACCCACGAGATGGACGTCCTCGGCGGCTGGATGGACTACGTGAAGGTTCCCCCCGAGCTCGAAGTAGGGGCCGAGCCCGAGCCGGAGCGCGAAGCTCCCATGAAGGCGTACGAGCCCGCCGGCGTCGCGGCGCCCGCGACGGCTTCCACGGCGCCCGCACCCGCTGCTGCGCCGGCCGCACCGCCCGCTGAAGCCGCCGCAGCCGCCGAGGCTCCGGCCGCTGAAGCGCCGGCCGCGGCGCCCGCTGCTGCTCCTGCGGCGCCGGCAGCGGAGGAGGATCACGGGCCCGTGGAGATCGACGACGAGACCTATCAGCGGGAGCTGGCGGCGGGGAAGCCGGACCGGGTCGCGCGGGCGCTCGCGAAGCGGGCCTTCGTCGTCAAGCGGCGGAAGGGCGGCGCGTGAACGGCCACGAGGTCATCTTCGCGATCATCGTCGCGATCGCCGGCGTGGCGGGTGCTCTCGTCGTATCGAGTCGCAACGTCGTCCACGCGGCGCTTTACCTCGTCGCGACGCTCGGAGCCGTCGCCGCATTGTTCCTCCTCCTCGGAGCCGAGTTCATCGGCTGGACCCAGGTCCTCATCTACGTCGGCGCGATCGTCGTCCTGCTGCTGTTCGGGATCATGCTCACCAAGGCGCCCATCGGAAGCGCGACCCTCGACAACCAGAGCAGGGGCATAGCGTTGCTCGTTGCTGCCGGAACGTTCGGCGCCCTGACCTGGTTGATCTGGGACGCGTTCGGGGAGGACACGATCCCGCTGAAACAGGCCGTGAGGACCGAAGATATCGGCCGGTCGATGTTCGACCGGTTCGTGCTGCCGTTCGAGGCGATATCGGTGCTGCTGCTCGCGGCCCTGGTCGGCGCGATCGTGCTGGCACGCAAGGACTAGCGAGCGGAGTGGGGGAGGACGACAGAACGTGAACCTCGCGTGGGTGCTGACTCTCGGAGCTCTCCTTTTCTCGATCGGGATCTACGGCGTCCTTGCCCGCCGCAACGCGGTGCTGGTTCTCATGTCGATCGAGCTCATGCTGAACGCCGTCAACATCAACCTCATCGCGTTCGGCTCCTTCTTCCAGGATCAGCTCGCCGTGGGGCAGATCTTCGCGCTGTTCGTGATCGCCGTCGCGGCCGCTGAGGTCGGGATCGGGCTCGCCATCGTGCTGATGATCTACCGGAACCGCGAAACGGTGAACCTCGACGAGGTGGACCTCCTGAAATGGTGACGACACTCGCCGTGATGCAGGAGCATGCCGAAGAGGTCTTGGCGACCTCGGGCAACTGGGCCACGGAGCACGCGTGGCTGATCCCGGTGCTTCCGCTCGTGGCGTTCTTCCTCATCCTCGCCTTCGGCAAGCGGATGCCGAGGAAAGGTACCGAGATCGGCATCCTCGCCGTCGGAGGATCACTCGCTCTATCGCTGTTCATCCTCATCGGCGACTACGTCGGCGGCGGCGGGCCCGTCGTCGAGCGCGAAGTGGACTGGTTCCCCTTCGGCGCCGACCTCGGGCTCGGCCTCGGGATGAAGATCGACGGCCTCGTTGCGGTGATGTTCGTCGTGGTCACCCTGGTCGCGCTCATGGTGCAGATCTACTCCACCGCCTACATGCACGGAGACAAGCGCTACACCTGGTATTACGCGGCGTTGAACCTGTTCACCGGCTCGATGCTCAACCTGGTCATCGCCAACAACCTCATCCAGCTCCTGATCGGCTGGGAGCTCGTCGGGATCTGCTCCTATCTCCTGATAGGCCATTGGTGGGAGGAGAAGGAGAACTCGAGCGCCGCGATCAAGGCCTTCGTCACCACCAAGACCGGCGACATCCCGTTCCTGATCGGCATCTTCGTGTTGTTCGCCGCCGCGAAGACGTTCAACATCACAGAGATCACGCACCTCGTCGAAGGAGGAGATCTCTCGCATCTGACCCTCACCGCCGCCGCGATCCTGCTCTTCGGCGGCGCTATCGGGAAGAGTGCCCAGTTCCCGTTACACGTCTGGCTCCCCGACGCCATGGCGGGCCCGACCCCGGTCAGCGCGCTGATCCACGCGGCGACGATGGTGACGGCCGGCGTGTTCCTCGTCGCCCGGCTGTTCCCCGTCTTCGAAGCATCCCCCGAGGCGCTCAATGAGGTCGCGCTGATCGGCGCTTTCACGATGCTGATGGCCGCGCTCTTAGCCATGGTGCAGGACGACATCAAGCGCGTCCTGGCCTACTCCACGATCAGCCAGCTCGCGTACATGATGGCCGCGCTCGGCATCGGCGCGGGGAACGCCGCCATCTTCCACCTCTACACGCACGCGTTCTTCAAGGCGCTGCTCTTCCTCGGCGCCGGAAGCCTGATCCACGCGGTCCACTCCAACAACATGAGCGAGATGGGCGGCCTGAAACGCGTCATGCCGACGACCTACAAGACGTTCGTGATCGGCTCGCTCGCGCTCGCGGGGATCCCGCCGTTGGCCGGCTTCTGGTCGAAAGACGAGATCCTCACCGAGGCGTACCGCTTCGGGACGGGCGCCGTCGAAGCCCACGGGACGCAGTTCGTGGCTTTGATCGTGTACGGGGTCGGCGTCCTGACGGCGTTCCTGACCGCCTTCTACATGTCGCGCGCGGTGCACCTCACGTTCGAGGGCAAGTACCGAGGGAAGGGGAAACCGCACGAGTCGCCGCCGGCCATGACCAGCCCGCTCGTCATCCTCGCCGTGCTCTCGGTCGTCGCCGGGTTCGCCGGAGTGCCCGGCTGGCAGTCGGGCTTCGGCGCGTGGGTCGGCGTCGGAGGCGAGACCCACGTCCCGAGCGCCGACTTCATCCTGATCCTCGTGTCCGTCGCCGTCGCCGTCGGAGGCATCGCACTTGGTCGCCGCATGTACATGCCGGCTCCCGCGCGCGAGCCGCTCGAACGGATGGGATTCTTCTACCGGCTGCTCCAGCGCAAGTACTACCTCGACGATTTCTACTGGGTCGCGATCGTTCGGCCGATCCGCGACTACGTCTCCCGGGCCATGTACTGGGTCAACCAGAAGGTGCTCGACGGTGTGGTGAACGGCGCGGCCGCCGGAGCAAAGCTGACCGCGCAAGGCATGTACAAGTACGTCGACCAGAAAGTGATCGACGGCGCCGTCAACAGCGCCGGCATCGGGGCCCGTCGCAGCGGCGGGTTGCTCAAGTACCTGCAGGGCGGCGACGTCCAGCGGTACGCGGCGTATCTGTTCGGCGGTGTTGCGGTCTTCGCATTCCTTTTCACTCGGTTCGGATAGCAGGGGGCACGGATGGAAACGTTCGATACCTGGGCACTCTCGCTGGTGGTGTTCCTGCCGCTCGTGGGAGCGCTGGCGATCATGGTCGTCCCGAAGGCGCAGGAAGCTGCCGTCCGCGCCGTCGCGCTCATCGCCAGCGGAGGATCTCTCGTCGTCAGCATCATCGTGCTGGCGCGCTTCGACTTCGACAACACGCGCGTCTTCCAATTCTCCGTCGACACGTCGTGGATCGAGACGATCGGCGCCCGCTACCACATGGCGATCGACGGGATCAGCCTGCCCCTTCTGATCCTGTCCACGCTCCTGGTTTTCCTGTGCGTCGTCTACTCGACCAAGATCATGCCCGAGCCCCACCGGCCTAAAGGCTTCTTCGCTCTCATCCTGCTACTCGCTACGGGCATGGCCGGCACGTTCGTCGCGCTCGACCTCGTGCTGTTCTTCGTCTTCTGGGAGCTGGTGCTCGTCCCGATGTACTTCCTGATCGCGATCTGGGGTTCCGAGCGCAAGGAATACTCGGCGATCAAGTTCTTCCTGTACACGCTCTTCGGCAGCGTGTTCATGCTGCTCGGTTTCCTGGCCATGTACTTCCGCTCCAAGCACCCCGTCACCGGCGCACACACGTTCGACATGATCGCGTTACAGGGTCAGACATTCGGTAGCAAGGCGTTCATCAACCTCGTTTTCGCCGGCTTGTTCCTGGGCTTCGCTATCAAGGTGCCGATGTGGCCGTTCCACACCTGGCTCCCGGATGCCCACGGTGACGCGCCGACGGTCGGCAGCGTGCTGCTTGCCGGGATCTTGCTGAAGATGGGCACCTACGGTTTCATCCGGATCGCGCTGCCGCTGCTGCCCGAGGCCGCTCGCGACTGGGCGCCTTACATCGGGGCTCTGTCCGTCGTTGCGATCTTGTACGGCGCCTTATGCTGCCTCGCCCAGAAGGACATCAAGCGACTGATCGCTTTCTCGTCGGTCGGGCACATGGGGTTCATCATGCTCGGCATCTCGACCTTGACCGACACGGGTATCAACGCGGCCATCTTCGGCATGGTGGCGCACGGCGTGATCACCGGCATGTTGTTCTTCCTCGCCGGGTCGATCTACGAGCGGTTCCACACTCGGCAGATCGACATGATCGGCCCCGGCCTGATGCAGGTCATGCCGCACCTCGGCGGCATCCTCGCGTTCGCAGCGATCGCCTCGCTGGGGCTGCCCGGCCTTGCCGGCTTCTGGGGCGAGGTGCTGGCGCTCTTGGCCGCGTTCAACCCTGCACCCGGGCTGAACACGGGACTGTTCCGTACCTACATGGTTCTCGGAGGCGTCGGCACGATTCTTACCGCCGGATACATGCTGTGGTTGATCCAGCGGCTGAATCTCGGGAAGGCGTCCGAGAAGCATCTCGGCGAGAAGCTCCCCGACGTCCGGCCCATCGAGCTCGCGGCGTGGGCGCCGCTTCTCGTCGGGATCCTCGCGCTGGGCGTCTACCCCCGCGCCGTTCTGGATATGACCAACAGCGCCGTTTCCGGACTCACCGGACTGTTCTCCTGACATGAGCCCTATCGATCTGCACGCCGCGCTCCCGGAGATCATCCTCACGGGCGCGCTCCTGCTCGTCTTGTGCGTCGACTTGTTCCTGCCTGACGAGAAGAAGAAGTGGAACGGGCTCGTCGCACTCGTCGGGGTTCTCGGATCGCTGATCGCGGTCGCCACGTTGGTGGGAGAGCGGCGCACCACGTTCGCGGGGATGTTCGTGATCGACGCTTACGCGCTGCTGTTCAAGTTCCTGTTCCTCGTGGTCGCGGTGATCGTGATCCTTATCTCGGCCGACTATCTCGACACGAACACCCGCACCGCGCAGGGCGAGTTCTACTTCCTGCTGCTCTCGAGCTTCCTCGGCATGCTGCTGATGGCGTCCGCGCGAGATCTCATCATGCTGTTCGTCGCGCTCGAGCTCGTGAGCGCGCCCGGGTTCCTGGTCGCCGGCTTCAAGAAACGAGATGCGCGCTCGAACGAGGCGGCGATCAAGTTCTTCCTGTTCGGTGTGCTCTCGACCGCGATCATGCTCTTCGGCATGTCCATGATCTACGGGGTCACGCGCGCGACGAACCTCACCGACATCGCGACCGCACTCCAGCCCCGCGGGGACGATCCGCTCGTGTTCGCGAGCATCCTGCTGATCCTGGCCGGGTTCGGCTTCAAGGTCTCTGCCGTGCCGTTCCATTTCTGGGCGCCCGACACCTACGAGGGATCGCCGATCCCGGTGGCGGCGTTCCTATCCGTTGCCTCGAAGGCCGCAGGATTCGCCGGCATGCTGAGCCTCATGTTCGTCGGCTTCGTCCACCAAACGTCGTCTTGGGCGCCGGGCTTCGCCGTCCTCGCGGTGCTCACGATGACCCTCGGGAACGTCGTGGCGTTGACGCAGACGAATATCGTCAGGCTTCTCGCGTACTCGTCCATCGCACAGGCCGGCTACATGCTGCTGCCGTTTGCCGTCGTCGAGGGCGCGTCGCCGCAGGTTCTGCGCGAGGCCTTCGCCGCCTCGCTGACCTACATCCTGATCTACTCGTTCATGAACATCGGAGCGTTCGCGGTCGTGATCGCGGTCGCGCGCAAGCAGCCGTCGAACTTGATCTCTGACTACGACGGCCTCGCCCAAAGAGAGCCGGGCCTTGCCGCCGCGATGCTGTTCTTCCTGCTTTCCCTAGCCGGCATCCCTCCGCTCGCCGGCATGTGGGCCAAGTTCTTCGTCTTCTCCGCCGCGATCGACGCCAACTCGGCCTGGCTCGCTGCCGTCATGGTCGTCAATAGCGTCATCGGCCTGTACTACTACCTATCCGTCGGCTCCCGCATGTACCTACGCCCGGCCGAGGATTCGTCCCCCCTCGGCGTCCCTTACCCGGTGGCAGTTGCGATCGCCCTCGCCTTGATCGTCGTGATCGCCGTCGGCATCTACCCAGACTTCTTCAACCACTTCTCGCCGAGATCGACGCTCGTCTCCGGCTGAGCCTTCGCCCGTGCGGCCCTCGCGGGCAGAACGAAACAGGTTCCTCAGCCGGCGCTCAGCCGCGGAGGTACCATTTGTGGCGGAGAGGTCGGTGTCCTTGGACGCTGGGAGCTCCGGGAGCCCGAGGCCACGGTGGCCGGGCTCAGAGGAGGGTCTGAGTTGAACAAGAACGTCATGAAGACGTTCGTGTATCTCGCCGCGCTCAGCGGGCTGTTCCTCTTCGTCGGGAACATGCTCGGCGGGAGGCAGGGTTTGACGATCGCGATGGGCCTGGCGGCCGTGATGAACCTGGGCTCGTACTGGCTGTCCGACAAGCTCGTGATCAAGATGACTCGGTCGCGTCCGGTGTCCGAGCAGGAAGCGCCCTGGCTCTACACAATCGTCCGGAACCTCACCCAGCGTGCCGGGATGCCCATGCCGAAGCTCTACGTGATGCCGGCGGCGCAGCCGAACGCGTTCGCGACGGGACGCAACCCGGAGCACGCGGCGGTCGCGGTTACCGAGGGGATCCTCAATGTGCTGGACGAGCGCGAGCTTGAAGGCGTGCTCGCCCACGAGCTGGCCCATGTCAAGAACCGCGACATCCTGATCGGTTCGGTCGCGGCGACCGTCGGCGCAGCGATCAGCTACCTCGGGTACATGATGTTCTTCTTCGGAGGCCGGGACGACGAGGACTCAGGGCCGTTCGGCGCTCTCGGCATGCTGCTCTTCTTCATCCTCTCGCCCATCGCGGCCGCGCTGATCCAGATGGCGATCTCGCGTTCTCGAGAGTCTCAGGCCGACCGGTCTGGGGCAGAGCTGCTGGGCGACCCCACGCCGCTCGCCAACGCCCTCATCAAGATCGACGCGGCGGCCCGGAACACGCCGGTCCCGCAGATCAGTCCTGCGGTTTCGCACGTCTTCCTGCAGAACCCGCTTCGCGGCGCGAAGGTGTCGAAGCTCTTCATGAGCCATCCGCCGCTGGAGGAGCGCATCGAGCAGCTGCGTCAACTCGGCGCACGCGTGTAGCGAAAACGGACGAACCTAACGCGACCCCGGCCTACAGGCCGGGGTCGCTCGGTTCCCGACCAAAGACGCTCAAGTTTCGCTTTGCCCGATTCTTCGCGAGCGCGACGTTCGCGGAGAGGTTCCGCGGTTTCCGCCACACCTTTTCGCGGCGCCGAGTCGTTGCCCTACCGGGGAAGGAATCCCCGCTCGAAGCGTCGAACACGCCACCCTCGCGCCGGGGGAGCAACGCGAGCTCCAGGAGGTTCAGCTGATCGGTCGTCGGATGGCGATCACAGCGGTCGGAATGGCCGCGAGCTTCGCCTTGCTCCTTCCCGCGCCAGCGCAAGCGGACCACTGTCTCGTCGGGCTGTTGTGCAAGCACGAAACTCCGACACCTTCACCGAGCCCGTCGCCTTCCTCTTCACCCAAGCCCCAACCCAAACCCAAGCCGAAGCCCGCCTCGAGTCCGTCGCAGCCCTCGTCGTCACAGCCGAACGGGTCCGGCCCATCTGCGGCGCTACGAAGCTCCGTGACTTACGTGCTCGATATCGCCAACACGGCCCGCAACACGCAGCGTCTCCTCGATCTGATCGCGCGGCTCCAGCCGGCCGGCGTCCCCGTCAGCCAGCAGGATCTCACGCGCGGCTTCGGTCGATTCCCGGTGGTCGGGTACGTCTGGTACCACGACGACTACGGCGCCCCCCGCTACGCGCCCTACTTCCACCTGCACGAGGGTGTCGATCTCTTCGCGGTGTCGGGGACGCCGGTCGTCGCGACCGTCGACGGCGTCATCGAGAAGATCGCGAACGGGTCGATCGGCGGCATCTCGATCTGGCTCAAGGGCGACGATGGGATCACCTACTACTACGGTCACCTTTCCGGGTACGCGCCGGGAGTCGTCGCAGGAAAGCGCGTGCGCCTCGGAGATGTGATGGGCTACGTCGGTGACACCGGGGTCGCGAAGGGTACCTATCCGCATCTGCATTTCGAGATCCACCCACGCGGCGGCCTGCCCGTGTCTCCGAAGCCGGTGCTCGACTCCTGGCTCCTCGAGGCGGAGTCGAACGCCGTCAACGCGTATCAGCGCCTCGTCGAGTACAACGCGCTCAATCAACTCGGCGGCGCCCGATGGCAAGCCGTCTTCGACTTGATGCGGCAACCGGCGGCGCCGGTCCCGGCGCTGTGGAAGGTGGCGGTCGACCCGACCGGCACGGCGCTCGGTTTCGACGTGGCCTTCGAGAAGCTCGCGTGGGGGAGCGCGCCGACGACGTTCGGAACCGGTTCCCTCAACAACTCGGAGATGCTCGCGATGATCGGCTCCGCGTGGCAGAACCCACTCTGGTCGACCCGCGTGAACACGACCGAGCCCGGCCCGGCGCTGGCGTCCTTCGGGCGCTAGACCCGGCCGTCAGGCGCTTCGACCGCCCGCCAGCAGTACCAGGCAGCTACCGAACGATACGGACGGAACCGCTCACCCAGCACTCCCAGCTCCTTCGGCTTGGGTAGCTCCGTCAACTTGTAGGCGCGGGCGTACCCCTTGCGGACGCCGTAGTCGTCGACCGGCCACACGTCGATCCGGCGCAGCTGGAACATGAGGAACATCTCTGCGGTCCACCGACCGATCCCTCGCACGACCACGAGCCGGTCGATGATCGCCTCGTCCCGAAGGCGCGTCAGGTTGTCGACCGGCACCGTGCCGTCGAGGATCTTCGTGGCGAGGTCGCGGATCGAAGCCGCTTTGTTCGGGGAAAGGCCCGCGCCGCGGAGCGTCGTCTCGCGTTTGGCGAGCACCGCCCTCGGCGAGAACTCCCCGTCGAACAGCCCGCGGAAGCGTCCCCAGATCGCGGCCGCCGCCGCCCCGGCCAACTGCTGATACACGATCGACTCGGCGAGCGCCTCGAAGTGACCCTGTGTGCTTCGGCCGATCTTGCACGGCCCGAATCGAGCGACCAGCGTCCGCATGACGTGGTCGCGTGCGGCGAGTTCGCGACTCGCGGCGGCGTGGCTTACTCGAGGCACGACGCGACGATGATATCTGCGGCGCACGGCGCGGCGCCGTGATGAAATGCGCGGATGCCCGACGTGCTGCTCGCCACCGGCGCCGAGCATCCCGAATTGTGGGAAGACGAGCTCCTGCTCGTCGGGGCGCTCGCAGACCGCGGCATTTCCTCCGGGCCGGGCGTATGGAGCGATCCGTCGGTCGATTGGGCGGCGGCCCGGATCGTCCTGGTCCGATCCGCGTTCGACTACATCCGCCACCGTGACGCCTTCTGCGCCTGGGCCGACCGCGTCGAGGCGGCGACACCGTTGCACAATCCCGCTCGCGTGCTCCGCTGGAACTCTCACAAGTCCTACCTGCGGGAGCTCGAGGCCGCCGGGGTCCCGATCGTGCCGACCGCCTGGGTCGAGGCGGGTTCTCGGACGGACCTTGCCCGATTACTCGTCGAGCGGTCGTGGCGCGACGCCGTGGTCAAGCCGGCCGTCGACAACGGTGCCCGCGGCGCGTTGCGCGTTCACGCCGGCGATACCGAGAAAGGCCAGTCGCACCTCGACCGCCTGCTTGCCGAGCGTGACGTCATGATCCAGCCCTTCGTCGCAGCCACCGAGACGTCCGGCGAGCGGGCGATGATCCACATCGACGGCCGGTTCTCCCATGCGATCCGCAAGGATCAGATGCTCGCGGGGCGAACGTTCTCGCTCGACCGGACGCCGCCGATCGATCCCGAGCCGCAGGAGCTGGCGCTCGCCGCGCAGGTCCTGTCACTGATCCCGGAGTCGCCGTTGCTCTACGCGCGCGTCGACGCGGTGATGGACGGCGGCGTCGCCCGCCTGATGGAGCTCGAGGTGATCGAGCCGGTGCTCTTCTTCACCAAAGCGCCGGACTCGGCGGAACGGATGGCTGCCGCGATCTCGGAGCGTCTCTAGCGATAGTTGGTGAACTGCAGCGGGATATCGAAGTCATTCTCTTTCAGCAGCTGGATCGCACTTTGCAACACGTCTTTGCTCTTGCCCGAGACCCGCAGGTGGTCCTCCTGGATCGCGGCCTGCACCTTGATGCCGCTGGTTTTCAGGATCTTCACCATCTCGCGTGACTTCTCCGACGAGATCCCTTGGTTGATGTCGATGACCTGTTTGAACCCACCCCCGCCGGTCTCCTTGAGGGGACCGATCTGAAGCGCCTTCAAAGGCACCTGGCGCTTGATGCACTTTTCCTTCAACACCTCGACCGCGGCCGTAACGCGGTGGTCGGTGCCGGCGCGCACCTCGAGCTGCAAGTCGCCGGTCCACTCGACCTCCGCGCCCGTCCCCTTGAAGTCGAATCGGTTCTGGAGCTCCTTGCGCGTCTGATTGAGCGCGTTGTCGACCTCCTGCCGGTCGACCTTGGAAACCACGTCGAACGAAGAGTCCTTTGCCACGTCTGCACCTCCTGAACGCCCGGTAGACTACCCCGGCGCGAGGTGGGGTACCCAAGCGGCCAAAGGGGCCTGACTGTAAATCAGGTGGCTCAGCCTTCGGAGGTTCGAACCCTCCCCCCACCACCAACCAAAATCGTACGCGGCCCTGTGGCGCCTCCCGCGCGGGGCTCGCTCGAAGCCTCGGGCTTACACTGTTCGGC
>JBKKCR010000009.1:0-3019 GCA_046712825.1 Actinomycetota bacterium | reverse complement strand
CGTCCGCTGAGATTCATGAAGGTTTGGGGCTTGGCGAGGACGATGCGATCGTCGCCGTCGCGGACCTCGGCTACGAGCGCGGAGTGCTTCCGCGAACGCTTGAGCTTTCCGGCGCCGAGCCGTTCGGCGAGCTCGTCGACCGTCAGGAAGCCGAGGTTGTGGCGGGTTCGGTCGTACTCCGAACCCGGGTTGCCGAGCCCGGCGACGAGATAGAGGCTCGACACGTTCGGGCGGGCGCCTAGCCCTTTTCCTCTTCCTTCTTGGCCTCTTCGCCCTCGGCCGGAGCAGCGGCGCCCTCTTCGCCTTCCGCGACCTCGCCCTCGACGCCCTCGACCGCCTCGGCCGCAGGCGCTTCCTCCTCGACCTTGAGGATCTGAGGCACGATGACACCGAGGATCGCTTCATCCGGGGGAGTCAAAATCGTGACGCTCTCGGGGATCTCGAGATCGGAAACGCGCAGCATGTCGCCGATGACCATCTTGGAGATGTCGGCGTCGAGCCGCTCGGGGACGTTGCCGGGCAGGCAGGAGAGACGAACGGACCAGGTGTGATGCTCGATGACGCCGCCCTCTTTCACGCCGGGCGACTCGCCGACGACGTGGACGGGGACGTCGACCTCGATCTCGACGTCACGGGCGATCTTCAGGAAGTCGACGTGGAGGATCGTGCCGCGAACCGGATCCTTCTGGAGCTCACGCGCGAGGGTGAGATGGGTTTCGCCGCCCTCGACCTCGAGGTCGATCAGGACGTTGCGGCCGGCGTCGGTCTTGAACGCACGGATCAGCGACATGCGATCGACCGCGACCGCGACCGGGTCCAGACCGCGCCCGTACAGGACCGCCGGGACCTTTCCGACCGCCCGCAACTTCCGGGCAACGCCTTTTCCGGTCCCCTGACGAGCTTCCGCTTGGATGGTTACTTCCACGGCCGATCAACCTCCGGTCATTGGTGAGCGGGCGGGATTCTACCAGCGCCGGGCCCGCGGCCTCTTTTCGGGTCCTGCCTGGCCGGATGTGGCAAACCTCACAGCCGGAGTGTGGCCTACACCACTGACCGTGACCGTCGTTTTGCGCGATGCTGGCCCAGCAGCAAGGGGCGATCCCGCTCCAACCTGCGGGGGATGTGCCGAGCCCGGGTCCCAGACACCCGGGCTCGATCCTTTCCGTCTCCGGACCCGAAGGCTGAGCCTTCCGAGATGACGCTGTGATGAGGTCACAGCGAATGATCTATTCCCCAGCAAATCGTGCTGATACTCTCAAATCCCCCAATGCTTAGAGAGGATGCAGATGTTGCGAGGCGCGTTCAGATTTGAGGTGTGGCGTCGCCGCCTGGTGATTGTCGTCGCCGCTCTGTCCGCCGTCTCGATCCTGGCGGTCCGCGACGTTGCCCGTGCCGCGACGTTCGAGGCTCCACTCGCCATTCCGCCCGTGCTGTCCGACCCGAACATCACGATCACGATGCAGCAGGCGGACGTGCAGGTCTTCCCGGCGCCCGCTCCCAAAACCAAGATGTGGACCTACAACGGGATCTTCCCCGGCCCAACCATCAGGCGCCCGAGCGGGACACCGACGAACGTCACGTTCGTGAACGAGTTGCCGCAGGAGACCGGCGACATGACCGTGCACCACCACGGCAACCACTCGGCCTCCAGCGAGGACGGACAGCCGGATGATGAACTCATCGCATCCGGCGCGTCGCGCACCTACACCTACGAATTCCAAGAAGGCGGAGAACCGGAGCGCGCTGCATTCCAGTGGTACCACGACCACCGGATGGACAACACGGGCAGGAACGTTTGGATGGGCCTGGCAGGGATGTTCATCCTCGACGATGATTTCGATGCGGCGTTGCCTCTTCCGAAGGGAGAGTTCGACGTGCCGCTGATGATCGCCGACCGGAACTTCAACGCGAACAACCAGCTCGAGTACGAGCTGGATGGCGCCGGCACGCAGGGAGACACGATCCTCGTCAACGGGACACCCACGCCCTACTTCGAAGTCGCCGATCGCACCTACCGCCTTCGGATCCTCAACGCTTCCAATCGCCGCGCGTACGGTCTTGAGCTGAGCAACGGTATGGACATGATCCAGATCGGCTCCGAAAGCGGGCTCCTTCCCGCCCCGGTCGCGCGCAAGAGAATCGTGATGGGACCTGCCGAACGAGTCGAGATCGTTGTCGACTTCAAGGGCCTCATGGGTCAGGACATCGTCCTGCGAAACACGGCGGAGCCGGTCATCGGAGGGCCCTCCGGGGGTCCGCTTCCGGAGATCATGCAGTTCCGCGTGCGTCGGCACGCTCTTGACGAGAGCGTGATCCCGGCCACGCTACGACCAGGGCCGACGTTCGAGGAGCCGATCATCACGCGCCACTGGATCCTCGGCTCAGTGCCGGTGGTGGACAAGGTGATCAGGCCTGAGAACACCGATGCTCCGCTGTGGGCGCTCTGGACGATCAACGGGCTCCCCTTCGATCCCGACCGGGTCGATGCGAAGCCAAAGATCGGAACCACCGAGCGATGGATCTTCTCCAACGTCAGCGGGCTCCAGCATCGGATGCACATACACGACATCGATTGGAAGGTGGTATCACGCCGTGGCGGTATCGTCGTCTTCGATCCGAACGATCCGACCGCCGCTGACGGTGAGACAGGATTACGGGAGACGTTCCTCGTGGGCTTCGGTGAGACGGTCGAGGTCGTCTCGACGCGGTTCGACGATCACCTCGGAACCTACATGTTCCACTGCCACATCCTCGAACATGAGGACACCGGCATGATGGCGCAGTTCCAGGTGGTTCCCTAGCCAGGGACACTCGCTGCGTGTGACGCTTAGTTCTCTCCCTGGAAGATCTCGCTCACGGAAGAGTCGGTGAAGACCGCGCGGATCGTGTTCGCGATCACGGGGGCGATCGAGAGCACGGTGAGGTTGTCGAGTCGCTTCTCGGCGGGGATCGGAAGCGTGTTGGTGACAACGACTTCCTTGATCGGCGCGTTCTTTATCCGGTCGATGGCGGGGTCGGA
>JBKKCR010000008.1:0-2873 GCA_046712825.1 Actinomycetota bacterium | reverse complement strand
ATCCTCGTACGAAAGGACCAATCCGTCCCGGTCGAAGATCGGCATGGTCGGGTAGCATAATCGACGTGCCATCCGCTCCCGCGCAGACCCTCGGCGAGCTCGTCGCTTCCGGCTGGCGCGACCGCTCCGTCAAGGACGAGCTCCGTGAGAACCTGATCACACGGCTGCGCGCGGACGAACCGCTCGTCACCGGGATCATCGGCTACGACGACACCGTGCTGCCGGGCTTGGAACGCGCGATCCTCGCCGGACACGACGTGATCATCCTCGGCGAGCGTGGGCAGGCGAAGACGCGGCTGATCCGCCAGCTCGTCGAGCTGCTCGACGAGCAGATCCCGGTCGTCGCCGGATGCGAGGTGAACGATTCGCCGCGCTCACCGATCTGCGCGCGATGCCGCGCGCTCGTCACCGAGAAGGGCGACGAGACGCCGGTCGAGTGGATCGGACGGGACCGCCGTTTCTCCGAGAAGCTCGCGACGCCCGACGCGTCGGTCGCCGATCTGATCGGCGACGTCGACCCCATCCGCGTCGCGGAAGGGCGCTATCTCGGCGACGAGCAGACGATCCACTTCGGGCTCGTCCCGCGCACGCACCGAGGCATCTTCTCGATCAACGAGCTCCCCGATCTGCCGGCGCGCATCCAGGTGGCGCTGCTGAACATCCTGGAGGAGCGCGACGTCCAGATCCGGGGCTACAAGATCCGCCTGCCGCTCGACCTCATGCTTGTCGCGACGGCGAACCCCGAGGACTACACGAACCGCGGTCGCATCATCACGCCGCTGAAGGACCGGTTCGGGAGCGAGGTTCGCACCCACTATCCCGAGCACATCGAGGACGAGATCGAGATCATCGAGCAGGAGGCGAAGCCGCCTTCCACGTCGGTTCCCGTTCGGGTCCCGGTCTTCCTGACGGAGGTGCTCGCCGAGTTCACGCGCCAGGCGCGCCGCTCGCCGCACGTGAACCAGCGGTCGGGGGTGAGCGTGCGGTTCTCGATCGGGAACCGTGAGGTGCTCGCCGCCTCGGCCGTGCGCCGCGCCGTGCGCACCGGCGAGCCCGAAGCGGTCCCGCGCGTCGCCGACCTGCCGGCCGTATTGCAGTCTTCGATGGGCCGCGTCGAGTTCGAGACCTTCGAGGAAGGTCGCGAGGCCGACATCATGGATCGCATGCTCCGCCAGGCGACGCTCGAGGTGTTCCGCCGCCGGCTCGGCGGCATGGACTTCGCCGCGCTCGTGAAACGATTCGAGGAAGAGGGCCTCGAGGTCGACACCGGCGACCTGACGTCGGCGCAGGAGCTGCTCAAGCAGGTCGGTGAGGTGAAGGGCCTCGCGCAGCTGATGAAGCGTCTGGGCGTCGAGGACGAGTCACCGGCGCACGCCGCCTCAGCGCTCGAGTTCGCGCTCGAAGGTCTTCACCTTTCGCGGCGGCTCAACAAGCACGAGACCGCGCGCGGCTCCCGCTACGCCGCGGACTAGCGGACATGCGCAGCTATCGGTACCGGCGCTGGGACGGCACCCAGGAGCCGATCGGCGACGACCTCACCGTCGAGTCACTGATCGACGAGCTGTCCGAGGACATCCTGTCCGGCATGGACCCGCAACAGGCGATGCGTAGCCTGATGCGTCGCGGGATGCACGGGAACTTCGGCGGGATCAACTCATTGCTCGAGCGGCTGCGCAAGGCGCGCGAGCGCGAGAAGGCCAAGGGTCAGCTCGGCGGGATGCTCGAGCAGGTGCGCGAGCAGCTCGACCGGATCTTGGAGCAGGAGCGTGGGGCCCTGTCCGAGCGGACCGACGATCCCGAGGCGCGGATGCGCGAGGGGTACCTCGACGATCTGCTGCCCGACGCGGCCAGCCAGATCAACGGGCTGAAGAACTACGACTTCGTGTCGCCGGAGGCGCGCGCGGAGTTCCAGGCGCTGCTCGAGAAGCTGCGTCAGGAGATGCTGGGATCGGCATTCCGCCAGCTCTCATCGTCGATGAAGAACATGACCCCCGAGCAGATCGCTCGGATGAAGGAGATGCTCGGCGACCTCAACCGCATGCTCGACCAGAAACGCAACGGCACCGGGCCGTCGCAGGACGAATTCGACGAGTTCATGCGCCGCTACGGCGACTTCTTCCCGGAGAACCCGCGCAACCTCGATGAGCTGATGGAAGCACTCGCCAAACGGATGGCGGCGATGGGCCGGCTGCTGAATTCGCTGTCGCCGGAGCAGCGCGCCGAGCTCATGGACCTCGCACGCGAAGTGATGGATGACATGGACCTGTCCTTCGAGGTCGACCGGCTCGCGAGCTCGCTGCAGGACCTGTTCCCCGACCTCGACTGGGACTCCGCCGTTCCGATGGACGGAGACGATCAACTCGGCCTGCGCGAGGGCCTGGAGGCGATCGAGCGGATCACCGATTACGACGAGCTCGAGCGCGCGCTGCGCTCCGACAGAGCGGGGCCGGCGTTGCAGGACGTGGACGTCGACAAGATCCGGCGCACGCTCGGCGAGGATGCCGTGCGCGACGTCCGGCGCTTACGCGAGATCGAGAAGATGCTGGAGCAAGCCGGCTTCCTCGTGCGACAGAGCGGACGTTTGAAGCTCACGCCGCGCGGCGTGCGCAAGCTCGGTGAGCGCGCGCTGGCGCGTGTGTTCGAACGGCTGACGGTGGACCGGCCGGGCACGCACGACGCGCGCGAAGCCGGGGGGATGGGCGAGCCGACCGGCGCGACGCGACCGTGGAGCTTCGGCGACCCGTTCGCGATCGACGTGCAACGCACGGTCCACAACGCGGTACTGCGCCAGGGACCGACTCAGGGGCGGGTGCGCCTGCAGGCCGACGACTTCGAGGCAGTGGAGTCCGAGAACCGCACCACCGCGGCGACCG
>JBKKCR010000007.1:0-15945 GCA_046712825.1 Actinomycetota bacterium | reverse complement strand
CGTGCTCGAGCGGACGTACGGGGCACCGATGGAGGTTCTTTCGCACGGCGGGATGCCGATCGTCGTCGAGACCGCGCCGGCGCCGGCCGACGTCGCCCCGCTGCGAGAGGAGCACCATGAACACCCTGCTTGAGCCCTTCGAGTTCGACTTCTTCGTCAACGGCATGCTCGTGTCGGTCCTGGCCGGCGCGCTGTGCGGTCTGATCGGCGTGTACGTCGTGCTGCGAGGTATGAGCTACATCGGCCACGGCATGTCGCACGCGATCTTCGGAGGAGCGATCGTGAGCTTCGTGACCAAGATCAACTTCTACCTCGGCGCCGGGCTCTGGGGGTTCGTTTCGGCACTGATGATCAACCGCGTGGCGCGCCGGAGGATCATCGGAGCCGACGCGGCGATCGGCGTGATCACGATCGGGAGCTTCGCGGTCGGCGTCGCGCTTATCTCGCAGCAGCGGAAGTTCAACCGCAACTTCGAGGCCGCGCTGTTCGGCAACGTGCTCGGCGTGACCTTCACCGACGTGCTCGTGGTCGGCGGGGTCGCGCTCGCCTCCGGCGGGATCATCTTCTCGATGTACCGGAAGCTGCTCTTCACGACGTTCGACCCCGAGGTGGCCGAGGCCTCCGGCGTCAACACGGGGCGGATCGACGCCCTGTTCGCGCTCGTGCTCGCCGCGGCCATCGTGGCCACGATGAACATCCTCGGCGTGACGCTGATCGCCGCCGCGCTGGTCGTGCCGCCGGTGATCGCCCGGATGCTCACCGACTCCTTCTCGCGGATGCTGTGGATCTCGGTGCTGGTGGGAGCCCTGTCGGGCTTCGTCGGCATGTACCTGTCCTGGTTCCTCGATATCGCCTCGGGCGCGTCCATCGTGTTGGTTTCGACGAGCCTGTTCGCGATCACCTACCTCGTCTACGGCGCCCGTGGGGCCCGGCGGCTTAAGGGCGCCGAAGCGCACATCTAGGCTTCCTCGCAGGACCGGCCGCCGGGCCGGGCGAACCCTTCTGATGTGAAGTCCCGAGTGCTGTTGTCTCTGGCGTTGCTCCTGGCGCCCTTCCTCGGCTGGGACGGCGGCCGGGCCGCCGAGCCCACGGCGTTCGATCATCTCCGCGCGATCGTCGAGCGCTCGCCGGCTCCGGAGTACCGGCGCGCCGGCTCGCCGGGCATGGCCTCGGTCGCCGACTACGCGGCCGGCCGGCTGGCCGCGAGCGGCTACCGCGTCCTCAGGCAAGACTTCGCGTTCTCGCGATACGCGATCGACTACACGCCCGGACATCAGCCGAAGCTCGAGCGGGTCGTCGACGGCTACGACTACAAGGTCGAGAGCGCGTTCAACCTCCAGAAGGTCACCCCGGCGTCGGGCATCACCTGCCGCGTGCGGCCGGTCGCCGCCGTCGGTCCCGGCGACTGCGGGTTCATCCCCTTCCGAGCGGCGAGCCCCGAGTGGAAGAACGCGCCGTTCGTGTCGGTGGGCGACGATCTCGACGCGATCGTCGCGGCGGGGGGAGCCGGCGCCGTCGTGCAGGGAGACGCGAACCGCCACCTCGTGTTCGCGCAGAGCTCGCGGCGTCCGCTTCCGACGGTCGTCGCGGCCACCGACGAGGAGTCGATCATCGGTCACGACGTGCGGCTCCGCGCGATGGGCGGGTTCGTTCCCGGGATCGGACGGAACGTGCTCGGCGTGCGCCGCCCGCCCGCCGCAGTGAGCGACTACGTCGTGCTCCTCGCGCATGCGGACGGATGGTTCCAGGCCGCGGCCGACAACGGGTCCGGCGCGGCGGCCATCCTGAGAGCCGCGGAGATCCTCACCGCCGCGCAGCCGGACATCGGCGTCGTCGTCGGCTTGATGGACGCAGAGGAAGTGGGCCTCATCGGAGCGGAGCGGTTCGTCGAAGCGCTCACCGCCGGGCTCGCCGTCGGGGACGGCGGTCCGCCGCTGCGGATCGACGACGTCAAGGCGGTGATCAACCTGGACGCGTCGAGCGCGCGGGCGTCGGACGTGCAGGGGATGACCCGCGGCACCGCCGCAGGTATCGACGTGCCGGTCTTCCAGTGGCGCGCGATGGTGTTCTCCGAGGAGCCGCTGTTGCAGGCCGCGTTCCTCGCACGCTTCGCCGCGCACGGTGTACTCGGGCTTCCGATCCCGTCGTCGGTCTTCGCGCCGGTCGGCTCCGGCGAGATCGGCGGACGCCTCCGCAGCGACGTCCATCACTTCGCGGTCTTGGGGATCCCCTACGTATGGCCGGTATCCGGGTATCCCGAGTACCACACCGACGGCGACACCCTCGGCACGGTCTACCCCGACGACTTCGAGGCTTTGGCCGAGGCGACGGCCGCCCTCGCGGGCGACATCGCCCTGCTGCCGATCGGCCGCGTGATCGAACCCCTGTGGCCACCGCTCGGAACGTCGGCCGGGCTATCCGGCGCGCTACCGGCCGAGCTTGCGCATACGCTGCACGACCACATGGACCACGAGCACTGACCCGTCAGCGCTTGCGGCGGGAACAGGTCTTGCACTCGCCGAGCACCGCGAAGTGAGTGAAGTTCGCGCGGAAGCCGAACCGGCGCTCGAGCTCTTTCGCGAAGGGCGCCGTCTGCGCTTCGCCGACCTCTTGCATCGCGCCGCAGCGCTCGCAGACCAGATGCTGATGCAGTCCGGCGGTTCCGACGTGGTACACGCTCGCCGTGTGCCCGAGGTGCGCGTGGCAGAGGATCCCGACCTCCTCGAGCGAAGCGAGCGTGCGGTACACGGTCGAGGGGCTCACGGCCGGAAGCTTGCGACGCACCCGCGCGACGATCTCCTCGGCGGTCGCGTGCCCCTTCGCGGCGGCGACGGCTTCGAGCGTGGCCTGTCGTTG
The DNA here is from genome assembly GCA_046712825.1 of Actinomycetota bacterium. Classification (GTDB taxonomy): domain Bacteria; phylum Actinomycetota; class AC-67; order AC-67; family AC-67; genus DATFGK01. The sequence goes on along the minus strand of JBKKCR010000007.1, from coordinate 13,089 downwards.
GGGCGTCCGGCGCAATCCGTGCGAGCGGATGAGCTCGTCAAGCTCACGGAGCGCGTGATCGTGGTCGGGGCGGGGCGCCTTGGTCTTCACGCGAACAAGTGTACCGGCGCGGGGATGCACCTGAGAGCTGGATGCAGGAAGCGGATCAGGTGCTGAGGAGCTTGCGCTTCCGGTCCTGGAACTCCTCTTCCGTCAGCACGCCGCGGTCGCGCAGGTCCGCGAGCTTCGACAACTCGTCCCCGAGCGAAGGACCGCCCGGCTTCCCGAGACCCTTGCGCGCTTCCGCCGCCCGGTAGATCTCGAGCTGGACGGCTTCGGGGTGCCGGATGTCGGTGAAGCGGTTCTGGCCCGACTCTCCGGCCGACTCGATGACCAGATCGCCGGCGCCGAGCACCCGCTCGATGATGCGCTGGCCGAAGGTCACGTCGTTGATCGTCTCGAGCGGGATCTCCTTCGACCGCTTCGCGATGACGCCCGACCGCGTGATCACGCGCTCGTTCGTGAGCACGAACAGCGTGAAGCGCCACCGGATCGCGGGGACGAACGCGAGCGGGATCCACAGGACGAGCGCGAGCGCGACGATGGCGATCCGGATCTCGTCCTGAACGTCGCCGCCGGCCTTCACCCAGATGATGCCGGCCACGACCGAGATGACGATCGTCCACATAACCGGCTTGAGGAGCGCGATCCAGTGAGGACGAAGGTCGAGGATGACCTCCTCGCCTTCGGTCAACAGACGCGTCGGGAAGGGCACGGCACGATGCTACGTCAGCGGCCCGCGGTTGGCCCGTCACGGGGGCGGATGATTCAATCCCTGACCCATGAGCCGGGACGACGCGATTTCCGAGAGCGAGTTGCAGCCTCTCGTCGACCCGGGGGCGCTCGAGCGCTACCTCGCGGAGGTGCTGCCCGGCGCCGGCGAGCTCGAGGTCGAACGACACCAGGCCGGTCACTCGAACGAGACCTTCTTCATCCGTCGTGGCGACGACGACTGGGTCCTCCGGCGCCCGCCGCGGCCTCCCTACCTGCCGACGGCCCACGACGTGAAGCGCGAATACACGGTGCTGAAGGCGCTCCAGGGGACGGACGTCCGCGTTCCGGCAACGGTTCTGTTCTGCGAGGACGACGCCGTGATCGGCGCGCCCTTCTACCTGATGGAGAAGGTAGACGGCACCGTGATCCGCGATCGCGTCCCCGCGTGGCTGGACGCGCCCGCCGAGCGCAGACGCATCGGCGAGGAGCTGATCGACGCGGCCGCCGAGCTTCACGCGGTCGACCACCGCGCCGTCGGGCTCGACGGCTGGGGGAAGCCGACCGGCTACGTGGAGCGTCAGCTCGTCCGCTGGTGCAAGCAGCTCGACGGCGCCACGAAGTTCACGCGCCCGCTGCCCGACTACGAGCGGATCGCCGCCTGGCTCGAGGAACATCAGCCCCCCGAGCAGTCATCCACGATCGTGCAGGGGGACTACAAGCTCGACAACACGATGTACGCGCCCGCCGCGCCGGCGCGGCTCGTGGCGATCTTGGACTGGGAGATGGCGACGATCGGCGATCCCCTCGCAGACATCGGCTGGATGCTTTCGTTCTGGCGCGAGCCGTCGGATCCACCCGACCCGCTGCATGGTGCGCTCAACGACGTATTCGGCAAGCCGGGCTGGGCGACGCGCGCCGAGCTCGTAGACCGGTACGAGTCGCGGTCCGGCCGGGCGATGACCGACATCCGCTTCTACACGGCGCTTGCGATCTGGAAGCTCGGCATCCTGCTAGAGGGTTCGTACGCGCGGCATCTGCGCGGTACCACCGACGACCCATTCTTCGCCTTGCTCGCCGAAGGAGTGCTCGCCATCGGCGCCCGCGCCCTGGAGGTCATCCGCTCTGGCTAAGACGCTGCTCCTCGACTTCGGTGGGGTGCTGACCACGCCGGTCCGGGCATCCTTCGAAGGGTTCGCTCGGGACGAAGGCCTCGATCCCAAGGCCCTGTGGCACGTCATGCGCGACGTCGCCCGCACGAAGGACGATCCGTTCACCCTCGTCGAAACCGGAGCGATCGACCAGGTCGAGTTCGACGCGCGCCTCGCGGCGCTATTCAACGAGCGGCTCGGCTCGTCGATCGTGCCCGACGGCCTCAAGGTGCGGCTCTTCTCTCGTGTCGGGCCCGACGAGGCCATGATCGGCGCAGTCCGCAGCGCGCGATCCCAAGGGGTTCCGACGGGGCTGATCTCGAACTCGTGGGGCGGCAACTACGGCGAGGGCGGGTACGACCGTCCGATGTTCGACGAGCTGTTCGACATCGTCGTGGTGTCGGGCGAGGTCGGGCTGCGCAAGCCGCAGCCGGAGATATATCTGCTCGCTTGTGAACGGATCGCCGCCGAGCCGGCCGAGTGCGTGTTCGCCGACGACTTCGAGGTCAACGCGGAAGGAGCGAGCGCCGTCGGGATGCTCGGCATCCGGCACCGCACGGCGGAGGAAACGATCCCTCAGCTCGAGGGGTTCCTCGGGATCACGCTTCGATGAGGGTTACGGAAGGCTGATCGCGTCTTCGCCCTCGAGCGCTCGCTCGAGCCGCTGAACTTTCGCATCGAGCTCGGCTACTCGGGCGTTCAGCAGACGCATCGCCAGCACGGTCGCCGGCGTATCGCGAAGCGGTTCCGCGTCGCGCGGGCCCTTTTCGATCCTGCGGTCGATCTGCGGGCCGGTCTTGGCAGGTTGCTGCCGGGTGATCGGCTTCACCGTCGAACGGACGGGAGCGGGCTTGGGTTTGGTCGGCTCGGGTACCACGACGACGGCCGGCGCCGGGTCCGGTGCTACCGCCGGCGTCGGAGCGGGGGCCTCGACGGGCTGCTGCGAATTGGGCGGGACCAGGGTCAGCTTCGGCTGAGCGGTCTCCTTGCGCCCGAAGGACCGAGGGATCCAGCGCCGCGATGAACCGTTGCCCTTCGAGGGAGAACCCGGAGCGTTCGCCCGGTCCGCGCTCTTCCACTGGGTCAGCTCCCAGCCGACGCGTTCCTGGTGGGACGCCCACTGCGTCGGGCAGCCGCAACGGTCGCAGAACGAGACGCCGGCGGTGATCCTCGACTCACAACGGTCGCAAAGAACCTTGGCAGCCTTCGCCATGATGAATCCTCCTGGGGCCGACGTTGCCCCGACTCGTCGCCACCACCAGGCGAGCGAACGAGGTTCCCCGAATAAAAGCCTTACGGCGAATCAACGATTACTCAACGCGTTCGATACACCGCCGTCCAGGGGCATAAGTACTAGTTGTCCTGGTCAGAACACAGCATGTCCGGATTCAGCGAACCGTGATCTGATCGTGCTCGGCGGCCACGTCGATCACCGCACCGCGCTCCGCGAGCCGGGTTGCGACGAACAGGCGGATGCCGCCGGCTTCCACGGTGGTCTCGTCGGGCTCGGCCTGCTCCGCGAAGCCGGTCCGCACCTCCTCGCCGCGCAAGCCTTTGGCGACCGAGATCCGTACACCCACCTGCGACGGGTCCATGCGCCCGAGCTCGAACGCTCGCTTCAATACCTCGACGGCGCGGGCTGTTACCTCGACGGCCACGGCGGCGGATGCTATCCGGAGGAGGGGTAGACTTGCCCGTCGTGCCGAAAAGAGACGAGCAGCCGCCCGTGCTTTCTCCGGCCGCCTTCGAGCGGTTGCAAGCGGAGTACGACCACCTCACGACCACCGGACGCACGGAGGTCGCGGCGCGCTTGCTCCGCGCCCGCGAGCTGGGCGACCTCAGCGAGAACGCCGAGTATCACGCCACCAAGGAAGAACAGGGCTTGATGGAGGCGCGCATCCGCAAGATCGGCTGGATGATCAAGACGGCCGTGGTGGCCGAGGCGCACCAAGATGGGAAAGAGGTACAGCCCGGGGTGCTCGTAACGGTGCGGCCCACCGACGGCGACGCAGACGACGAAGACACCTATCTCGTCGCCGCCTCGCCCGAGGAGCGCGCGAAAGGGGCGCGCACGATCACCCCGAAGTCGCCGCTCGGCGCGGAGCTGGTAGGCAAGCGTCCCGGCGACAAGGTGACGTACGAGGCGCCGGGTGGGAGCTTCACGTACGAGATCATCTCGATCCGCCCGTGGGACGGCTCGTAGCTCATCGGATCCGAAACCTAGAGGAGGGCTCCACGTGCCTATGTTCGCGACGTTCAAGACCTCGCTCGGAGACATCCGGGTGCAGTTGAAGCCAGAGTCGGCGCCGAAGACCGTCGAGAACTTCGTCGGCCTCGCGACCGGGAAGAAGGAGTGGACGGATCCTCGGAGCGGGGAGAAGCGCAACGACTCGCTCTATGCCGGGACCGTGTTCCACCGCGTGATCCCGAACTTCATGATTCAGGGCGGCGACCCGCTTGGGACGGGCACCGGCGGCCCGGGCTACAAGTTCGAGGACGAGACGAAGGGCGGTCCGTCGTTCGACAAGCCGGGGCTGCTCGCGATGGCGAACGCAGGGCCGAACACCAACGGCTCGCAATTCTTCATCACCGAGGTGCCGACGCCGTGGCTGACCGGCAACCACACGATCTTCGGCGAGGTGGTCGCGGGGTTCGACGTCGTGCAGAAGATCGTCCAGGTTCCGTCGTCCGGCGACCGGCCGAAGACCCCGGTGGTCCTGGAGTCCGTGGAGATCGAGGAGAGCTAGACCGGAGCTCTCCTTCGCGATAACCAGGGACTCCGGGCAAATCTGCCGCGCCTTTCGGGTGCAGCACGGTACCCTGGGTCCTCCATGAAGCTCCGAGACATCTACGCCCAGCCCGGCCTCAAGCTCTCCATCGAGTTCTTCCCGCCCAAGACTGCGGACGGGGTGAAGAAGCTGATGGAAGAAGCCACGGTTCTCTCCGCCCTGAATCCCTCATTCTGTTCGGTGACGTACGGCGCCACGGGAAGCACTCGCGACACCACCGTGGAAATGGTCGAGAGGATCCACCGTGAGCGCGGGCTGGACGTGATGTGCCACCTGACGGTCATGGGTCAGTCGAAGGATGAGATCCGCGCGGTCCTGTCGGACCTCAAGCGCCGGGGGATAGAGAACATGATCGCGCTGCGAGGAGATCCTCCCCGCGGCGTCGACGAGTGGACGCCGCATCCCGATGGATTCCTCTACAGCGTCGACCTCGTCCGCGAAGCCCGCGCGCTCGATTGGTTCTCGATCGCGGTCGCGGGTTTCCCCGAGACCCACCCTCAGGCGGAGAGTCCCGGGGCCGACCTTCGCTACTTGAAGGAAAAAGTCGACGCGGGCGCCGATGTCGTCATCACGCAGCTCTTCTACGACAACGAAGACTTCTACCGTTACGTCGACAAGCTCAGAGCGCTCGGGGTGACGGTCCCGATCGTGCCCGGCGTGTTCCCCGTCCTCTCCGCCGAGCAGACCACGCGGTTCACGGCATTCTGCGGCTCGAAGATCCCCTCGAGGCTCCAGGTCTTGCTCGACGCGGTCGCCGACGACAACGAAGCGGCCGTTCGTATGGGGATCGAGTACGCGACCGAACAGGTCGAAGGACTCCTCGAATTCGGGGTGCCGGGGATCCACTTCTTCGCGATGAACCGATCGCGCTCGGTGACCGCGATCCTCGACAACCTCGGGCTGTCCGACGCCCGCGAGCGAGCAGCCAGATAGCCGACTGCTCCTACAACGCACGGGCATCCCCGGTTCGCGGCTTATCATCGCGTTCATGGAAGAGCAGGAAGTCGATCGCCTCTACGCGATCCCGCTCGACCAGTTCACACCGGCGCGGGACGCGCTCGCCGCGCGGTTGAAGACCGCCGGGGACGCTGCCGAGTCTGCCCGCGTCAAGGCGCTCCGCAAGCCGACGGCGCCGGCGTGGGCCGCGAACCAGCTGGCGCGACGATATCCGAAGCAGATCGAGGTGCTCATCGCAGCGAGCGACCAGTTGCGACGGGCGCAACACGAGCTCCTCCAAGGAGCGTCCGCCGGCGACCTTTGGGAAGCGACGCTCGCCGAACGCGAGGCCGTCGGAGAGCTCATGAAAGCGGCGGAATGGCTGCTGAAAGAAAGTGGACTGGGCGCGAACCGCGGAACCCTGGACCGGATCTCCGGCACGCTGTACGCGGCGGCCGCCGATCCGACCGGCCGGACGCTGTTGCGTCGTGGCCTGATCTCGCAAGAGATGCGGCGTACCGGCTTCGGGGACCTGACCGCGCCGGCTTCGTCGTCTCCGCGGGTGAAAGGCTCTTCGAAGCCGTCGCGTCCCGCGCCGGCGGCCAAACCGGCGCCCGGCCCAACCTCCAAAAAGGTCCTCGAATCGGAACGTGCATCCGTCCGAGCCACGCGTGAGGCCGAACGCGCGGACGCCGAAGCCGTGCGGCTCGAGAAGGCGATGCGGCGGGCCGACGACGAAGCCGTCCAGGCGCGCAAGAGAGCCGATGCCGCCGCCCGCGCGGCTGCCGACGCGAAAGCGGCCGCGACGACCGCCCGCCGGGAGGCGACCGAGGCCCGGCGCGAAGCCGATCGCGCGGAAGCCCGGTTCGACAAGCTCCGCCGCTCCAAGCGTTGACGTGAGCGAGCCAAGCAAGCGACCCAGCCTGGATTAGGCCACGGGATGAATGGTAGAAACCCTCTGAAGCGAGGCCGAAGCGGCGAAATCGGTCTCCGCCGGCAGGGTTTGGGCGGCACAAGGCGGAACTCCGAATAGGGAGGTTTCCGTGGCCGACGTCACGACAGCGGGTCCAGGACTCGCAGGCCGGGAACGGGTGAGGGCAGATCAGGCGGCGGGGACCGAGTACAGCACTTTCCCCGCCCGGGTGCCGGCCGTTCTCAGCTTGATCGCGGGCGCCTTCGGCGTGCTCGGAGCGCTCGGCGCCGGCGTGCGTGCCAGCGCCGTCGCGACGGCACGCGACGAGCCGCGGCAGGTCGGCGTCGTCATGGGGCACAACGACGTGACGGGCTGGGTACTCGCCGTGCTTGCCGTGTTGCTCGGACTCTCCGCGATCGTGTGGCTCGGCCGGAGAAAGGTTCTGAAGCTCGGGGCCGCCGGTATTGCCCTCGCCTTCGGGATCCTCGCCGGCGTACGGCTCGACTTCTTCGACCGCCGAGCCGCCGAGCTGGCCGCGGCTGCCCAGCGTCAGCCCGACTTCGCCGGCTATCACGCCGGGCTGGGCTGGGGGGCGTGGCTGCTCCTCGCTGCGGCGATCGTTGCGGCGTTCGTGCTCCTCGTCGCCACACTTCGCTCGCTCGATCTTCGCAAGGGGTTGTCCGCATGAGGCGCTGGCTGGTGAACGCCCTCGCCCTCGCGCTCGCGCTGACCGCGTGCGGGACGACCGTGCTCGCGCGCAAGATAGAGCCCGCGGCCGCGCCGTCGATCGAGCCGGGCGCTCGCGCGACACAGCTGACCGGCGGAAGTCAGGGAGACGTCAACCTCGACGACCAAGTGCCGGGTGTCGTGGGTTCGGACCCTGCGTCGCGTTGCGGGACCAACTCGAACCCGTCGCACGGGTTCACGGCGAATTCCATCAAGTGGGGAACGATCATCCCGCTGTCGGGCGCGCTCAGGCCTCTCGGCGAGCAGACCGCGCGCGTGATGCGCGTCGCCGTCAACTACCTGAACACGATCAAGAGCGTGCCGGGAGGGTTCGACTGGAGCTGCCCGACGCGACCCGGCATCTGGGGCCGAACGGTCGAGCTCAAGGTTCTGTCGCTCAACCGCAACGATCAGGACGAGGCCGCGGCCGCGATGCGCCGACTCATCGACGTCGAGCGCGCATTCCTCGTGCGCGACTGCTACCTCCAGTCGAACCTGATGGGACCGGCGACGAAGTACCAGAACAGCAAGAAGGTGCCGGGGATCTGGTGCTACTTCTCCGAGATGCGCTACCCCAGTCTCGACACCTACAACTATTCGCCGGGCACCGATCTGCTGAAGGTGGCCGCGATCCACACCGGGTATCTGATGAACACGCTCGGCCGGAAGCGGCTGGCCGTCTTCTCGGACCCGTCGCTCATCAACAACCAGGTCCGCGTGGTGAAGCAGATCTACAAGCACATCACCGGCCGGGAGTTGCCCGAGAAATGCATCGCGTACAAGAAGAGTCAAGAGGCGCCCGGCGGCCTTCAGTCCGAGGTCCAGCAGGTCCGGAACTGCTACGAGGGCATCGACGAAAACCCTGAGCCCGACGCCGTCATCGCGCTGGACGCGGTCACCGGCGTGTTCGCGGCCATCTCCGCGGAGAACGCGGGCTGGAGCATGCAGGAGTCGGGTGTTCAGTGGTCGTGCGCGACGTGCTGGGTGCAGACGCTCGCGGACGTCTGCGGGCCGGCGTGCACGGGGATGATCACCGACTGCCAAGCGCTGCCGTGCATCCCGTGGTCCAATCTCCCCGCCGCGCAGACGCTCCGCGACATGCGGGAGAAGTACCTGCCGAACGAGCCGGAGGACGTCTTAACCTACGGACCCATCGCGATCACGCTGGGGCTCGGGTTGTGGCTGGGGATGACCGGTCCCAACCTTTCTCGCGAGGGACTGATCCGCACGGTCGGAAATCTGAAGAACTGGGACGCCGGCATCGGACCGATCCTCACGACCGGTCCGAACGATCATTTCGGTGGGAAGGCGATCTGGCTGATCAACTTCACGGGGGAGAGCTTCGACGACCGAACGAATGGTTTCGTGACGCTGTCCGACGTGAAAGTGCCGGGCAGCCTGACGGAGACGTGATCGCATGAAGCATCGGAGAGTCCTCTCGGTCGCCGTTCTCGGAATGATCTTCGCCGCTCTCGCGTCTTCGCCGGCGATGGCGGAGGAGAAAACGGTCCTCACGTATTCCATCAAGGAAGCGCGCGCGTCGCTGTGGCAGATCCACTACCCGCAGTCGACCTTCGTGACCGAGAAGTATTTCCCGTGCGTCGCCGCGGACGATGAGAACTACGGTTGCGATCGGGCGCGTTACAACCAAACCCCAAACTCGTGCCCGCAAGACGTTGCGCTCGGACGTACCAAAGAAGCGCCCGAGACGCCGAAGCCCGAGGACGCAGAGGGTGGGGTGACCGACGACGGCGGTATGGGTGCGGCGAGCGAATGGCCGAGGGGAAACCCGGTGACGGTCGTACACGGCTTGGCGTCGGGTCACATGGCATCGACTCCAGAGTCGGGCGGCTTCGCCTCGATGTACTACGTCGACAACAGCGGCCGCCGCGAGACCGAGGCGCACGTCGAGAGCGACGCGTTCGTCGGAAACCGCAACAACTACGAGGAACGCTGTGCCGTCGTGGACGCCTTCTCCGAAACCAGCATGTACGACGGCCCCTTCAGCGCACACATGCTCTCCCGAGCGAACGACACGTCCACCTACAACATGTCGGCCTTCACGACCATGGAGGCGGAGGCCCCCGGCGGTTCGAAGGAAGGCATCTCGATCGTGAAGCTATGGGAGGCGGGCGGGCGCATCCACGGGGTCCTCACCTCGACGGTGCGTGGAGCGAATCTCGCGGATGGCGCGGTCATCATCGACGCCGTACGTTCGGTGATCTCCTTCTCGTCGGACGGGACTGAGAAGGGGCTCGTCGCGATCGCGAAGACCGAGGCGCTCGGGCTCACCATAGTCGGCACGAAAGTCCCATCGCTCGACGCGGGGCAGATCATTCCGCTCGGCGGGGAAGCGTTCCTCGGCGTCATCCGCCCCGTCGTGCAGGTCGCGGACAAGGGTCACCGGGTGACGATCCGCGCTCCCGGGGTATTCCTCGCCGCAAGTAACACCGGCCTCGACTCGCTCCCGATACCCGAGGATCCCATCCAGGATTACGAGCAGCTCGACACCATCCGAACCCAGCTCTGCGAAGGCCTAGGAACGACCGACCCGCCGTGCACCCTTACCCTCGGCGGCAAGCTTAAGTCGGATCAGGTCATCTACGTCGCCGGGGCGATCCTCGATGCCGGCGTCGGGCGCGTCCCGGCCTCGAGCTTCCTGCCGGAGCTGCCCGCGATCCCACTCCCGCCGATCCCGTCGTTCGTGCCGCCTTCGATCGCGCCGCCCCTGATCGGCCCCTCCATCATCCCGCCGGCCGCTTCGCAGCCGGTCGCCCTGCCGCGCTTCGAGGTTCGGTCGCTGGCCGGCAGCCCGTGGCCGGCGGCGGTGATCGTCGCGATGGGCTTCCTGGGGTTCCTCATGATCATCGGGCGGTGGACCACGCGATTCGCCTGGGCGCGCGCGTTGTCTCGCTACCCGCCGTTCCCGGCCTTCGGCTGGGCTTACCGGGCGTTCTTGAAGGGCTGAACGGGTGATCCTCGCCGCCCCCGTGATCGAGGTCACTTCCTTCGGCCTCGCGCGGGGCGCCGTGTACGCGCTCCTCGCTCTCGGGCTGGTCCTCATCTACCGGACCACCGGCGTGACGAACTTCGCACACTGGGGGATCGGCTTGTTCGGGCTCGTGGCCTACTTCCTGCTGACGTCGAAAGCCGGCATGTCGCCGGTGCTGGCCGCGATCCTCGCGGTGGCGTTCAGCGGCGCCGCCGGGGCGGGTGCGTATCAGGCCGTGTTCCGGCACGTGAAGCGCACGAACCAGGTCGTGCTGATCCTGATCGCGCTGGGGGTCGCGCAATTCGCTGCCGTCGTCGCGCAGATGCTGTTGGGTTTCGAGGCGACGACCATCGTCGAGCCGTGGCTGCCGGTAGCCCGTGTGCACGTCGGCAACGCGGCGATCTTCTCGACGCAGATCGTCGCCGCGGCCTCGGCGATCGTGATCGCGATGGCCTTCCTGCCCTGGTTCCGCTATTCACGGACGGGCCGCGCGCTTCGCGCCGTCGCGCAGAACCGCGAAGCGGCCTCGCTCGCCGGGATCGACGAGCATCGCTACTCGATGATCGCGTGGGCGATCGGGTCTGCCTTGGCCGGCCTGGCGCTCCTGCTGATCATCCCGTTCACCGCCGGCGCGCGAGGCGGGATCATCACGGTGGTCGAGACGACGCCGTTCGGCAACTTCTTGATCCCCGCGTTCGGGGCGGCGCTCGTCGGTGGGCTCGTCAACCTGCCGCTGGCGGTCGTCGGCGGATTCGTGTTCGGGGTCGCGCAGGAGATGATGATCCTTGCCCCCACGTGGTGGAGCACGCGGCGGTCTGTTGTCGCCGCGATCCTCATCGTCGTGTTGTTGCTCGCGCACACGGAGCGCTTCTTCGTGGTTCGGGCCGAACAGGAGGCCCTCGAGGCGTGAAAGGTATCCTCGCCGCGCCCACCGAATCGGCGCTCGCCGAGGCCGGCTCCGAGCCGGCCGCGTTCGCCCTACGGATGCCGCGTGTGACGCGGCTGCAGGCTCTCGCGGGGGCCACGCTCCTTGCGCTCGGGTTCCTCCCGCTCGCATTCGGGTCATTCGGCCTCTACATCGCCGCGTACGTGGCGGTCTGGGCCATGCTCGAGCTGTCGATCGTCGTCGTGACCGGTTACGCGGGGATGATCTCACTGATGCCGTTCACCTTCGTCGGGATCGGCGCCTTCACCACCGGTGTCGCGGCCACCGTTTGGGGGTGGCCGTTCTGGCTCGCGGTACCCATCGCGGCGATCGCGACGGTTCCGATCAGCGTGATGGTCGGCGCGGCTTCGGTGCGGCTCAAAGGCTTGTATCTCGCGATCGCCACGCTGACGTTCGGTAACGCGCTCGGCGAGACGCTGTTCAAATGGGATGCGTTCACCGGCGGGCAAGCCGGACACGAAGTCGACCGTCCGACGATCGGCTCTCTCAGCTTCTCGAGCGACTTCGGGTTCTACGTTCTCTCGATCGGCACGGCGCTGCTGATGGTGTGGGCGGTGCACGGCCTCAAGAACTCGCGCGCCGGGCGTGCGATGCTCGCCGTTCGCGACAACGAGCGCGAAGCCCAAGCGCTCGGGATCAACGCGACGAAGGCGAAGCTCACCGCCCTCGTCATCGGCGGGATGATCGCCGGTGTCGGCGGCGCGTTCTACATCACACTGCTCGGGACCGCGGCCCCGGGCCCGTTCCAGTCGCCCTTCGTCGAGCTCTCGTCGCTGCTCCTCGTCATCTGGGCGGTGATCGGCGGCATCGACTCGGCATTCGGAGCGTTCCTCGGCGCGACGGCTCTCATCACGCAGACTGTGGTCTTCCAAGGAGCCGAGCGCGTGTTCGCCTACGTCGGCGTCTACGCGGCGCTCGTGCTGGTCGCGTTCCTCCTCCTGCGGCCCGGCGGCATCGTCCAAGTGGTGAAGATCCAAGCCGAGCGGATCCGCGAGAACCCTTCGCGCAACATCCCGCTCACCGTGATCGGATTCGGCATGCAGGTCGCGATCATCGTCGTCATCCTCGTCTTCGGATCGGAGTGACCGCCGTGACCGCCACCGAGGAATCCATGCGCGCGAGCGCCGGAGACGCAGCCGGCCCGATCCTCGCGACCGAGGGGCTCGTGGTTCGATTCGGCGGCATCACCGCCCTCGACGGCGTAGAGATCGCCATCGAGCCGGGCGAGATCGTCGGCCTCCTCGGGCCCAACGGCGCCGGCAAGACGACGCTGTTCAACGCGATATCCGGATTCATCAAGCCCGACGCGGGGCGTGTCGTTCTCGGCGGCCGAGCGGTGCAGGACCTGTTCCCCTACGAGCGCGTTGCGCTCGGGCTGGGGCGCACGTTCCAGCATCAGCGCCTGTTCCGCGGGCTCACCGTCGAGGAGAACCTTCGGGTCGCGCAGCACCGGCACCTCAGCGCCGGTCCCATCGCGGCGATGCTCCGTCTGCCGTCCTGGCGCCGCGACGAGGTCGCGGCCCGTGCCCTCGTCGAACAGATGCTCGGAGTAATCAACCTGGGACCATGGCGCAAGCGATATCCGTGGGAGCTGTCGTACGGAACGCTCCGCTTCCTCGAGCTGGCGTCGGTGCTCTCGCTCCGACCCAGCGTGCTTCTGCTCGATGAGCCGGCCACCGGCATCCAGCAGAAGGAGGTCGAGGCGCTCGGCCCGATGCTCAAGCGCATCCGCGACGAGACCGGCTGCGCGATCTTCCTTATCGAGCACGACATGGGCTTACTGTTCGGCGTCTCGGAGCGCGTGTACGCGCTCGACTTCGGGAAGATCATCGCGGAGGGCACCCCGGACGAGGTGGCCGCCGACCCGCGCGTGCTCGAGTCCTACC
>JBKKCR010000006.1:0-12615 GCA_046712825.1 Actinomycetota bacterium | reverse complement strand
AATGGATCGGCGCGTTCGCGATCACGGAGCCGGGAGCCGGCTCGGACGCGGCCGGGATCAAGACCCGCGCGGTGCGCGACGGCGACAACTGGGTGCTCAACGGCTCGAAGACGTTCATCACCAACGGCCCGACGGCGGAGATCATCAACGTCGTCGCGGTGACCGATCCCGAGGCCGCGTCGGGCCAGCGGATGTCGTGCTTCATCGTGCGCAAGGACACGCCGGGGCTCGAGATCGGCAAGCACCTCGACAAGATGGGCAACCGTTCCTCGCCGACGTCGGAGCTCTATTTCCGCGACATGGTCGTCCCGCACTCGAGCATGCTCGGGCCCGAGGGGTCGGCGCTGTGGAAGGTGGGCTTCGAGTGCTTCGACTGGGAGCGGTGCACGATGATCGCCTCGGGGATCGGCGGGATGGAGGCGCAGCTCCGGGGCTGCATCGAGTACGTGAAGCAGCGCACGGCTTTCGGCCAGCCGATCGGATCCTTCGAGATGATCCAGGACAAGCTCGCGCGGATGCGCGTCAACATCAACACGGCGCGATGGGTCCTCTACCACGCGGCCTGGCTCAAGCAGGAGGGCCTGCCGCACCAGCAGGAAGCCTCGATCGCGAAGTATCACGTCGCCGAGGTTTCGATGCAGAACGCGCTCGAGGCGGTGCAGATCTTCGGCGGCTACGGCTACCTCAAGGAGTTCCCCGTCGAACGCTCGATGCGGGACGCGAAGCTGGCGTCGATCGGCGGCGGAACGAGCGAGATCCAGAAGCTGATCATCGCGCGGACGCTGCTCGGGGAGTAACGTTCCGTGTCTGCTCGCCGTCCGAGCCATCCGGTCCTTGCCGCCGTCGCGGTGCAGCTGGAGCGCCAAAGGATGGCAGCTGCGATCGCCGACCACGAGATGCGGATGGTCTGGTTCTCCTCGGAATTCGAGCGAGCGTTCGGCGACCCCCTCGGGTCGTGGTACGGCCTCCATTTCGCAGAGTTCAGTCTTAGCAAGGAATTCAGGGCGAGATCCACGGAAGGGAGCATCCTTCGCGGAGGCCTCGATCTCCTACCGATGCTCATCGATCGCACACCGGGTGGGCGCGAGGCTATGCGCGCCATCCTGACGAAGATGCTCGGCGCACAGGCTGCCGCGATCGTCGATCAGGTGCCGGACCACCAGGATCCGCTCTGGACGATGTCGTTGAAGTTCACGCCGAGTGAGGGAATGACGCCGGTGAGCACGAGCGGGTTGATAACGGAGATCCATGATCGAGAGGGGCGATTCATCGGAGCCGCTGCCGCCTACTTTGCGCCGCTACCTTTTCGGCTCGTCGCATTCCTGGCGCGCGGCGACGAGGCCTCGCTCGAGCGGATGGCGCGATTGACGAAGCCCGGCCGCCACTCAGCAGCGATCCTCTTCACGGACCTGCAATCATCAGGGGTGTTGTCCCGCCGACTTCCGAGCGCCGTCTACTTCCGCCTTGTAAGAGCGCTCATCACGGCGATCGATGGTGTCGTCGTCGGCCAGAAGGGCCTGGTTGGCCGCCACGCGGGAGACGGGGCGACGGCCTTCTTCCTTACGGACGACCTGGGCTCTCCCTCTGCGGCGGCCCGAGCAGCGGTCTCGGCGGCCCGCGGCATCAGGGCCGTCGTTCAGGATGTCGCGATGGAGTTCGAGGGCGAGACCGCGGGCTTGATCTCCGGTAAAGCGTTTCCGATGAACATCGGTCTCCACTGGGGAGGCTCTCTGTACATGGGTCAGCTGGTGACGGGAGGACGCCTGGAGGTCACGGCGCTCGGCGACGCGGTGAACGAGTGCGCTCGTATCCAGGAAACCGCCCGGGACGGGCAGATCTTGGTTGCCAAGACCCTCCTCGAGAATCTCGATGCCGACGACGCCTCGGCGCTCGAGATCGATCCCGATGCTCTCTCCTACACGTCGTTGGCGGAGATCCCGAGCGCTTCCGAAAAAGGGATCCGCGACGCTGGCGGGATCGCCGTGGCCACGCTGCTCGGGGAGTAGCGGCCGTGCCCTCGCGCGTTCGGGACCACCCGGTTTTTCTCGTCACGATCAGGTCATGTTCCCTTTCCATCGACCCTTTTCGCGGAGTATGATGATTGGTATGACACGCAAGGCGAAGATCGCGGTCAGCCTGCCCGCCGACCTGGTGAGAGCCGCCAAGTCCGCAGTTCGCCGAGGGCGGGCTCCGAACGTGAGCGCGTACGTCGCCGACGCGCTCGAGGAAAAGGTCGTGCTCGACGATCTCAAGTCGCTCTTGGATGAGATGCTTGCCGAGACCGGAGGTCCGCTTACGCGCGCGGAACGTACGACGGCAGATCGCATCCTCCGGGGGTCGACGAGTCGCAGACGTTGACCGGCGCAACGCTCGACGCCGGGGCGTTGATCGCGTTCGAACGTGGCAAACGCCGCATGGTGGCCCTCGTTGCGCGAGCGCTCGAACGCGGAGACGTCCTGGCCGTCCCGGCCGGCGTCGTCGCTCAGGTATGGCGGGATGCCTCTCGGCAGGTGCGACTGGTTCGACTGCTCGGTTCGTATGTCGTTGAGGTCGTCCCCCTCGACGACCGGACGGCGAGGGGTGTGGGGCAGCTGTGTGGCGCGACAGGAACGGCCGACGTCGTCGACGGCTCTCTGGTGCTGTGCGCTCGTGAGCGCGGTCATGCGGTCGTGACCGCCGACGTCCGAGATCTGCGCCGGATCGATCCGGATCTCGAATTGGTGCCGGTGAACTAGCCGGATCCGCCGAGCACCTTCTCCGGCTTCTCTTTCAGCTCCTCGAGCTTTGCCAGCATCTTCTCGAAGGTCTCGTCGAACGACGCCTGTTTGCGCGCGCGCTTCAGCGGGTTCGCGTACGAGATGATCTGCTGGCCGATGAACTGGTGCCACGCGCCGGTTTCCTTGAGCGCGGCGGCGATCTCCTTGACGGCCCTGTCGGCCTCCAGCACCTTCGCCGCGCGTTCCTCGCGCAACGGCAGCGTGTCGGCGAGCGGGTCGTCCTGGAAGCCGTCGCACTTCTTGAGGATCGGCTCGAACGAGCTCCCCGACAGGCGGCCCGACTGCTCGTAGGCCAGCCCGAGCGTGACGTAGTGCGCCTGCTCGATGGCGTCGACGACCTGGCCGTCGTCCTCGGGGAGCTTGGGCTCGGCCCCGACGAGCTCGCGGTAGATCGACAGCGCGACCGCCGAACGCTCTCGGATGTTGGGCTCCCTCTCGACGTTGAGGCCAAGCATCTTCCGCGCGACCTCGTGGGGAACGATGACCGCGGGGAGCGTCTTGAGCCCGAGCGCCTGCGCCGCGAGGAAGCGGTGCTGACCGTCGACGATCAGGTACGCCTCGTCGGCGTCTTCCTGCGACACGACGACGACGGGCGCGAGGAAGCCGAGCTTCTCGATCGAGGCGGTCACCTTCTTCACGTGCGTGTCGCTCGGCTTCCGCTGGTGCGAGATTACTCGTAAGCGGTCGGTGGGCAACACCGCGAAGGTGAGTCCCTGTTTCTTGTGGGGCTCGTCGAAGGCGACCCCTTCCGGGGGGCCGGATGCCTTCTTCGGTGTCTTCGCGGCCATGGCCGTCAGTTCGCCTGAAGGAACTCCAGGATGACGCGGTTGAACTCCTGCGCGTTCTCAGCGGAGAACGCGTGACCGCCGTCGAGCATCTCGAACCGTGATCCGGGGATCGATTTCGCGACGATCTCGGCAAGCTCGGGCGGAACCATGAAGTCCCGCCGTGCCCCCATCACCAGCGTCGGCGCTTCGATCTGGGCCAGCTGCTCGCGCGTGTCGTGTGCGTGCACGGCCGCGATCTGGTTGGCGAACGTGTCCGGCGGGGGCGGTTCCGCGAGGATCAGCTGCTCGATCGTTGCGACCACGTCGGGCTGGTTGATGATCATGTTCGGGGTGAACAGCCAAAGCAGCACCGAGCGCGCGAACTTCTCGCGCTCGAACTCCGAAGCCATCTGCCCCATCTCCCCGAGCCGCTCCAGCCATTGGTTCGGGTGGCACCACGTCGCGGCCAGCGTCAGCGAACGGATCCGCTCCGGCACCTTGAGCGCGACGTGCTGAGCGATCGCGCCGCCCATCGAGATGCCGAGCACGTGCGCGCGCTCGATCCCCGCGTCGTCGAGCACGGCGATCGCGTCGGCCGCCATCTGCTCCATCGAGTACGGGCCCGGCGGGTTCGAGGACCGGCCGACGCCCCGGTTGTCGAACGTGATGCACGTGTAGTGCGGTGAGAACGCGACCGTCTGGAGGATCCACATCCGTGCATCCGACAAGAAGCCCATGATCATCAGAAGTGGGTCACCCTGACCGGTGAGGTCGTAGGCGATGTCGGCGTCTCCGGATCGAACCATCGGCATGCGGATACCTCCTCGGGAAGGTGACTCTACCGGGCGGCGTTACAGTGGGAGAAATGACCGAAGGCGCCGCCGCGCTCCGTTCGTCCGCCGCTCTCGTGCGGCCGCTTCGCCGTGCGGTTTTCCGCCTGACTGGTGAGCGTCCGCTGGCGTACCTGCAGGACGTGCTGGCGCAGGAGGTTGCCGGCCTCGGGCCGGGCCGCGGCGCCCTGGCCGTCGCGCTCTCGCCCAAAGGCCGGGTCTCCGCCGAGCTGCGCGTTCTCCCGATGCTCAACGGCTCGGTCCTGCTCGACGCCGAGCCCGAGGCTCGCGCCGGTATCGAGGAGCGGATCGGTCGTCACGCCGGCCTGGCCGGCTGCGAGCTCGAGGCGGTCGACGTGCCGGTCGCCGCCTTGCGAGGACCGGCCACCGACGCGGTACTCGCCGCCGCCGGGATCGCGGTTCCGCCGCAACATGAGGCCGCCTTCGTTGAGTGGGACGGCTTCCTCGTCGTCAGTGTCGTGTGGGGTGTTCCGGGTGTCGACCTCTTCGGGGAGCCGCCGCCGACGGGCGCTCCACCCGCGACCGCGGACGAGCTCGACGTCGCTCGGATTGAGGCGGGAAGGCCGCGCTTCGGCCGCGATGTGAGCGAGGACGTTTTGGTCAACGAGACGCCGTTGCTCGATCACGCGGTCGCGTCCGACAAGGGCTGCTACCCGGGCCAGGAGTCGGTCGCGCGGGTGCGCAACCTCGGCGGCGTCCGCCGCACGCTCAGGGGCTTGCGCGCAGCCGGTGCGCTCCGCGAAGGCGCCGAGGTCCGAACGGACGCCGCGGTTGCCGGGACGATCACGAGCGCCGCGTCGCTCCCAGGCGGCGGCAGCGCGGCGATCGCGCTGCTCAGCTCCGACGTCGAGCCCGGCTCGAGCGTAGACGCGGGCGGCGTGGACGCGACCGTCACGGCGATCTGAACGCGAGACCGGAAGGCGGCGGCCGTCCCGGCCGCCGCCTTCCTCCCGTGTGGGGACGGGGATCCGTTGAACCTGTCCGGGTGTTTCGAGGGCTCGGGCCGACGATACGCGCTCGAGGTGTTGGGTCAATTCCGTGCAATACGAGAAGAATGCGCTCCTTGTCGTCGGCCGCACCGCCACCTTTCATTCGTTGAACAGAGAGGAACGCGGCCAGGTGGGTAGATGCTGCAGATGCTTGACCTGGGCGATCGGGTCATGAGACTTCAGACCGGAGGCAGATGGCGATGACGCGGCGAGCGATCGTGATCGGCGGCGGGGTCCTTGCCGTCGCGATCGCGGCCGTCTCGATCTGGGCATCGCAGCGTGACGAGAGCGCGGTCCTCGGAACCAAGGTCGAGCGCTGCAAGACCGCGGAGGGGTCCAGCGTCGCGGGAACCCAAACCCTGCGCGCCGAGAACGCCCCGCTGACCGTCGTCGTGTCGGGCGGCCGCATCACGTCCGTGCTCGCTCCGGCCGTCAAGATCGAGCCGGGATCGCTCCCGGATCCGCACTGGGCCTCGTTCACGATCGGCCGCCCAGAGGCCTCCGGCGGCAAACTCACCGCCGAGATCGCCATCCAGAACCTGCTCGACTGTCCGACGCGCCTGGGCAACGCGCAAGCCGTCGCGAAGCGTGGCGGAGCGGAATCCATCTCGGCGCCCGTCAGCTTCGGCTCGACCGACAGCGTCGTCGTGTCACCAGGGCAGCCTGTCGTCGGACGTTTCTCGGCGCCCCTCGCCGGCGACGGGACGTACGAGATAAGCGTCTCGATCCGAGCGGAGATCGGCCTGGTTCGCTAAGCCTTTCCGTCGCGCCGTATCATCGGCCGATGTCTGCCGCCGCCCCGAGCATCGTCTCATCGTTCTTCACGCCGGAGCACGATGCGCTCCGATCGACGATCCGATCCTTCGTCGAGCGTGAGCTCCAGCCCCACGCCGAGGAGTGGGAGCGGGACGGGAACTTCCCCGACTGGGTCTTCACCAAGATGGGGGACGCGGGCCTGCTCGGCCTCTCGTACCCCGAGGAGTACGGCGGGTCCGGCGGCGATCACATCTCGAGCTTGGTGCTCAAGGAGGAGATGGCGCGCTGCGGTTCCGGCGGCGTCGGGATGGCGGTGGCCGTGCAAACCGACATGGCGACGCCGCCGGTCCTCAAGTTCGGCACCGAGAAGCAGAAGCAGGACTGGCTCGTTCCGGCGATCAAGGGAACGAAGATCGCCTGTCTCGGCATCACCGAGCCCAACGCGGGATCGGACGTCGCCAACATCGAGACGACGGCGGTTCGCGACGGCTCCGACTGGGTCGTCAACGGACGCAAGATCTTCATCACGAACGGATGCCGGGCGCACTTCTGCACGCTCGTCGCGCGTACCGACAAGCCGAGTGGCTACCACGGCTTCAGCCTCTTCCTCGTCCCCACGGACACGCCGGGATGGCAGGTGACGCGCCGGCTCGACAAGCTCGGCATGCACTCGTCCGACACCGCCGAGATCTTGATGGAGGACATGCGCCTTCCGGCCGACGCGCTGCTCGGCGAGGAGGGGAAGGGTTTCTACCAGATCATGTGGGAGCTTCAGGGCGAGCGTCTCGTCGCCGCGGCCGGCGCTGTGGCCGGCTCGCAGCTGTTGCTCGAGCGGTGCATCCAGTACGCGAAGGAGCGACACGCGTTCGGGAAGCCGATCGGATCCAACCAGGTGATCGCACATCGCCTCGCCGAGATGGGGACCGAGATCGAAGCCGCGCGCGCGCTCGTCTACGACGCGGTCTGGAAGTTCAACAAGGGCGAGTACCCGGTCAAGGAAACGACGATGTGCAAGCTCTATACCGGGCTGGTGATCAACCGTGTGACGAACAGCGCGATGCAGATCTTCGGCGGCGCGTCGTATCTGATGGACCTGCCGATCCAGCGGGCCTGGCGCGACTCCCGGCTGATCCGGATCGGCGGCGGAGCCGACGAAGTCATGCGCGAGATCCTGGCCAAGATGCGGGGACTCTGATGGCCGACACGCGCTACGAGCTGTTCACGGAGGAGCACGACGCGCTCCGCGCTTCTGTGCGGGACTTCGTCGGTCGCGAGATCCGGCCCAACGTCGACGAGTGGGAGGCGCAGCGCGACTTCCCGCGCTCGCTCTACGAGCGCGTCGGGGAGCTCGGCCTCTTCGGCCTCAAGTACGAGGAGGAGTACGGCGGCTCCGGGCCCGACCTGCTCGCCGATGCGGTCGTGACCGAAGAATTCACGCTGTGCGGCGCCGGCGGGGTAGCGGCGGGGCTCGGCGCTCATAAGGATCTCGGGTCTTACTACGTCTACCGGTTCGGAAACGACGACCAGCGGAAGAAGTGGCTCGTCCCATCGATCCGGGGCGAGCTGATCTCCGCGCTGGCGGTCACCGAGCCCGGCGCGGGATCCGACGTCGCCTCGATCACGACGCGGGCCGTGAAGGACGGCGACTCCTACATCCTCAACGGCCAGAAAGCGTTCATCACCAACGGATCCAAGGCGGACTACGTGGTCGTCGCCGTACGCACCGGCGGCGAGGGATACCCCGGGATCTCGCTGATCGTCGTCGACAAGGACACGCCGGGCTTCCGAACCAACCGCATGCAAACCGTCGGATGGTGGACCTCGCACACCGGCGAGCTCTTCTTCGACGACTGTCGCGTCCCGGCCGAGAACCTGCTCGGCGAGGAAGGCAAAGGCTTCGTCTACATCATGCGCAACTTCCAGTGGGAGCGGATCGTGATGGCCCTGGCCGCGGTCGCCGCCGCGGAGAAGACCCTCGAGCTCGGCATCGAGTACGGCAAGGAACGGAAGGCGTTCGGCCGTCCGATCGCCAAGTTCCAGGTCTGGCGCCATCGGTTCGCCGATCTCGAGACCGAGATCCACGCCGCGCGCTGCCTGACGTACCACGCCCTCCGCAAGATGATGGCCGGCGAGGACGCGCTGCGCGAAGTATCGATGGCGAAGTGGCTCGCCTGCGAGCTGGATTGGAAGGTGGCCGACGAGGTTCTCCAGATCCACGGAGGCTACGGCTACATGATGGAGTTCCCGATCCAGCGCGCGTGGCGCGACTCGCGGCTCGGCCCGATCGGCGGCGGAACGACGGAGATCATGAAAGAGATCATCTCCAAGACCTACGGCCTATGACCATCCACATCGTCCTCGACTGCGCCGACCCGGAACGGCTCGGCGAGTTCTGGTCGAAAGCGCTCGGCTACACGGTCTCCGGCTACGCCGAGCAGTGGGGCATGCTCAAGGGACCCAACGACGGCGAAGTTCTCCTCCTCCAGCGCGTCCCGGAGCCGAAAGCCGGAAAGAACCGGATGCACATCGACATCATCGCTTCGGATATCGAAGCGAAGGCGAAGGAGCTCGAGGCGCTGGGCGCCGAACGCTTCGGCGATGCTCCGGTCAGCCAGTTCGGCATGACCTGGATCACGATGGCCGACCCCGAGGGCAACGAGTTCTGCGTCTGTCAGGAGTGAGCATGGTTCCGGTTACGACGAAGACCCCCGACGGACAAGCCGCGGGCACCGTCCTCATCGTCCACGGCCTCGCCGAGCACCGCGGCCGGTACGCGTACGTGCAGCAGAAGCTCGCCGACGCCGGGTACGTGTCGCACGCCATCGACCTGCGCGGCCACGGCGAAGCCGATGGCTTCCCCGGCAAGATCGGCTCGCCGGACGAGTTCGTCGACGACGTCGAGGCCGGGGTGGCGCTCGCGTCGAGCACGGCCGGTCCGCTGTTCCTCGTCGCGCACTCCATGGGGACGCTCCCGACGCTCGCGTATCTCGGCGAGCGCAACCAGGAAGGCATCCGCGGCGTCGTGCTGTCCGCGTGTCCGATCTCTCCGGGGCAGGCGACGCTCGACGCGCTGGCCGACCCCGAAGCGCCCGGCATCCCGCCGGAGACGGTGTCCCGCGACCCCGAGGTGGTCCGCGCCTACGCCGACGACCCGCTCGTCTTCAACGCGAACGTTCCACCGGGATGCACGGCCGCCGTCATGCTCATCTCGCAACGGGCCTACGCCGCGGCGGGCGTAGTGAACGTGCCGGCCCTGCTCGTCCACGGCGGCGACGACCCGATCGCCGACGCGTCGGGCTCGCAGGATCTGCTCGACGTGCTCGCGAGCGCCGACAAGGGGTTGAAGGTCTACGACGGGCTGTTCCACGAGGTCTTCAACGAGCCCGAGCGCGACCAGGTCCTCGGTGACGTCGTCGCCTGGCTCGACGCCCACCGCTGATCACGAAGATTGTCCGGCTTCGACCGCTCTCGAGTTTCCGTGGAGATGGCGTCGGCACGACGAGACGCCTAGCATGATGCCGATGCAGAAAGGGAAGCGCCGGTCCGACCGGATCCTCGACCCCTCGTACCTCAACGGCCTCGACGGCCTCGACGAGGAACGCCTTCGCGCCATGCGTGAAGAGTGCGAGGAAGAGGAAGGCGTCCTGTCTTACGAGCGGAGCTTGATCCACAGCCGGCTCTCGATCCTGGAGGCTGAGCAGGCCCGGCGGGCGGACGGCGGCCCGTCGAAATCCCTGATCGACCGTCTCCCCGAGATCCTCGCCGGCCCTCAGGCGAAGACGCACCGTGGTTCCTTCCCCAAGCTGGATCCGCCGGCCATGTACGAGACGCCCCGTCGCCGGGTCGAGAAGCTCGTCAACGACGACACGCTCGCGCGCCTGCCCGAGCTGCCCGATGAAGAGCTTCGGGGGATCATCGAGACGCTCGAGTCGACCGAGAGCGAGGTTTCCGCGGCGCGGCACTCCATCCAGGTCGTGCTCGACCGCCTGACCGAAGAACTCGGTCGTCGCCTGGCCCCCCGTACCTAGCCCCGCATCTCGGGCGAAGCCTTCCAGACCCGGCGATCTCCAGGGTGACGCGTCCCTAGCCGGTACGTACTTCGGATCTCCCCAGGAATGACTATGGACGGTCTAGCGCGTCCGGTTGCATAGATATCCCCATGGCAATCTCCGCGGGCCGGGGGGCTTCCCATAGACCCCGGGTGATGATCGTGGACGACGATCCCTTGATCCGTGATGTCGTGCGCGCGGTTCTGGAGGACGGTTCGTACGAGCTGGAGGAAGCGGCTTCCGGTGAGGAAGCGCTCCGGCTCGCCGAACGACGTCCCCCAGACGTCGTGTTGCTCGACGTGATGATGCCGGGGATGGACGGGTTCGAGGTCGCCGAACGCATCAAGGGGGACCCGAAGCTGAAGGCCGCGCTCGTCGTGATGCTGACGGCGAAGGACGCGCTCGAGGACCGGCGCCGCGGGATGAAGTGCGGCGCCGACATGTACTTCACGAAACCCTTCAGCCCACTGGAGCTGCTGAGCACTCTCAACGGAGCACTACGATGAGCCAGGAGATCCGCATCGGGTCCATGGACCCGGTGGAAGAACACCGTCTGCGCGAGCAGCTCCTCGCCTTCGCGCGGGACATCAACGAGGTCTACCGTCGCGAACGCGCCCGGACTGCGGAGCTCGAGCAAGCGCTCGAGGAGCTCGAAGAGTCCTATCTGGCAACCGTAAAGACGCTCGCGTTCGTGGTCGAAGCGAAGGACGTTCATACGCGCTCCCACCTCGATCGAGCTCATGATTACGCGGTGGCTCTCGCGTCCCGGGTCGCACCGGAGCTCGCCTCCGACCAAACGCTGCGCTACGGCTTCTTCTTGCACGACATCGGCAAGATCGGGATCCCAGAACGGATCCTGTCCAAGCCGGGTCCGCTAACGGACGATGAGTGGGCGATCATGCGGACCCATCCGGTGCTCGGCGCGCAGATCCTTTCGCCGGTCAAGTTCCTCATCCCCGCGTTGCCCATCGTCGAGGCCCATCACGAGAAGTGGGACGGCTCGGGGTATCCGCGCGGGCTCCGCGGCGAGGAGATCCCCCTCGGAGCGAGGATCTTCGCTCTCGTCGACGCGTTCGACGCTATGACGTCCGACCGCCCGTACCGGCGAGCGCTCTCGTTCGAGGAGGCGCTCGCTCAGATCAGCGCGTGCGCCGGCACGCATTTCGACCCCGAAGTCGTCCGCTCGTTCGTCGAGCTGTGCGATGACGCTGAGAAGGGTCGCATCTTCTCCGGCGAGGGCGCTCGGCACGTGAGCTGACGCTCCGCTTCGCTCGAACGAGACGAACGTCTCGTTCGATGATTCCCGCGCGTTCGGCCGCGATGACTACACGCGGGGGACCCAAGTCCAGGGCTTCGTAAACCCCCTGAAGTTGACCGGTTCGAGCCTCAAGATAATTCGGCTCGTTCCCGATTTTCCCATCGAGGTATCGGTGATGACGCCGAGTCGATGGGGGCAACGATGCCACTGGCGAACCGCTTGAACGGGCGCAGCACGCCCACCCTTGCTTTCGTGATCGCTCTCTTGCTCGCCGCAGGGCTTTGGGCCCAAACGACGATGCGCTTCGATGAATCCGCGCGCGTCATGGGAACGACGATCTGGTCGGGGACGCAGAGCTTCCCCTCCGGGTACACGGTGGCGGCCGGCCAGACGGTCGAGCTGAACCCGAGCGCGAACACGACCATCGACCTCGGCGGGAACCTCATCGTCGAGGGGACGCTGCGTTCGTGGCCGGCCCCCGGCTTCACGCACGTCATCCGGTTCACGGGCATCACCGAGTCGAGCTTCGTCGGGGGCGGGGATGTACCGCTCGCCTCGGACAAGGGTCTTTGGGTCACGGGAGCGGGCAACCTCGACCTCAGCGGCACCCCGAAGCTCGCTTGGACGCGCGCGACCGGGACGTTGGCCAAGGGCGCGACGACGGCGACCTTGAAGGATGCACCGGCCGGATGGAAGGCAGGCGACGAGGTGCTCATCTCGCCGACCGAGAACCCCAACGTGACGGGATTCGCCACTCACCACGAGATCCGGACTCTCACCTCCGTGAGCGGCTTGACCGTTGGCTTCGCCGCGTTGACCTATCCGCACCCCCAGGTCACGGTGAAGGCGGGCAGCACCTTCGGCGCAGAGGTCGTGAACCTCACGCGCAACGTGCGGATCGAAGGCCAGGACGCAACGCATCGCACGCACGTCTGGATCAAGTCCTCCAAGCCTCAGATGGTGCGCAACGCGGCCATTCGGTACGTCGGCCCTCAGAAGGACGGCGACACGATCAAGGGCCGCTACGGGCTGCACTTCCACCGTTCGGGGGAGGGATCGCGCGGTTCGTTGATCGAGGGAGTGGTCGTCCGCCAGGCCGGTGCTTTCGCCTTCGTCCCCCACGCGTCGAACGGGATCACGTTCCGTAACACCGCGGCGTTCGACACGC
>JBKKCR010000005.1:0-3639 GCA_046712825.1 Actinomycetota bacterium | reverse complement strand
CACGATCGGACCGGAACACATGTCGCCCACCAAGACGGTGCATGGGGCGGTCCTGTACGGCCTCGCCGACACCACCATGGGCTCGGCGATCTGGACGTTGCTAACCGACGGCGAGACCTGCGCGACGATCTCGTGCTCGATCGACTACCTGCACGCCGTCCGCGAGGGGCAGCTTGTCTGCGAGGCCGAGGTCGTCTCGAAGAGCCACCGAACGGCGCTGGCCCGCGCGGTCATCAAGAACGGAGACGGCGAGCCGATCGCACAAGCGTCGGCCGCCTTCTGGGTCGGTCCCGCGGACGCGCGCCGCGCCGGGCGCGGCGAGGGCCGCAACCGCTAAACGGTCATCCGCGCTCGAAGTGCGGCATGACCTCGGTCGCGAACCGCTCCACCGAGTCGGTCGCCGGATAGTCCGGATACCAGTTGACGAAGCCGCTCGCACCGAGACCGATGTAGGTGCCGACCTTGTCGACCACCTCTTGCACCGTCCCGATGAGTCCGCCTTGCCGGCGCGACTCCGCCGCCTCGCCCCAGAGCGAAGGGAACTGCGCGAGGAGCCGCTGCACATCGGCTTCGTCCTTACCGATCAAGCAGTCTTGATGGAGCGTCATGCGGATCGACGCGGGATCTCTGCCGACCTTCTCACAGTGTGAGAAGAGGATGTCGCGCTTGCGCTCCCATTCGTGCGGCTTCCCGCTGAAGTTCGCGTAATCGGCGTGCTGCGCCACGATCCGCAGCGTCACCTTCTCTCCCCCACCGCCGATCCACAGCGGCGGACGCGGCGACTGGAGCGGCTTGGGATCGCAGAACGCGTCCTTCACGCTCGCGTAGCGCCCTTCGTATGTGGCCTTCTCGTCCGACCACATCCGTTTGAGGATCTCGACCGTATCCGCGAGGTAGCCCAGCCGTTCACGCGGCTCGGGGAATCCGTAGCCGTACGCGTTGAATTCGTCCCAGTACCACCCGGCGCCGACCCCCATCTGCAGCCGTCCGTTCGAAGCCACGTCCACACACGCGGAGATCTTGGCGAGGTACGCAGCGTTCCGGTACGGCGTGCACGTCACCATCTGTCCGAGCAGAACCCGTTCGGTCCGCTCGGCGAACGCCATCATCGACGTCCAGCACTCGAACACCGGCGTCGCGATGGGCGGCGGCGGGATGTTATGGAAGTGGTCGTAGAGCCAGATCGAGTCGTAGCCGACGCGCTCGCAGAGCTGCCCGGTCTCGATCATGGTGCGGTACGCCGTGCGCGAGTCCAGTCCTTGGAACTCGCCCTTCCAGCCTTGCGGGACGAGGGCTCCGAAGTGGATCGGCGCCAAAGTTAGGTGATCACCTTCGCGCCCGACGGCTCCCAGATGAACGTCTCCCAGTCGAGTCCCTCGGTCTTCGCGCGCTTGTTGAACTCGTCGCCGACTTTCTCGGACGTTTCGTGGAACGCGTCGTGGTTGTCCCACTCATCGACATACAGCACGAGCGACGGGTCGCCTTCTCGCCGATACGTCTGGCTCGAGTGCAGGCCCTTCGGCCGATCCATCCCGGCGCTCCACGCCAAAGCGCCCTTGAAGGCGTCCCAATCCGGAGGCGACACGGTCATCCAGACGAGCATGCTACGAACCCCATCGCTCTCGACGGTCGGCGCATCGGAGGGCGTCCACACCTCGGTGATCCAAGCGCTGAAGTCCGCCTTGGAACGGGTGCCGAACTCCTCGCCGTACTCGTCGGACGCCTTGTGGTAGGAGTCGTGGTCGTCCCACTCTTCGACGATGAGGACGTTGTTCTGATCTCCTTCCTGCCGGTAAGAGCGCGACCAGTGGAGCCCGGCGGCTCGGTCTTCCCCCGCATACCAGTCCAGAGCACCCTTGAAGGAGTCCCAGTCGGAGACGGGTCCACGCATCGTTACGAGTACGGGCATCGCGCCCTCCCTCGGCCTCGATCTTGATGGTGAAGCTATCACTCACCCGGTTCTGCGAACAGGTCGTTGTGCATAGAGCGGTGGGCCAGCGCCGGGTCGGGATCGCGGAAGTCGGTTCGCTGGTGCACGCCACGGCTCTCCCGTCGCTCCCGGGCGGCGCCGGCGATACCGAGGCACAGATCCCGGTGGAGCGAGACCGGCAAGCGCTCGAGTGCGTCGACGAGGCCACGAAGGCGTATCTCGTCGCGGAACGGGCCACAGCCGTCCCACATGAGCCGCGGGAGGGTCACGTCGTGCGGGGTGAGACGGACCGGCGGTGGCTCCGGCGGCGCCCCAGCAGGCGGCGGCTTTTCGTCGTCGACCATCTCGGCCGCGCGTCGCCCGAGGACCACCGATTCCAGGAGGGAATTTCCGGCCATCCGGTTCGCGCCGTGCATGCCGCTCGCCGCGCACTCCCCCGCCGCATACAAGCCGGGGATGCTGGTTCGTCCACCCGCGTCGACCGCAACGCCGCCGATGAAGTAATGCGCCGCAGGCGAGACCGGGAGCGGCTGGGTCACCGGATCGAAGCCCCGCGATCGTGCGCCGGCGATGACAGTTGGGAAACGCTCCTCGATCCGTACGATGCTCCGGCAGTCGAGGAAGACACGACCTTTCTCGAGGATCGCCTTCGCCACGACGTGGCGAGGAGCGAGTTCGTCCACGAACCGCTCGCCGTGCTGGTCGATCAGCGTCGCCCCGTCGCCGCGCAAAGCCTCGGTGAGGAGCATGCGGCCGGGCTCTCCGTCGTCGAGTGCCGTGGGATGGAATTGCATGAACTCTAGGTCGGCAAGCTCCGCGCCCGCAGCCATCGCCAGAGCGATGCCGTCTCCCGTCGCGCCCGGCGCGTTCGTCGTCGCGGCCCAGAGCGCTCCGGCGCCGCCGGTCGCGAGCAGCACGCCGCGCCCGAGCACCGGACCGTCGTCGGTGAGGACGCCCACGCAGCGGCCGTCCGCGACGAGCAGCGCGACGGCACGTGAGAGGATCCGGGTCGCGCGCCCACGCGCGGACTCACGCAACGCGCGCACGATCTCGAAGCCGGTCGCGTCGGTGGCGTGCACGCTTCGCCCGACCGTCTGGCCGCCTTCGCGCGCCAGATCGAGCGAATCGTCAGGCGCTCGGTCGAAGCGGCATCCGAGCTTCTCCAGCCACGCCACGACGTCGGGTCCTTCGCTGCAGATGTCTCGCACGATCGCCTCGTCGCACAGCCCGGCGCCGGCCGCGATCGTGTCGGTCGCGTGGAGCTCGACCGAGTCCACCGAGCCGACCGCCGCGGCGATCCCTCCCTGGGCCAGCGGGCTCGAGCCGGCGCCGGCCTCCCCCTTGTCGACGACCGCGACGCGCGTGCCTTCCGGCGTCGAGAGCGCGCACGCGAGCCCGGCGATCCCTCCGCCGATGATGACGATGTCGTGAGGCTCGGGCACGGTGCCGCGAGGCTAGCGCAGAAGACGGCGCCGAGGACGCCGGAGATAGGCCCGGGCGTCAGATCCGCCAGGCCGGGCGCAGCCAGGTCCGGCGGCCGCAGGCCGGGCATTTGATGTAGGCCGGATAACGACGCGGCACGGTCAGCCAGAACGGGAACGCGAGCCGCGGCAGCTCGCGCAGGCGCACGGGTGACTCGCGCTTGCACGACGAGCATTCGAGGATCAGCGTGCCGAGCCGCCCTTGCGTCCGGGCGCCGGCGGAAAAGA
>JBKKCR010000004.1:0-13270 GCA_046712825.1 Actinomycetota bacterium | reverse complement strand
CCGGGTTTTCAACAACCCTTTCGCCGTCGGGTGTGCGCCCCGGCCCGGCCCGGGGGCCCGGCTCAGCCTTCTGCGTCGAACCGAAGAAGCAGATCTTCGAGCGTCATCCCCGACGTTGCCGTCGGCGCATGCCCGGCCGACACCTCGGCGTCGCGTGCGACCGGAGCGGGCGGCGCCACGGGGGACTGTGTCCCCGAGACGGACATGAGGACCGCGACGACCAGAACCGTCGCGGCGGAAGTGGTTCGTCTGGCCGCGGTCGCGATGCCGCGAAGGCCGCGCAGGGGCGGCGTCTGAGCGAGCCACGCGCCGAGGCCGCTGACCAACCGCAGCTTCCGTACCGAAACCTGAAGGAACGCATTCACGACCGCAGGGTCGAACTGGGTTCCCGCGCATCGAACGAGCTCCTCGCGAGCCTTCGACGGGCTCTTCGGCCGATGGTAGGGACGTGTCGCCGTCATCGTCTCGTACACGTCGGCGACCGAGACGATGCGTGCTCCGAGCGAGATCGCGGATCCCCCGTGACCAGCCGGATAGCCGCGCCCGTCGAAACGCTCGTGATGCTCGACGATCGCGTTCGCCCATTCGCCGAGCCACTCGTGGAGCGGCGCCGTCATACGAGCGCCTTCCTCGGGATGACGGCGTACGACCTCGAGCTCGCCCGGATCGAGCGGGCCCGCTTTGTTCAGGACCGAATGCGGCACCTCGAGCTTGCCGACGTCGTGAACCATGGCAGCCCAGCGAAGACGGTCGCGGTCCTCGGGGTAGAGCTTCATCTGCTCGCCGATCAGATCGGTGTACACGCGAACCCGCTCGGAGTGTCCGCGCGTCGCACGGTCGTGCGCCTCGACGGCGGCAACGAGCGACAGGATCATCTCGGCGGCACGTCCAGGTTCCTCGTCGAACCCGGTCGTGCGCGCGATACGAACGCGCTCCTCGAGCTCCTTCAAGTTGGCCGCGGCGCGGGCCACCGCGAGCCGGGATGGCGCGTCGTCGGGGAACGCGAGCGAAAGCTTCAGCAGGACGGCGAGCGGGAGCAGACGCCGGGCGAGCCGATCGGTCGCGAGCAGCACGCCGGTCGAAACCACGAGGAGAACCGCCCACCGGAGCAGACGCGAACCCGTGCCGGCTGTAGCGGGAAGGATCGATCCCACCAGGAGGGAAACGGCGACCGCAGAGACGATCGGCCCGGCGAAAACGGCCGAGCGAAGGCCGGCCGATAGAACCGGCCTGCCATGCCAGCGCCCTTCGCGAGTTCCCAACATAGGTGTGGAAATGGAACGGACGTCACCGCCCACCCTTCCAGTGTTGTCGTCGGGAGCCTCAAGACGCTTGAGCGACTGAAGCTACCCTGTGGGGGTTCATCCCGACGTGTCGGGCTTGGTCCGTGTCCGACGGGTGCCACTTCGGACCGGTTCCTCCCAGCGCAAACGCGGCGCGTCCTTCCAGAGACGCTCGAGCTCGTAGTAGTCCCGTTCCTCACTCGTGAAGACGTGCACCACGATGTCGACGAAGTCGAGCAGCGCCCACCGGCCTTGCTCCATGCCCTCCCGGCGGAGCGGCTTGACGCCCTTCTCGGCGAGGGCTTTCTCGACCGAGTCCACGATGGTGCGAACCTGTCGCTCGGTCGCCCCGGAAGCGATCACGAAGTAGTCCGTGATGACGATGAGGTCCCGCACCTCGAGCACGACGACGTCGGAGGCCTTCTTGTCGGCGGCCGCTCGAGCGGCCTTCACCGCGAGCGTCTTCGTGGATGGAACCCGGGGCGGCAACTCAGGAATGCCGTGCGACGAAGTCGCGTCCCACGACGACCGTGACGTCCACGATCGTCTGCTGCGTGCGGCTGATCTCGATCGCGCCGAGGCCGAGCAAGTCGCGGATCCGTACCGCTATCGGCAAATCGGTCTCCCGGTACACGATGATCTTGGTGCGCTTGAAGTCGAACGACCTGGCATTCCCCGTGTCGGCGATGCGGAAACCCGCCGGGACGAGCAGGGCGGCGACCGAGAGGCCGGTCTCCGGCTCGCCGTTGCCGTTCAGCACCTGAACGCGGGCGCCGCGTCCGGGACCTGCCGGCGGCAATGACCCGGCCAGCAGCGTGCGGACCAGCTCGTCGAGCCGCGTCTGCTCGACGCGGAACGCGTCCTCCGGCCCTCCCGATCCCACGGCCTGGACGGGGAGCGTCCGATAAGTGCGGGCGTCCTCGCCGGCGGCCGCGAACGCGCCGAGGAAGGCGCCGGCATCCTCCGGCGGCGCATCCGTGACGGGTGAGGCGGTCAGGAGC
Organism: Actinomycetota bacterium; assembly: GCA_046712825.1. Taxonomy (GTDB): domain Bacteria; phylum Actinomycetota; class AC-67; order AC-67; family AC-67; genus DATFGK01. Next base: position 10,986 of record JBKKCR010000004.1, on the reverse strand, counting down.
GAGGTGACGATCCTCTTCAAGTCGGCCGCGCGCTCTCCCTCGAAGCGTGCGTACAAGCCCTCCCAGATCTGCTGCGACCGGACCGCTTGCGCAAGCTCGTCGTCCTTCTCGCCCTCGTACTGGAGGTATCGGATGGCACGTGCACCGTCGAAGCGCTGCGGTCCGGCCTCGAAGACGGGGACGAGGCGATCGGTTCCCGACGGCGCGAGCAGGCGCTCGGGGACGTCGACCTCGATGCCATCCGCCAGGTCGACGAGGCGCGAGACGAGCTGCTCCGAAACCACCATCGTGTGGTCGACGCTCGCGCCGAGCAGGTTCTCCACCGCGACTTCCTGGAGCGGCAGGCGACCGAGTGCCATCGCCTTGCCGATCGCGTCGAATCCGTGTCCGGGGATCTCGGTGAGGGTCGAGGCCGGAACGAACAACGTGAGCGGATCGGTGCCCCCGCGGTCGACCGCGAGCAGCGTGAGCCAGTCGGCGCCGCCGGTCGTGTCGTTCGCGCGGGTTCCGACGAGCAGGTACGTAACCTGGTCGCCCTCCGCGGATCCACCCACCGGGATCGGTGTCGGCCGCGGGTCATTCCCGAGTTGCGCGAGGATCACTACGAGCAGAACGATCATGGGTGCCGCGATGGCGGACCCGATGCCCAGGCGACGGCGCAGGGCGCGACGCCTCCGGCGCTCCTGGCGGGTTCGCGGCTCGACGCGAGGCAGCGTGTCAGTCATGGGCCGGCGACTTTCCGCCCGAGCCTTGCAGGCCCGAGTACAGGTCGTTCTTCTCGATGTACCGGGCGACGCCCTCGGGGAGCAGGTAGCGCACCGGCCGCCTCTCCCGCACGCGGCGCCGCACGTCGGTCGAGGAGATCGCCAGGGCCGGGATCTCGAGGATGTGAACGCGATCCCCGAACCCCTCCGGCAGCTCCTTCTCGAGGCGGTCCAGGTCGTAGCCGGGCCGGGTGGCGGCGATGAACCTCGCCTCGCTGAGAACCTCCTTGGGATCCTTCCAGGTCAGGATCTGAAGGATCGCGTCGGCCCCGGTGATGAAGTACAGCTCGACGTCACCGAGCTGTTCTCGCAGCCCTCGCAGGGTCTCGACCGTGTAGGTCGGCCCGGTGCGATCGATCTCGATCCGCGAAACCTGGAAATGCGAGTTCGGGGCGGTCGCGATCACCGTCATCAGGTACCGATGCTCGGACTCGGCGACGTCTACGCCCTCTTTCTGCCACGGCCGGCCCGCGGGGACGAAGATGACCTCACGGAGCCCGAACGCGAACAGAGCCTCCTCGGCGGTGACGAGGTGACCGATGTGGATCGGGTTGAAAGTGCCGCCCATGACGCCGACGGCCGGGCGTCCGGAGATCGCCATCCGTGACGCAGTCTAACGCCGGGTGCTCAGGGCGACGTGCACCAAGGAAAGGGAAGGGTTTACAGGGGGAAGACCTGCTGTTTCGAGCTAGCCGAGCGCGCGATCGAGGCGCGGCCCGGTGATCGGAACGCGTCGAACGCGATGGGGCTGGATGTCCTCGGGTCCTTCACCACGATCAACCCATGTTGCGCGACACGACAGACAAAGGCAGATGTCGATCGCGTCGTCAGAGCGAGTCGCGAGGATGTCGACGTCCGTACAGACGGGACACGTGAGGCTCATTCGCTCCCCTTTCGGGCCCGGGTGCTGGTGCTCCCCTGGTACACCACAGACCCCTCCACCGCGAGATCGGTCAATCTTACGACGATGGGCTCCTTTCCCCAAGAGTCGAACCCAAGAAACTTCACGTGGGAAACATCACGTCGCCGTGGATGGAACAATTCGCGCGGAAACCGTCCGGTAACACTTGGACGCGGAGCTTCCTCCCGCAGTTCCCACAGAATCTCGGTGGCTCGAGGGCGAGCGCGCTCACGCACGCGAGGTGTTGCTCGCTCCGCTCTGGCCGAGGAGCGGCGAGCTCGCGACCACACCGAACGCAGAATCGGTCTTCGGTCGCGGCCACACGCTTCTCAGCTTTGCCCCTTCACGGGCATCCCGAGGTCGGCGAGCATGGCCAGGTCCTGCTCCGGAGAGCGTCCGAGCGTCGTCAGGTAGTTTCCGACGATCAGCGCATTGATCCCGGCGAGCATCCCCGTGGCTTGGAGCTCGCGGAGCGTGACCTCGCGTCCGCCGGCGTAGCGGAGAAGAACGGCGGGATGGATCAGCCGGAACAGGGCGATGCACTTGAGGGCCTCGAGCGGGCCGAGGGCCGGACGGTCGGCGAGCGGTGTCCCCGGCCGCGGGTTCAGGAAGTTCAGGGGGATCTCACAGGGGGACAGGTCGCGGAGCTGGAAGGCGAACTCGATGCGCTGGTCCCAGGACTCCCCCATCCCCATGATCCCGCCCGAGCACAGCTCCATCCCGACCTCCTGGACGAGCCGGCAGGTCTCGTATCGCTCGTCCCAGGTGTGGGTCGTGGCGATGCTCGGGAAGAAGGACCGGGCCGTCTCGAGGTTGTGGTTGTACCGGTGCACGCCCGCGTCGGCCAGGGTAACCGCTTGGTCTCGGGTCAGGATCCCCAGCGAGCACGCGACCTGCATGCTCGTCTGCTCGCGGATGGCGGCCACCGCCTCGAGCGTGCGCTCCATGACGTGATCGTCCGGGCCGCGTATCGCGAGCACGATGCAGAACTCGGTCGCGCCCGACGCCTGGCTACGACGTGCCGCTTCGACGATGTCCACGGTCGGCAGGAACGGCTCGGGTCGGACGGTCGTTTCGAAACGTCCGGACTGCGAGCAGAAGTGGCAATCCTCCGGGCAACCGCCGGTCTTCGCGGAGAGGATCGACTCAACCTCGACCTCGGGCCCGGCGTGGGCGAGTCGAATTTGGTGAGCGAGCGCGATCAGGTCGGGCAGCCGTTCGTCCGGGAGATCGACCAGAGCGCGCGCATCGTCGGGCGTAATGGCTCCACCACCCCCAAGGAGGGTCGTGCGGCACTGCTCGATGATGTCGGTCATTCGATGATGATCGTGCCGCTCATGAGCTCGCCGTGGATCTTGCAGCTGTATGTGAAGGAGTCTGCCGTTGGGAACGTATGGCGGAAACTTTCCCCAACCGCGTTCAGGCACTGATCGAGTTTGGTCGTGTCGCACTCCGGGTTGGAATCGAACGATCCGTTCGTAGCGGTCACCGTGTGGGGCGCATCGGGACCGACGTAGTTCCAGATCACTTCGGTTCCGACCGTGACCGTCAGCTCGGGAGGCACGAACGCGTTGTCGATGACGTCGACCGTCCGTCCCGTCCTCGACGGCCCGGACGTCGTCGGTGCGCTCGTCGGCGGCGTGCCCGTCGTGCTCGTCGGTTGGACGATGAGTCCCGGCTCATCCGCACCACACGCGGTCGCGAGCAGCGCCATCGTCACCGCGACGACAACACCGCTCAGACGCATCACTTGACGATGATGACGCCCGACATACCGCTGCCGCCCTTGCCGCCATGGATCACGCAGTAGTACGGGTACGTCCCGGTCTTGGTGAACGTGTGCTTGAACTCGTTGCCCGTCTTCATGCACTGGGACGTGTCACTTGCAGAACACGCGGGGTGTGAGTTGAAAGAGCCGTCGTCTGCGGTCACCGAGTGGGGGAGCGATCCGGTCTGGGCCCACATGGCCTCCGTATTGATGGCGATCTCGGAGCTCTTCGGTTCGAACGCGCTGTCGACGACCGACACATGATCCGCGGGTGTGCTCGTCGGGTTGATCGAAGGCAAGCCTGTGTCGTCGTCGCCTCCGCACGCGGCCGCGACGAGGCCCAGTACGACGATGAGTGCGAAGGCGCGCGCGAGCCGGCGCATCGGGCTTACGCCTCCACGGTGATCGTGCCGATCATGCCGGCGCGACTGCCCGGTGAGGCGTGCAACTTGCAGTAGTACGGAACCTGGCCCGCCGTCTCGAACTTGAAGTCGAAGCTCTCCCCCGAGTCGACCTGCTGGGAATCGAACTTCACCGGCGCGGCCGGTTCTGAAGTCGCCGTGTGCGGCGCGGCGCCGACCGTGGTCCAGGTTACGGTCGCGCCGACCTTGATCGTGCAGTTCTCGGGCACGAACTTGAGCTCATCGTTCATCTCGATCTTGCCGGTGCAGACGGCGGCCGAAGGCGCCTCCGTCGGACCGACCGGCAAGCCGGTGTCCTTGTCGCTGGCGCAGGCGGATGCCAGGAGGGCCAGCGTGGCGACGAGGGCGAGGGCATGTGCGAAGCGGCGCATCCGTGCTCCTTTCGAGACCCTGGGTGCGGCCGGCGTGGGGACCGCCGGGGCGAAGTCGCCGGAATCCTACGTGAACCCCCCAATCCGATGCTCGTGCGCTTGCGTACGCCGTGTAGGACGCGGAACCGCTGGTAGCCTGGGCTCATGGACCCCAAAGACCTCCGTCGCGCTTTCGAGGAGTCCCAGGAGATGCTCGGCCTGATCATGGGGCCGGACCCCGACGAGGCCGCACGGGACATCATCGCGAAACGCACCGTCGAGGACTACGACGCCCACTACACGCCGGGCCTGGTCCGGTACCGCAAGGCCGTCACCGAGGCGGGCGACTTCGCCGCGATCGAGTGGACCGGCGAGGGAACCACGGTCCGCGACCTCCACGGTCGCGAGTGGATCGACTGCCTGGGCGGGTACGGGATCTACAACCTCGGCATCCGCCATCCGGAGGTCATCGCCGCAGTTACCGCGCAGCTCCGGCGCAACCCGCTGCCGACGCAGGAGCTGCTCGACCCGGTCCGCGCGATGCTCTGCCGCTTGCTCGCCGACATCGCCCCCGGCGACATCTCCAACGCGTTCGTGTGCAACTCCGGCACGGAGGCGATGGAGGGCGCGATGAAGGTGGCTCGGGTGGCCTCCGGACGCAAGGGCTTCGTCTGCGCCGAGGCCGCGTTCCACGGAAAGACCCTCGGCGCCTTGTCGCTTATGGGCAAGCCGCAGTTCCGCGAGCCGGTCGAGCCGCTACTCGACGGCATCCACCGCGTCCCATTCGGCGATGCCGGAGCGGTCGAGTCCGTCCTCAAGTATCACGGGGACGAGATCGCCGCCGTCGTGATGGAGCCGATCCAAGGCGAAGCCGGCGCCGTCGTCCCGCCGGACGAGTACTGGCCGGCCCTGCGCGAGCTGTGCGACCGCTACAACGTGCTGCTCGTCGCCGACGAGGTGCAGACCGGTCTCGGACGCACGGGGGCGCTCTGGGCCGTCGATCACTGGGGGGTCGTACCCGACATCATCGCCGTGGCGAAATCACTCGGTGGTGGGGTCATGCCGGTCGGCGCGTTCATGGGACGCCCGCACGTGTGGAAATCGCTCGAGGCGAACCCCTTCCTCCACACATCGACCTTCGGCGGGAATCCGCTCGCGTGTGCAGCATCCATCGCGTCGATCCACGTGACCCTTCGCGAGCGCCTGTGGGAGAAAGCCGCGAAACAGGGCGAACGTTTCACGGCCGGACTTCGCGAGCTTCGCGCGCGCTACCCGGACGTCCTCGTGGACATCCGTGGTCGCGGTCTGTTGATCGGGCTCGTGTTCCCCGATCACGAGATCGGGTATCGCGTGGCCGCCGGACTCTTCCGGCGGGGCGTTCTCGTCGCCGGGACCCAGATTTCCGCGACGACGATCCGGATCGAACCGGCTCTGGATATTTCCGACGAAATCGTCGAAACGGTACTGGCCCGTTTGAGCGAAGTATTGGCCGAGATCTAGGTCGTACGGTGGTTGACGGCGTAGAACCCTCCGCATACCGTGACTGAACCGGATCGAGCGCCGCTCTTAGCGGCAGGGGAAGAAGGGGGAGATCGGATGCGCTCACGCGTTCGCGTTCTGCTGTCCGTCATCGCACTCGCAGCTATGGTCCTACCGGGCGGCGCGAGCGCTTCCAATCTTTCGGCGTTGGACAAAGCCGTTGCAGCGATCGGCGCCGATCGCCTCTGCGATCCGTCGGAGGTTCACTCCGACGCGGTTTCGGAGGGCCATGAAGAGACCGACCTTCGTATCCGGAAGGGTGCGAAGGATACGGCGAAGGACCCGAACTCAGTAGCGCCCTCTGCCACCTCGGGTCGCGAACCTCCGCCTCCGCCCGGCGGCGGCGTGCAGGGTGGCAACATCCCCGTCTACTTCCATGTGATCCAGGACAGCAACGGTGCGGGCAACATCTCCGACTCCGTTATCGCACAGCAGATCGCCGTCCTGAACGCAGCGTTCAACTTCAGTGCAATCGGTGCCGGCGAGAGCTGGACCTTCACGCTGGCTCAGACCACCCACACGCTCAACGCTCAGTGGTACCGCGCGACGCCGGGCTCGGCGGCCGAGACCGCGATGAAGACAACGCTGCGCGTCGGAAGCGCAGACGACCTCAACATCTACACCGGGATCAATGACGGTTCGTTGCTCGGGTGGGCGACCTTCCCGAACAACCAGAGCAAGACCAACAAGAAGGACGGCATCGTGATCGCTAACGACTCCGTCCCCGGTGGTCAGGCTCCGTACGGCGAGGGCGACACCGCGACCCACGAGGTCGGCCACTGGATGGGCCTGTACCACACCTTCCAGGGCGGTTGTAGCAACACTGGTGACCAAGTGGCGGACACCCCGGCCGAGCAATCCCCGGCGTTCGGCTGTCCCATCGGCCGCAACACCTGCCTCCTTCAAGCGGGAAACGACCCGATCCACAACTTCATGGATTACTCGGACGACGCGTGCATGTTCGAGTTCACGCCGGGTCAGGACGCGCGGATGGACACGAAGTACTCGCAGTTCCGATTGAACAAGTAAGCAGTCACGAAACTCGAACGGGCGCCCTTCGGGCGCCCGTTCGCTTTCGGTGTGGAAACGCTAGCCGGCGGCGCGCCGGGGCTCGCGTGAGTAGCGGTCGGGAACGAGCTCCTTGCCGATGAGGGAGGCGATCGCCTCCATAACCTCGTCGGTGAAGCGACGGTACGCCTCGTGGGGATCCTCGCCGGTCCCGATCTTGAAGTAGAGGGCGGGCCCGAACCGAACCTCGCACTTCAGCGGCCGGGCCATGATCTTGCCCTTGGGGAGCGCCTCACGGGTGTTAAGAACACCGCACGGCACGACCTGCGCGCCGCTCATCGCGGCGATGCGCGCGACGCCTGTGTAGCCGCGATAAACCCGTCCATCCGGGCTGCGCGTTCCCTCAGGGTAGATGCCGAAGATGTTGCCGCATCGGACGGTCTCGGCTGCTCGCTCGATGGCGACGTGCTCGGGCGCGTCGCGGTTAACCGGGATCACCCCGACGCTCTTGAAGAACCAGGCGACCTTCGGTGTCACGACGTACTCGATCTTGGCGAGCCAGTAGATCGGCCGGTTGACGATCCCCCCGACCACGACCGGGTCGAGCCCCGACTGGTGATTGGACGCGAGGATCACGCCGCCCCGCCGCGGCAGGTTCTCGCGGCCGACGACCCGGATCCGCCAGTAGAGGCGGATGATCGGCGAGAGGAAGACCCACCACGCCCGGTAGAACATGAGCTGGATTATCTACCAACTGGTAGAGAAAGTCATGGCGGTCGGTCGAGCGGCTCCTACACGACCCGGGAGATGAACTCCTCGAGCTGGCGGAGGTTCCGGACCTCGATCATCCCGTCCGCGTATCGGGCGTACTCGGAGGAGATCGAGTCGCCGGTGTCCCAGTAGCGGACCGGCTCGGGGTTGAGCCAGTACACGCGCCGGGCCCTCTGCTTCAGCGCTTTGAGCACCCACGCGGACGACGCACGGTAGTTGTTACGCGCGTCCCCGAGCACGAGCACGCTCGCGCGCGGACCGACCGACTCGCCGTAGCGCTCCCAGAACTTCTCCAGAGAGGTGCCGTAGTCGGAGTGGCCGTCGAGCCAGACGACGTTCGCCTCCGCCTGCATCTTCTCGACGGCGTCGACGAAGTCCTCGTGCTCGAAGAAGTGCGTCACCTCGTCGAGCGTGTCGACGAATACGAACGAGCGGACGCGGGAGAACTGCGCCTGGAAGGCGTGAACGAACATCAGCGTGAATCGCGCGAACGCCGACACTGACCCCGAGATATCGCACAGGACGAACAGCTCCGGCCGGTGCGGGGTCTTGTTCCGGTACCGGGTGTCGAACGGCACGCCGCCGGTCGACAAGGAGCGCCGTACCGTCTTGCGAACGTCCAGCCGGCCGCGGCGCTGGTGCTTGCGGCGCATCGCGAGCCGCGTCGCGAGCTTGCGCGCGAGCGGGCGGATCGCGCGGCGCAGCTGCGCGATCTCGTCGCGGGTGGCGCGCACGAACTCGAGGTCCTCGGGCAGCGGGCGGACGCTGTGCCGGGCGACGGCCTCGGGCCCGCGGTGCTCGGCGAGGCGGCGGCGCACCTCGGCGTCGATCTCCTCGCGGAAGGCCTTAACGCGCGCCTCGAACTCGTCCTGCCACATCTGACGCTCGAGGACGGTGAGATCGTCGCGGCCGGACAGCTCGTCCATGAGGCGGCGCATCATCGCGTCGAGGTCGACCACGCGGAACACGCGGTACTGGAAGTACGGGCTGCCCCCCTGCTGCGACTCCACACGGCCGAACTGCGCGACGGCCCGCCGGGCCAGGTCTCGCATCGCGGATCCGTCGCCCGCCAGCAGCGTGCGGAAGAGCTCTTCGAGATACTCCTCCGGGCCAGTCTCGGGGTCTTGCGCGTCGCGCGCGTCGGTCGCCTCGGGGTTGGGCCCGGCTCCGAAGTACAGCTCGAACAGCACGTCGAACGCCTGCATGTGCGCTTCGCTCTTGACCATCGTCGTGGCGAGCGCGGCCCGGAAAGCCTCGCGGTCCTCGAACGGTATGTGGCCGAGCGCGCGGAGCGCGTCGATGTTCTCGCTCGCCGCCACCGGCACGCCCGCATTCCGCAGCGCGTGCGTGAAGTCGAGCAGGCGAGTCAGCATGGGTCAAGAGTACCGGCTGAGCGCCCGGCGCACCCACGCGACGACACCGTCAGGATCCTCTTCGAGATGCTTGGACGTGATGCGCAAGACCAGCCAGCCCATCGCCTGGATCTCGTTGCTTCGGGCTCGATCCGCATCGAACGCCTGTCTGCCATCGTGGTACCGGAAGCCGTCGACCTCGATGGCGACGCGCTGCTCGGGGTACGCGAAGTCGAGGCGGGCGATGAACCGCTCCCACTGCCAGACCTCGTACTGGAGCTTAGGCATCGGCATATCTCTGTCCTTCAGCAGGTTCAGCATGTCGCTCTCGAGCGGGCTTTCGGTGAGACCGTCGGCGAGGCGCGTGTCGACGAGCCGCCGCATCGCGTGCCAGCCGCGGTGTCTTTGCCGACGTGGGTCTTGCAGCCATGAATCGAGGGATGGCACGGTGACCAGACGACGACGCAACGCGTCGTCGAGACAGCGCTCAACGACAATTTCGGGCTCTACCGTCAAGAGGTCGAGAATGGTTCGAGCAGGCGTGGTCACGGGGATCCCGTCGATCGTCGTGATGTCCTCAGGCCGCATGCCGTCAGCCGTCGAGTGGACAACCACGTGTCGTCCGATCCGCCGATTTCGGTTCCTCCGCACCGTCACCTCGATAGGCGCCTCAGAGAAACGACCGAGTCCTCGCATGAACGCTGCGGATCGATACGACATGGCCGCTCCCTCACCGAAGTGGAGAGACACCGCAAGCGCGCCCTGTCCCCAAGTTCGAGGTGCGCCCGCGAGTCGGTACACGCCCGGATACATCGCCTCCCAACGTCCAACACGAACGCGTCGCTGGATCGCTCGTTCCGAGGCGCCTCAGCGAAGAGCTTGCGCTCGCGTCACCAGGCCATGCTGTCGATGCGCAAGTCGCTCGATGCGTTGGTCGACCAGGGCTCGTGTGTGATTCCCGACGGAAAGCGTCGCCATTGACACACGCCTACCACGTCGATCCCTCCGGCGCGGCCCGGCGCGCCCGGATCGCGTTGATCGTCGCGACCGAGTGCTAGTTGTTCCTCGGGTCCGGTTGGATCTTGAGGTGGCCGCCGACCTTCTCGATGTCGGTCTGGAACTTGAGGAGCACACTGAGCGTACGGCGAGCGACGTCCTCGTCCATCTCGGTCACGCCCAGATGGAGCAGCGTGCGAGCCCAGTCGAGCGTCTCCGCGATCGACGGTGCCTTCTTGAGCTCCATGGTCCGCATCGAGCGCACGAGCCGCACGATCTGGTCGGCGAGCATCTCCGGAACCTCGGGCACGCGCGTGAGCACGATCGCCTTCTCGCGCTCGAGATCGGGGTAGTCCAAGTAGAGATACAGGCACCGGCGCTTCAGCGCCTCGGACAGCTCCCGCGTGTTGTTGGAAGTCAGGAAAACGAACGGGATCTGCTTCGCGACGACCGTCCCCATCTCCGGGATGGTCACCTGGAAGTCCGAAAGAAGCTCCAGCAGCAGCCCCTCGAACTCGAAGTCGGTCTTGTCGATCTCGTCGACCAAGAGCACGGTCGGCTCGGCGGTGCGGATCGCGGCGAGCAGCGGACGCTCGAGCAGGAAGTCCTCGGAGAATATGTTCGTCTCGACCTCTTCCCAGGACTGCTCGCGGCCGCCTTCGGCTTGGATGCGCAGGAGTTGCTTCTTGTAGTTCCACTCGTAGAGCGCCTTGGCCTCGTCCACGCCCTCGTAGCACTGCAGGCGGATCAGGTTCGCGCCGAGCGAAGTCGCCACCGCCTTGGCCAGCTCCGTCTTGCCGGTGCCGGCCGGGCCTTCGACCAGGACGGGTTTTCCGAGCCGGTCGGCGAGGAACACGACCGTGGCGATCGATTCATCCGAGAGGTAATCGGTTTCACCGAGCCGCTTCACGACCTCTTCGGGAGACTCGAAGCGGATCATGCGTCACCGAAGAACTTGTCGAGCTGCTCGATGTGCTCCGGGTAGTGTTCGGCGCCGTCGCCGTAGATCAGCATCGCAACCCTTTCGTCGGGGGTATCCGGCAGCATCGCCATCTCCTCGCGGAACCGGTGCCTGGCCGCGCCCGACATCGCCTTCGCGTCTTTGAGGTTGAGGT
>JBKKCR010000003.1:0-24942 GCA_046712825.1 Actinomycetota bacterium | reverse complement strand
CGAGGGTGCTCTTCGGGGTGACATGGCCGGGCTGGCGCGCGCCGAGAAGGCTGCGGATCGCAGCGATCCCGGGGCGGCCGGGCTTGGCGAGCGCATCAAGTCGCCAGCGGAGCCGCCGGATCGAGGTGAGTGATCGTCGAAGTGCGTCGTCGAGCGCCTCCTCGAGCACATCTTTAGACACGACGGCGCCGAGGTCGATCAGAGTGCGGGTCACCGTCGTCACCGGTATCGCATCGACCACGGCCACATCGACACTTGGAAGGAGCACCGCCTCGTGAATCACGATGCCCTTCCGTACCCGACGCCTCCTTCTCGGGACGGTGATCTCGAGCACCTTCGATTCCACGCCCGCCAGCCGCACGAGCCGACCCGCGGCTCGGTGCGAAGCGATAGCAGCGTTGCCGCTCGACAGACAGACAGCGAGAAGCTGTTGTCGCCACGTTGTCGGAGAGCCGACCAGGCGATAGACGCCGCTGTATGGCTCCTCCCAACGACCGTTCGCGAGACGCCATCGGATCATTGCTCGCGTTGCGCCGAAGCGCACAGCGTCGGCTCGCGTGATTAAGCCGTATCGTGCTGCGGCCCAGCGGCCCAGCGTCGCATCGACACCTTCTTGCGTTGAAAATGGCTGTACAGCGACCACCATCATCGCAAGAACAACAGTTCGGAGCAGCGCGCGCGTCGGAACGCGACGGCATCGCGGGGATCACGGGAATCTGCTCGATCGGAACTGGCGGCCTGCGGTCTGGCGCGGGGTCCGACGCTAGAACGGCAAGCCGGTCGCCATCCGTTCCCGCGCCATACCGACTGCGGCCACGAGCGCGTCCACGTCCTCGTTCGTGTTGTACACGTAGAACGAGGCGCGGGTCGTCGCCGGAACGTTCAGGCGCCGCATCAGGACCTGCGCGCAGTGGTGGCCGGCCCGGACGCACACGCCCTCGGTGTCGACGATCGTCGCGAGGTCGTGCGGGTGGACGTCGTCGAGCCAGAACGACACGACGCCGCCTCGCGCCTCGGGATCCATCGGGCCGTGGATCTTCAGCCCTTCGATCTGCGAGAGCTGCTGGAGCGCGTAGCCGACGATCTCGACCTCGTGGCGCCGGATAGCATCCATGCCGAGCTCGTTGAGGTAGTCGACCGCCGCACCGAGCCCGACCATCTGCGCGAACGGCTGCGTGCCGGCCTCGAACTTGTGCGGGATCTCGTTGTATGTCGCCCGGTCGAGCCACACCTCGAGGATCATCTCTCCCCCGCCGAGGAATGGCGGCATGGCTTCGAGCAACTCGGCGCGCGCCCAAAGACCGCCCGAGCCGGTCGGACCGCACATCTTGTGACCGGTGAACGTGTAGAAGTCGGCGCCGAGCTCGGCGACGTTGGTTGCAAGGTGCGGGGTCCGCTGGGCGCCGTCGACGAGAACCACTGCTCCCACGGTGTGAGCCGCCTCGGCGACCTTTCCCACGGGATTGATCGTCCCGAGCACGTTGGACATCCCGGTGACGCACACGATCTTGGTCCGGTCGGTGATGACCTCGCCCATCTTGTCGAGGTCCAGGAACCCCTCGTCGGTTATCGGGAACGCGACGATCTTCGCGCCCGAGGACTGGGCCGCGATCTGCCACGGGATGAGGTTGGAGTGGTGCTCCATCTCGGTGATGACGATCTCGTCTCCCTCGCGCAGGTTCGCCCGGCCCCAGGCATACGCGACGAGGTTGATCGCCTCGGTGCAGGACTTGGTGAAGACGATCTCGCGCGAACCTTCAGGCGCGCCGAGGAACGCGGCCATCTTTGTGCGGGAGCCCTCGTAGAGCTCGGTGGCTTCGGCGGCGAGCTGGTAAACGGCCCGATGGATATTGGCGTTGTGCCGCTCGTAGAAATCGGACAGCGCGTCGATGACCTTGCGGGGCTTCTGCGAGGTGTTGGCGCTGTCAAGATAGATCAGCGGCTTGTCGTCGTGCACGCGCCGCTCGAAGATAGGGAAGTCCTTACGGACGATCGCAGGGTCGAGCATCGTCGTCACGGCAACGGTCCGCGGTCTTCTGCCGCGGGCGCCGCCGCCTCCCGGAAGGAATCGTACCCCTTCTGCTCGAGCTCGGTCGCCAGTTCCGGCCCGCCGCTCTGTACGATCCGGCCGTCGATCAGCACGTGAACCACGTCCGGCGTGATGTAGTTCAGGATCCGCTGGTAGTGCGTGATGAGCAGGACGCCCATCTTCTCCGTCGCGACGGTCGCGATCCCTTCGGCGACCGCCCGCAGCGCGTCGATGTCGAGGCCGGAGTCGGTCTCGTCGAGCACCGCCACGTCGGGCTCGAGGACGGCCATCTGCAAGATCTCGTTGCGCTTCTTCTCGCCGCCCGAGAACCCCTGGTTCACATACCGGCGAACCATCTCGTCGCTCACGCCCAGTAGCGCCATCTTCTCCTTGAGGAACTTGTGGAACGCCAGCGGCGCCATCTCCTCGCTCTTCGAGGCGTTACGTGCGGTGCGAAGGAAGTTGACGATCGAGACGCCGGGGATCTCCTGCGGGTACTGGAACGCGAGGAAGAGCCCGCGTCGCGCCCGCTCGTCCGGCGCGACCTGCAGGATGTCCTCGCCCTTGAGCAGCACGCGGCCTTTCGTGACCCTGTACCCGGGCTTGCCCATGAGCACGTACGAGAGCGTGCTCTTCCCGGAGCCGTTCGGGCCCATGATCGCGTGCACTTCGCCGCGACGCACGGTCAGCGAGATCCCCTTGAGGATCGCATCGCGCCCTTCGACCCCGGCGTGCAGGTTGTCGACGACGAGGAGCTCTTCGCCCTTAGGGGTCGCGCTTTCGCGCTCTTTGGTTGCGGTGTTCGTCTCACTCATTTCGATCCTCCAGGAACAATTCTTCACCTTCGGTCACGACGCGATACACGTTCACCGGCTTGGTCGCCGGAAGCGTCTGCGGCTCTCCGGTCGTGATATCGAACACCGCACCGTGCTCGGCACATTCCACCGTGCCGTCCTCGATGAACCCCTCGGACAGAGAAGACTCCGCGTGCGAGCAGGTGTCGTCGGTCGCAAAGAAGCCCGCGGGGAGATGGTAAAGCGCGATGCGCTTGCCGTTGACGTCGAAGCGCCGCGCTTCGTTGAGTGGAAGCTCGTCCGCTCTGCAGAGGCGGATCAGCGTCTGCCCCTCGTTCATGCGCGTTGGTCCTCGAGCGCCAGCTCGTGCTCGACCGCGCGCTCCAGCATCGCCCGGACCTCCGGAACGCGGACGCGGTCCAGGATCTCCTGGAAGAAACCGGCGACGATGAGGTGCTCCGCCTCGTTGTGGTGGAGTCCGCGGGACTCGAGATAGAAGACCTGGTCCTCGTCGGGCGGTCCCACCGAGACGCCGTGAGCGCATCGTACGTCGTTCGCCTCGATCTCGAGGTAGGGAGTGGAATCGGCTTTCGCTTCGCTCGACAGGATCAGGTTGCGGTTCGCCTGCCAGGAGTCGACCTTCTGCGCTTCCTTCGCGATGTGGATGAGGCCCGAATACACGGCGCGCGAGCGTCCCTTGAGTGCGCCCTTGTAATAGAGGTCACTCGAGGTGTTGGGGGCGCGATGCTCCTGCAATGAGCGGTGATCGAAATGCTGATCGGAATCGGAGAAGTAGACGCCGAGCATCTCGGAGTGCGCCCCCGGCCCGTCGAGGATCGACTCGACGACCGAGCGCGACAGCGTGCCTCCGAGCGTTGCGGCCAGGCTGCGCAGGGTCGCGTCCCGCTGGACGATCGCCCGCTGCACGTTGAAGTGCCACACCCTCGGGCCCCAATCCTGAACCGCCAGGTACGAGATGTGCGAGTTCTGGTGCGCGTAGAGCTCGACGATCCCGGCCGAGAGAGCGGGGCCGTCCAGCTCTGCAGAGCGGTAGTGGTCGATGTAGGTGACGCTCGCGCCTTCCTCGGTGACGACAACCGTGCGCGGGAAGACCGCGATCCCGGAACGCGAGATCCAGCGGAACGCCTGCAGCGGAACGTCTATGGAGACGCCTCTCGGGACGTAGAGGTAGGTGCCGCCCGATGCGAACGCGCCGCCCAGCGTGGAGAACTTCTCCTCGCTCGGGCTGACGCCCGCGTGCCCCAACGCGTCGCGGACCGGATCCGGATACGCCGCGGCCGTGTCGCCGATCGTGCCGAAGACCACACCCTTCGAAGCCAGCGCGGGATCGAGCGTCATGTGCACGACGTCGGCGTCGACCTGGAACGCGAGCCCCGCTCGCTCCCCCACCTCGCCGACGGCCGCGAGCACGTCGTCGGGGACGTCGTCCAACGTCGGAGCCGCGGCGTGCGGAGCCGGGAGCGGATCGAACCCGGCGAGATCGAAGTCCTTGAGGTCGGTGTAGCGCCAGGCCTCGTCCTTGGGGTCGGGCCACGGCAGCGCCTCGAAGCGCTCGAGCGACTGGAGTCTTCGCTGGACCAGCCAGTCGGGGTCGCCGTTACGCTCGCCGAGCGCGCGTGCCGCCGCGGCGTCGAAGGAGCCGGTGGCCACTGTTAGCCGACCGCACCTTCCATCTGGAGCTGGATGAGGCGCGTGAGCTCGACCGCGTACTCCATGGGCAGCTCCTTCGTGATCGGCTCGATGAAGCCGTTCACGATCATGCCCATGGCCTCCTGCTCGGAGATGCCCCGCGACATCAGGTAGAAGAGCTGGTCTTCGCCGACCTTCGAGACGCTCGCCTCGTGGCCGACCGCCGCGGTCTCTTCCTCGATCTCGTTGTAGGGGTAGGTGTCCGACCGGGAGTCTTCGTCGAGGATCAGCGCGTCGCAGCGCACGAACGTCTTGGCGTGGTCGGCCTCGGGCTCGACCCGGACCAGGCCACGGTACGACGTGCGGCCGCCGAACGCGGAGACCGACTTGGAGATGATCTGGCCGGTCGTCCGCGGCGCCGCGTGCACGATCTTCCCCCCGGCGTCTTGGTGCTGGCCTTCGCCTGCGAACGCGACCGAGAGCACCTCGCCGCGCGCGCCTTCGCCCACCAGGTAGATGGACGGGTACTTCATCGTGAGCTTCGAGCCGATGTTGCCGTCCACCCACTCCATGACCGCGTTCTCGTGCGCGACCGCGCGCTTGGTCACGAGGTTGTACACGTTGTTAGACCAGTTTTGGATGGTGGTGTAACGGCAGCGTGCGTTCTTGTGGACGATGATCTCGACGACCGCGCTGTGGAGCGAGTCGGTCGTGTAGACCGGCGCGGAGCAGCCTTCGACGTAGTGAACGTACGAACCCTCGTCGACGATGATCATCGTGCGCTCGAACTGGCCCATGTTCTCGCGGTTGATGCGGAAGTATGCCTGCAGCGGGATGTCAACGTTCGTGTTCGGCGGCACGTAGATGAACGAGCCGCCCGACCACACCGCGCTGTTCAGCGCCGCGAACTTGTTGTCGTTCGCCGGGATGACCGTGCCGAAGTACTTCTTGACGATGTCCTCGTGCTCGCGAAGTCCTTCGTCCATGCTGGTGAAGATCACGCCGAGGTCGTCGAGCTCCTTCTTGACCTGGTGGTAGACGGTCTCGCTTTCGTACTGCGCGGTGACGCCGCCGAGGAACTCGCGCTCGGCCTCGGGGATGCCGAGCTTCACGTAGGTGTTCTTGATGTCGTCCGGGAGCTCGTCCCAGGACTTCACCTGACCCTCAGTGGGCTTGATGTAGTAGTAGATGTTGTCGAAGTCGATCTCGGAGAGGTCGCCGCCCCAGGAGGGCATCGGACGGTCCATGAAGTGGCGGTACGCCTTGAGCCGCTTCTTCAGCATCCACTCGGGCTCACCCTTGAGCTTGGAGATGCCCGCGACGACGTCTTCCGACAAGCCCCTTTCGGGCTCGTTGATCGACGTGGACTCGTCGTGCCACCCGTATTGGTAGCCCTTCCCGAGGTCCAGATCTTGCGGCTTTACGGCCATGAGCGCAGCACTCCCCAGCTAGGATTTCGGCAATTCCTAGTCTAACAGGCGGATTCAACCCTGAGAACCCGTCACTCAGTCTTTACAACGCCCGCTACCTGCGGTTTCTGCCCGACGGCGCCCGGAGAACCGGAGCGAGCTCGGGGCGCAGAAGTCGAGGGCCGGGCAGAGCCCGGCCCTCGTGTCTCAACGAGTGACCGTTAGGTCGTCGTCGTGAATGCGAAGGTCGCGACGCTCGCCCCACCCGGCGGGCAGTTCAAGAGCACCCGGGTCGCGATAACGCCGAGTCCCGACTCGCCCCCGCCGCTGATAAGGAATGGGGTAGCGATGGGGAATGTGGTCAACGGCGCACGCCACTTCTCCGTCACGTTGTAGACCTCACCGGTCCTGAGGTTGCTCACCGTGAGTTTGACGTCGATGTTGAGGTTCCTGACGACCAGCCCGTCGCACAGACCGAGCGAGTCAGACGTCCCCGTGCCGCTAAAGACCACGTTGTAGTTGCCGCGGAGCGTGCCGCTAAGGCACGGACCGGCACCGCCGACGGTCCAATCCCACGCCCCTGGTTCGCCGTCGATCACCACGTTGCCGTTCGCGACGCAGAAGACCCGAGGTCCCGCGCTCGCCGGGGCGGCCACCATCGCCACCAGGGAGAGCGTCAGGACGACCAGGGCAAGCACGCGCCGCGCGTTGCTTGAATCAACCATGAAGCGCCACCTCCGATCACAGAGCCATGCGATCGCCGTCACGGACTCACCCGGCCCGGGAAACGTCCACCTCCCCCTGTGTCAGCGGAAGGGCCAAGGCATGCCCTCAAGATGGGTTTTTACCCCTGAACCGCCGATTCCTGCGCAACCAGAGGAAGCAGACGAGCCGGTCTCGGGAGGAATCAGTAGAAAAGAGAGGGGCCGGGCGCGAAGCGCCCGGCCCGGACGTTGCGCGGGCGTGGAACTAGCGCTCGATCGGTACGCCGACCAGCGAACCCCATTCGGTCCAGGAGCCGTCGTAGTTGCGGACGTTGGAGTAGCCGAGTAGCTCGTGGAGAACGAACCACGTGTGCGCGCTGCGCTCGCCGATGCGGCAGTACGCAACGATGTTCCGGTCGGGGGTGATCCCCTCCCCTTCGTAGAGCTCCTTGAGCTTCTCGGTCGACAGGAACGCCCCCGACTCGGGATCGACCGACTTCGACCACGGGATGTTTGCAGCGCCGGGGATGTGCCCAGGCTTCTGCGCCTGCTCCTGCGGCAGGTGCGGAGGCGCGAGCAGCTCGCCGCGGAACTCCTCGGGCGAGCGCACGTCGACGAGCCCGTAGGACTTGTTGCCGACCACCTCATCGCGCACCCAGTCGCGGAACGCGCGGATGTCGTCGTTCGCGCCCTTGACCTTGTAGCCCGACCCCGCCACGACCTTCGGCGGATCCTGCGTCAGCTCCCGGCCCTCGAGCTCCCACTTCTTGCGGCCGCCGTTCATCAGCTTCACGTTGTCGTGGCCGTAGTAGCGGAAGTACCAGTACGCGTAGGCCGCGAACCAGTTGTTGTTGCCGCCGTAGAGAACGACGGTGGTATCCGGCGTGACGCCGGCCGTGTTCATCAGCTTCGCGAAATCGTCCGGCCCGACGAAGTCTCGCCGGAGCGCATCCTGCAGGTCCTCGCGCCAATTCAGCCCGACGGCGTTCCGGATATGGCCGCGGTCGTACGCGGCCGTGTCCTCGTCGACCTCAACGAGGCGGATATCTGGGTTGTCGATGTTCTCCGCGACCCAGTCGGTGTCGACGAGAACGTCCTTCGCGTAGCCTCCCATGTGGCTCCCTCCCCGGTTCGGCCCTGTTAAACCTGTTGGCACGGTGAAAACTCATATTGACCCCATCTGCCTGCGGATTGCAACTCAGATAGGGGGCACAATATCGTCCCGGCCGTGCCTTTCGCCGCGGCGACACCAGATAACCCCGACAGCGTTCTCGAACTGTTCCTCTCGTTCTGGATCTCGCGCACGGTCATGGCCGCCGTTGAGATGGAGGTCTTCGACCTCCTCTCCGGAGACGGGCTTCCCGAAGCCGACGCGGCGGCCGAGCTCGGGCTCGCTTCGCGTCCGGCTCGCGGCCTGTTCGACACGTGCGTCTCCGTCGGCTTGCTCGAACGATCCGACGGTCGCCTTCGGACGACGGCTGCGGCAGAGCGCTACCTGACGTCCGGATCCGATTACTCGCTCCGCAACTACGTGCTGGACGAGCGCTGGTGCTGGGGCGGCTGGGGCCGGCTCGTCGAAGCGCTTCGGAGCGACGCGCCGACGCTCGAACAGGACGAGGACGGCTACCACACGTTCCCGGCCGACTTCTTCCTCGACTTCCTTCACGGACATTCGCTCGCGATGGGCGACCGGCTGGCTGCCGCGGTCCCGCTCGGCGACGTCGGCAAGATCATGGACGTCGGCGGCGGCTCCGGCGCCGTATCGATCGCGCTCGCGCGAGCCAACCCTTCCTTGGATGCCGTTGTGGTCGATCAGTCGCCTGTGCTCGACAAGACCCGTGAGCACATCGCGGAAGCCGGTTTCGCCGCCCGGATCGACACACACGCGGCGAACGTGTTCGCCGATCCGCTGCCGGAGGGCTGCGACGCCGCGGTCATCGCGAACTTCCTCCACGACTTCTCACCCGAGCGCGCCGCGATGATCCTCGAACGCGTGGCAGAGGCGCTCCCGCTCGGCGGACGTTTGATCGTGATGGAGATCGCGCCGGAGGACGATCGCTCGGGCCCTCCCCTCCCCGCGGTCTTCACCGTGACGATGATCGTCAACACCGAGGGCGGGATCGCGTATACGCGGGCCGAGCTTCGCGAGATGATCGAACGCGCCGGATTGGTGGTGGAGCGCGAGCATCGTCTGGGCGATCGCTACGTCACGACCGCGATCGAAGCGCGGAAGCGCTAAAGGTAGCCGAGCGCGGCCTTGGCCTCGTCGCTCATCTTTTCGGGTCCCCACGGCGGCTTAAACACCATGGTGAACTCGGAGCTTTCGAGGCCCGGCAGAAGCGAGACGACCTGCTGCATCTGCGCCTCGATCAGCGGTCCGACAGGACAGCCCATCGAGGTCAGCGTGTAGGTGACCTTCGCGACCCCGTCCTCGACCTCGATGTCGTACACCAGGCCCAGATCGACGATCGAGATGCCGATCTCGGGGTCGACGACCACCCGGATCGCTTCGCGAACCTGATCCGCGGTCGGCGGGCCCTCGCCGGCATCGCCGTTCGTTGAGGCCGCTTCGGGCTTGGCCGCTTCTTCCGTGATCTCCTCCATCGCCGCCATTCTACGTGCGTTCGACACCCCCGGCGTGGCCAACCTATACTCGCCTCGCTCGGGCGATGGAGCCCGGGTGCTACGGATACAGCGAAGTCCGGTTAGATCCCGGCGCTGTCCCGCAACTGTGACGCCTCACTCCTACCGCCCGACGGAGGGAGTCAGGACGAGCCAGGACGCCTGCTCCGTGGCCACGAACGTCTGTCCTCGGAGGAAGGGCGGTTTGTGCGGTCGGCCTCTCACAGGCTCATCGCATCCTCCGGAGGAAAGGAGGAGCGGTGAGGAGATACCTGTCCATCGTCTTGGTCGCCTTCGTCGCGGCCGCATGCGGTGACGCGCGACCCGCCGGCACGCCTGCCCTGAGTACCGGCTCGTTCCCGGCGACCATCCAAGCGTCGAGCGGGTCCGTCACGATCCCGGCCCGACCGGCGCGCATCGTTTCGCTGTCCCCCAGCTCGACCGAGATCCTGTTCGCGATCAGTGCCGGTGCACAGGTGATCGCCGTCGACGATCAGTCCACCTATCCGCCGACCGCCCCGAAGACGACCCTTTCCGGATTCGAGCCCAACATCGAGGCGATCGCCTCGTACCGGCCCGACCTGGTCGTGTTCTCCAACAAAGCGATCTCGGAGAAGCTGACGGCCCTGTCGATCCCCGGCCTGTACCACGACGCGGCGGCCACGCTCGACGACACCTACCGACAGATCAACGAGCTCGGAACCGCGACGGGGCACGTCGGCGACGCCGCGAAACTCGTCTCGAGTATGCGTAGGGACATCGGCGAGATAGCCGCGGCAGTGAAAGAACACGAGGGAGAGCCCGCCTACTACCACGAGCTCGACAGCACCTACTTCTCGGTGACGTCGAAGACCTTCATCGGAAGCGTGTACGCGCTGCTCGGGCTGCGCAACATCGCCGACGCGGCCGACGCACAAGGAACCGGCTACCCGCAACTGTCGGCGGAGTACATCATCCAGGCGAACCCGGCCCTGATATTCCTCGCCGACACAAAATGCTGCGGGCAGAGTGCGACCACGGTCGCCAAGCGCGCCGGCTGGAACCAGATCGACGCGGTCAAGGGCGGGCACGTCATCGCCCTCGACGACGACATCGCGTCGCGGTGGGGTCCGCGGATCGTGGACTTCCTCCGCACGGTGTCCGACGCTCTGAACGCCTTGCCTTCGGCGGCCTGATGGCGGTCGCCTCGGTTCGCGAACGCCTCGGTGCGAACCGGGTTCGTCCGAGGCGGCTCCGGATCGGTTGGGTGGCGGGGGGCATCGCCTTCCTGATCGGGGCGGTCGCGCTCGGAGTGTTCATCGGCCCCGTCGGCATCAGCCCGGTGCAGGCGCTCCGCCGCCTGGCCGGGTTGCTGCCGTTCGTGGACGACACGTCGAACCTCTCGGCTCAGCACGAGGCGATACTGGTGCAGCTGCGTTTGCCGCGTGTTGTTCTGGCGGCGATGGTCGGTGGGACGCTCGCGATCTCGGGCGCCGCGTACCAGGGCGCGTTCCGCAACCCGCTGGCGGACCCCTACCTGCTCGGGGCGGCGGCCGGAGCGGGATTGGGTGCGACCATGGTGATCGCCTACACGTCGGCGGGGTTCGGATCCGACCTCATGCCTATCGCCGCATTCGTCGGGGCGCTCGCCGCCGTCGCGCTCGCGTACGCCGTGGGGCGCGCGGGTGGGGTCGGGCGGACCGTGACATCGCTGGTGCTCGCCGGCATCGCGATCACCTCTTTCCTGACCGCGATCCAGACCTACGTTCAGCAGCGTCAGTCGCAGACGCTGCGCGAGGTCTACGGTTGGATCCTGGGCCGCTTGACGACGGCCGGGTGGAGCGACGTTGTGCTCGCGCTCCCCTACATGGCGGTCGGCATCGCGGTGATCCTCTCTCACCGCCGGCTGCTCGACGTGCTGTCCGTAGGGGACGAGGAAGCGACCAGCGTCGGGGTCCGCGCGGCGCGCGTCAGGCTGATCGTCGTGATCGCCGCGTCGCTCGCGACCGCGGCCGCGGTCGCGGTTAGCGGATTGATCGGGTTCGTGGGCTTGATCGTGCCGCACGTCGTCCGGCTCGTCGCCGGGTCGAGCTACCGGGTGATCCTTCCGCTCTCGCTCGCCTTCGGCGGAGCGTTCCTCATCCTCTGCGACCTGCTCGGCCGCACGCTGATCTCGCCCGCGGAGCTTCCCATCGGGGTCGTGACGGCGTTCTTCGGCGCTCCGTTCTTCGCGTTGATCCTTCGCACGAGCAGGAAGACGTTGTGAGCGCCATCGAGATCCGTAACCTCTCCGTCACCCTGGGCGGCCGGAGCATCTTGCGCGACGTCTCCATCACGGTCGCGCCCGGCGAGTGGGTTGGCATCATCGGACCGAACGGCGCCGGCAAGACCACATTGCTCCGTGCGATCGCGGCGCTCGTTCCGCGTTCGGGCGAAGTGCTTTTCGACGGCCGCGATGCAGGCGCGCTCCGGCCGCGCGAGCGGGCCCGATGCGTCGCCCTCGTTGCGCAACGACCGCTCCTCCCCGACGCCATGACCGTCGCGGAGTACGTGCTCCTGGGGCGGTCGCCATACGTGTCGTATTTCGGGAGCGAAACGCGCACGGACGTCGAAGCGGTGGCGTCGGCTCTGAGGCGGCTGCGGATCGAGGAGTTCGCCGGCCGGCCGCTCGGGACGCTCAGCGGCGGCGAACAGCAGCGTGCCGTGCTCGCGCGAGCGATCGCTCAAGCGGCTCCGACGTTGTTGCTCGACGAGGGGACGAGCGCGCTCGACGTCGGCGCGCAGCAGCAAGTCCTGGAGCTCGTGTCCGAGCTCCGCGCGAGTGAAGAGCTGACCGTCGTGAGCGCGATGCACGACCTGACGCTCGCCGGACAGTTCACCGATAAGGTGGCGCTGCTCTCCGACGGCAGGATCGTCGCCGCCGGGTCCCCCGGCGAGGTCATCCGCGAGGATCTCATCCGCGCTCATTACGGCGCCGAGGTTCGCGTCACACACGGGCCGGACGGCATCGTCGTGTCCCCCGTGCGTTCCCGGCGCGCGAGCGTCGAGGAAGTGCGCTCATGAGCGAACCGCCCCGGGACGAGCCGCCGCGTCCGACGAAGAAGGCCCAGTCGCTCGTTCTCGTCAATACTGGATACGGCAAGGGGAAATCAACGGCCGCATTCGGGACGGCGATGCGCGCTGCGGGACGAGGCTGGCGCGTCTGTGTCATCCAATTCCTGAAGTCCGATCGATGGAAGACCGGTGAAGAAAAAGCCGCGCGGACGCTGGGCATCGATTGGTGGACTCTCGGCGACGGGTTCACGTGGGACTCGGAGGACATGGAACGCAGCGAGGCCGTCGCTCGCGCCGCCTGGGATGCGGCCGTTTCCAAGATCAGCGACGGCGACTACCAACTCGTCGTGCTGGACGAGGTGACGTACCCGGTGACGTGGGGGTGGATCGAGGAAGCAGATGTGGTCGAAGCGATCCGATCCCGGCCGCCACACGTCAGCGTGATCGTGACCGGACGGGACGCCACGCCGGCGATCGTCGAGCTGGCCGACACCGTTACCGAGATGGTCAAGCGCAAGCACGCATTCGATTCCGGGATCACCGCGCTCGCGGGGATCGAATTCTGATGGGCCTCACGCTGCTGATCGGCGGCGCCCGGAGCGGCAAGTCTGTTCTGGCGGTGCGCATGGCCGAGGCGCACGACGGTCCGGTGACGTTCATCGCGACCGCCGAACCGCGCGACGACGAGATGACTGCGCGGATCGCCCTGCACCGCAAGACGCGCCCGGCGGACTGGGACACCATGGAGGAGCCGGTGGATCTTGCCGGCGCGATCGCCGGCGCGGCGGAGGCGGCGTGCGTGATCGTCGACTGCCTGACGCTCTGGGTCGCGAACCTGCTCGAGCGCGGCGCCGGACGCGAAGACGTGGAAGCGCGCGCGGCGGAGGCGGCCAAGGCTGCGGCCGGACGGGTTTGCCCCGTGCTCGTGGTCACGAACGAGGTCGGCTCGGGCATCGTGCCCATGCATCCCGAGACTCGGTCCTACCGCGACCTGATGGGAACGGTGAACACGACCTTCGCTCGCGATGCGGAGCACGTGCTCCTCGTGGTCGCCGGACGCGCACTCGCACTCTCATCGATCGAGGAGGTGCTACCCGATGTCTTCGGTCGATGAGGAGATCGCGCGACTTCTTAAGCAAGCGCCTGCGCCCGACGAGACGTCCCGGCGCGCCGTGGCCACGCGAGCCGGGCAGGTCCTGCGACCCGCCGGTGCGCTCGCGCGATTGGACGATGTGTGCGCCTGGCTGGCGGCATGGCAGCGCACCGCGGAACCCACCGTCGAGCGTCCCGCGGTCGTCGTGTTCGTCGGCGACCACGGCGTCGCGGCCGAAGGCGTCAGCGCCTATCCGGCCGCGGTCACCCCGGTGATGTTGCGGGCGCTTCGCGAGGGCGTGGCGACCGCCGCCGCCATGGCACGCGTGGTCGGTGCGGAGCTTCTCGCGGTCGATGTCGGCGCCGGACGGCCGACGGGGAACATCGTGCGCGAGCCGGCGATGGATGCCGATCGCTTCGGGCGATGCTTCGAGGCCGGACGTTCGGCGGTGGCCGGCCTGACGTGCGACCTGCTCGTGCTCGGTGAGATGGGGATCGGCAACACGACACCGGCGGCGGCGGTCGCGGCGACCCTTTTCGGCGGCCCGGCGGAGGAATGGACGGGCCGCGGAACCGGCATCGACGACGCGACCTGGGCACGGAAGGTCGACACGGTCGAAGCGGCGCGCGCTCGGGTGCCGTCCGAGGCGGGACCCATGCAGATCTTGCGCGAAGTAGGCGGTGCCGAGCTCACGGCGATTGCCGGCGCGGCGCTCGAGGCGCGGCTGCGGTCGATCCCGATCGTGCTCGACGGCTTCGTCGTCACCGCCGCCGTCGCGCCGTTCGAGGTCGCGGCGCCCGGCTCGCTCGATCACTGCATCGCCGGGCACCGGTCACCCGAGCCCGGCCACGCTCTGCTGCTCTCCAAGCTCGGCAAGGAGCCGCTCCTCGAGCTCGACATGCGACTCGGTGAGGCGAGCGGCGCCATCGCCGCCCTGCCGCTCGTCCGGCTGGCCGTTGCCGCCGTCCTCGACGTGGCGACGTTCGAGGAGTTCGGGCTCACCCGGTGAGCGGATTCTTCGACGCGATGGCGCTCCTCACCCGGGTGCCGACGCGCGGGGGCGCCCACACCGAGCGCGCCGTCCCGTGGCTCCCGGTCGTCGGCGCCTTCATCGGCGCGATCGTCGGGGGCATCTACGCCGCGACGCGAGGCGCGGTCGGTGCGACCGCGGCCGCCGCGCTCGCCGTGGGCGCCGGGATCTTGATCACCGGTGCCCTTCACGAGGACGGGCTCGCCGATACGGCAGACGCGTTCGGCGCCGGCGTGAGCCGCGAACGCACGCTCGAGATCCTGAAGGATCCGCGGCACGGAACGTACGGAACGGTGGCGCTCGTGCTCAGCGTCCTCGTACGCGTGGCCGCGGTATCGGCCCTGACGGGAGTCGCGGCGCTGGCCGCGCTGCCCGCGGCCCACGCCGTGAGCCGCGCCTCGGCAGCATGGATGCTCGGACGATGGCGGGCTGCGACGCCCGACGGGCTGGGCGCGACGTACGCCGCCCCCGTGACCTCCTCGCAAGCAGGGGTCGCGGTCGCTATCGGGGCGATCGCGGCGGTCGGGCTTCTCGGGCCGTGGGGCCTGGGGGCGATCGCGCTGGCGGTGGTGCCGGCGTGGGGCATGGGACGGCTGGCCGCTTCCAAGATCGGCGGCATCGTCGGGGACGTCCTCGGCGCAGCGCAGCAACTCTGCGAGATCGGGGTACTGCTCCTGACCGTAGCCGCCGGTGCGGCCGTCCCGTGGTGGCGAGGCTAGAATCGGTACCCGGAGCCGCGCACGGAGGTCGCCGGTGCCTTTCTGCCATACCTGCAGGGTCGAGTACCCCGTCGAGCTCGACGCGTGCAGCGAATGCGGCGGCGTCCTCGTCGACGCCCCGACTCCCGAGCGGCGGATCTACGCGGGCGCCGACGCCGGCATGGTCGTCGTCGCGGTCCTGCCGCCCGAGCAAGCCTTCGTCGCTTCCGACCGGCTCGACCGCGGAGGGATCCCAAGCGCGCTCCACGAGATCGGCGGCGACGGCGCATCGATGGATCCGACGCACGTCAAAGTCCTCGTCCCTCCCGCGCAGGTGGCCGACGCCCGGCGCGTCCTTCGCGGGCGTCAAGTGCGCTCGGTGCCGATCATGACGTTCATGCTGATCGCCACGGCGATCGCGGTCTTCCTGTCGGGCCTGGTGGTCGTCGGGCGCTGGGTGCTCACGGGGTCGCCGGTCCCGGGCGGCTGACCCCCCGGAACCGGGCTACTTCGGCGAGCGAGGGACGAACGGGGGCCGTGTAACCCGGGCCGTACCGCGCTTGCCGCGGACGACGACCTCGACGTTGTCCCCCTCGACCAGCGAGCCGGGAGGCTCAACGTAGGCGAGAGCGATCCCCGTCTTCAGCGTCGGCGAGAACGTGCCGCTCGTTACCGTCCCGAGCGCGCGCCCGCCGAGCTCTATCGTCGCGCCGTGACGCGGGATGACCCGATCCACCATCTTGAGGCCGACCAGCTCCTTGCGCGGTGGATCAGCCTCGAAGGCGGGCTTGCCGACGAAGTGGTCCTTCGAGACGGCCACCGCCCAGTCGAGGTGCGCCTCCCGCGGCGTGGTGGTGGTGTCTATGTCGTTGCCGTGTAGCGGATAGCCCATCTCCAGCCGCAACGTGTCGCGCGCCGCGAGGCCGCAGGGCTCACCGCCGCGGGCTTTCACTTCCGCGAGCAGCCCCTCCCACAACGCCGGGGCGTCCTCGGCGGTCGAGAATATCTCGTAGCCGTGCTCCCCGGTGTAGCCGCTGCGCGCGATCGCGATGTCGCCGACCTTCGCGCATCGCATGTAGCCGAGTCCGGGCGCGTTCTGGATCACCGAGGTCAGCGCCTGTCGCGCGCTCGGGCCCTGCACGGCGATCTTGGCGCGGAGCAGCTGCTCGACGCCGACCCCGGGTGAGGCGCGTTCGCGGAGCCGTCGCTCCACCTCGTCGACGTTGGAGGCATTCGGCACGACGAGGAACACTCCCGGCACGAACGCGTAGACGATGATGTCGTCGACGATCCCGGCCTTGTCGTCGAGGATGAGCGTGTACCGAGCTCGGCCGGGCGTGAGATCGGTCATCCGATTCGACAGAACCCTGTCGAGCAGCTCGGCGGCGCCTGCGCCCCGGACCTCGATCGTCCCGAGATGCGTCACATCGAACAGTCCGACGCGTTGCCGAACGGCGGTGTGCTCCGCGATCGTCCCGGCGTACGAGATCGGCATCTCCCACCCGGCGAAGGCGCCCATATGCGCCCCCAGCGCGCGATGCGCTGCGTCGAGCGGCGAACGGCGGGCTTCCACGGCGGCGGAGCGTATGAGACGCACGAATGACCGTCAACGTGATGGGCGGCTGGGCCGCCGATCGGACGGGTAGGATGGACGCGAGGACCGATCAAGGAGCCTTTCGATGGGCGACGGATACGACCTGCTCGTGCTCGGCGGCGGAACCGGCGGGTACTCGGCCGCGCTTCGCGCCGCGGCGCTCGGCATGAAGGTCGCCCTCGTTGAACGCGACAAGGTCGGCGGGACCTGCCTGCACCGCGGGTGCATCCCGACGAAGGCGCTCCTGCACTCGGCCGAGGTGTACGACACGGCCCGGGACGCCGAGCGCTTCGGCATAAAGGTCGGGGACGTCACCGTCGACTGGGCCGGCGTCCAGACCTACAAGCAGGGCGTCGTGGATCGCATGTTCAAGGGCCTCGAAGGATTGCTCAAGCATCGCAAGGTCGATGTGATCGCGGGCACCGGGGCCCTCCGCTCCCCTACCACGGTGGCGGTCGAGGGCCACGGCGAGGTCACGAGCAAGAAGGTGGTGATCGCGACCGGTTCCGCACCGAAGCTGATCCCCGGGCTCGAGGTCGGAGAACGCATCATCACCTCGGATCAGGCGCTGCCGCTCGATCGCATCCCTTCCAGCGCTATCGTGCTCGGCGGAGGATCGGTGGGCGTGGAGTTCGCGAGCGTGTGGCGCTCGTTCGGCGCCGAGGTCACCGTCGTAGAGATGCTGCCCTCCCTCATACCGCTCGAGGACGCCGACCTCGGCAAGGAGCTCGAGCGCGCGTTCAAGAAGCGCGGCATCCGTTCGCTCACCGGCGCGAAGCTCGAAGAGGCCACGGCAGGCGAGAAAAGCGTCACGGCGAAGATCACCACGAACGGCAAAGCGGAGACGCTCGAGGCCGAGCTCCTGCTGGTCGCCGTCGGACGCGGCCCGGTGACCGAGGGTGCGGGACTCGAGGCGGCCGGCATCGGAACGGACCGCGGCTTCGTCACCGTCAAGGGCTCGGGCGAGACATCGGTGCCCGGCGTGTACGCGGTGGGCGACGTGATCCCGACGCCGCAGCTCGCGCACGTATCGTTCGCCGAGGGCATCGCCGCCGCCGAGCACGCCGCCGGCAAGACCCCACCGATGATCGACTACGACGCGATCCCGCGCTGCAC
This sequence comes from Actinomycetota bacterium, assembly GCA_046712825.1. Classification (GTDB taxonomy): domain Bacteria; phylum Actinomycetota; class AC-67; order AC-67; family AC-67; genus DATFGK01. The sequence goes on along the minus strand of JBKKCR010000003.1, from coordinate 7,170 downwards.
CTACTGCGGGCCCGAGGTCGCCGCGGTCGGCCTGACGGAGGCTCAGGCGCGTAAGCGCGGACACGACGTCGTGACGTCGAAGGTGGCGCTCGGCGCGATCGGCAAGGCGGTGATCCTCGGGGAGCCCTCGGGGTTCTGCAAGATCGTCGCAGCGAAGGACGGAGCGATCCTCGGCGTGCATTTCATCGGACCTCGGGTGACCGAGCTCGTCGCGGAGGCGATGCTCGCGGTCGGCTGGGAGGCCATGCCGGAAGAGGTCGCCGCGCTGATCCACCCGCATCCGACCCTGACAGAGTCGTTCGGCGAGGCTGCGCTTTCGCTCGCCGGCCGGGCGCTGCACTCGGCGTAGGAGCCTGCCGTGAGCGTGTCGGTCGAGCTTCCAAGGATGGGTGAGAACGTCACCGAAGGCACGATCGTTCGCTGGCTCAAACAAGAAGGCGAATGGGTCGACGCCGACGAGCCCCTCGTGGAGATCTCCACCGACAAGATCGACACCGAACTCCCCGCGCCCGCGGCCGGCAAGCTCACAAAGATCGTGGCGAAGGAGGATCAGACGGTCGAGGTGGGCGCCGAGATCGCCGTGATCGACGAGAACGCGTCCAAGGACGGCGCCGCCAAAGCCGAAGACCCTCCCGCGGCATCGGACAAGGCCGAGCCCGAGACCGAGGCCGAGGGTCCCGAGGAGGAAGAGGCTCCGACGGATCGCGAGTCGGCGGCGAAAGGCAACGGCGACGACGGCCGAAAGGAAATCATAGGCGCACTCTCCCCGCTCGTGCGGAAGCTGGCGCGCGAGAACGACGTGGATCTCGCCGAGGTCAAAGGCAGCGGTCGCGGCGGTCGCGTCACGAAGCAGGACGTTCTCGCTTTCCTCGAGGAACGCGGCGCCAAGCCGGCGAAGTCCGGCGAGATCAAGACCCGCGACGCGAAAGAGGCGGCGCCGGCCAAGACGGCCGCGGAGCCCGCCTCGACCTTCGCCGTGCCTTCGGGCACGAGCGAGGTGGTCCCGTTCAGTCGCATCCGCAAGGCGATCGCCGAGCACATGCGCCGGAGCCTCGACACCTCGGCGCACGTCACCAACATCATCGAGGTGGACATGACCCGGATCGCGGCGTTGCGCGAGCGGGCGAAGGAAGACTTCAAGGGGCAGGAGGGCTTCGGCCTCACGTTCCTGCCGTTCGTCGCCTCCGCGGTCGTTCAGGCCGTCCGCGCGTTCCCCGAATTCAACGCGCACGTCGACCCGGAAGCGACCTCGGCCACGCTGTTCCGCGAGGTGAACCTCGGGATCGCCGTCGGCAGGGACGAGGGGCTCATCGTCCCGGTGGTCAAAGGGGCCGACGGGATGAACCTGATCGGCCTCGCGCGGGGCATCAACGACGTCGCGACGCGAGCGCGGACCAGGGGCGGCCTGAAGCCGGACGACGTATCCGGCGGCACGTTCACGCTCACGAACGGCGGATCGTTCGGCACCCTCGTCGAGACGCCGGTCATCAATCAGCCGCAGGCCGCGATCCTCGGCACGGGGGCGGTCGTCAAGCGTCCGATCGTGATGACGATCGACGGCTCCGACGCGATCGCGATCCGGCAGATGATGTACCTCTACCTCACCTACGACCACCGCTGGATCGACGGCCACAAGACCGCACAGTTCAACGCGCGCCTGAAAGCGATCCTCGAAGAAGCGGACTTCGCCCCCGAGCTGGGGCTGGAGCCGTGAGGACGCTCCTCGCGGCGTGGCTCGGCCGGGTCGCGTACGCTCCGGCGTTCGAGCTGCAGCAGATCGTCGCTCAGCTCCGGGCGGAGAAGAAGCTGCCCGACACGCTGCTGCTGCTCGAGCACGAGCACGTATACACGCTCGGCCGGCGCGCTCCCGAAGAAGAGATCCTCCTGAACGCCGAGGCCCTCGCCGCTCGCGGCATCGCGGTGGAGCAGACGGACCGCGGCGGTCGCGTCACCTACCACGGGCCCGGACAGCTGGTCGGCTACCCGATCATCTCGCTCGGCGGGACGGGTGACCTCGTCGGCTACGTCCGGGCGCTCGAGCGCGCGATGATCGCCGTCGCAGCGGACGCCGGCGTGGAGGCCGGTACCGTCGAGGGGATCACCGGCGTATGGGTGGGCGACCGCAAGCTCGGCGCGATCGGGATCCATGTCTCGCGAGGCATCACGACCCACGGCTTCGCCATCAACGTCAACACCGACCTCTCGATGTTCAACGGCATCGTCCCGTGTGGATTCGTCGACCGAGGCGTTACCTCGTTGGCAGAGCAGCTCGGCAGAGAGCTGTCCATGGCCGATGTGGTCCGGTGGACCTCCAAGCGTGTGGGCGAGGCGCTCGGCGCCTTCCAAGTGATCCAGGCGTCGCCGGAAGAGCTCGGATTGGAGATGCCGGGTGTCCGTTCCTGAGCGCAGGCTCCTCCCGCTGATATCGGTCCAAGGCCCGGCACGGAACCTCGAGCACCCGTCGACGGTGGACGGTGAGCGCAAGCCCCCGTGGCTGAAGGTCCGGATGCAGCTCGGTCCCAACTACGCCGACTTGAAAGGGATCGTCCGCCGCGAAGGCGTCCACACGATCTGCGAGGAAGCCTCGTGCCCGAACATCTACGAGTGCTGGGAGGAACGCGAGGCTACGTTCCTCATCGGGGGCGATCGTTGCACCCGGCGGTGCGCGTTCTGCGACGTGACGACCGCGCGACCCGAAGGCTACGACATCGGGGAGCCGCGCCGGGTGGCCGAGTCCGTCGAACAGATGGGCCTGCGATATGCGGTGATCACGAGCGTTGCGCGCGACGACCTCGCCGACGGCGGCGCGTGGCTGTTCGCGGAGACGACCCGAGAGATCCGGAGCCGTGTCCCGGGATGCGGCGTGGAGCTCCTCGTCCCCGACTTCAAAGGATCCGACGAAGCGCTTCGGACGGTATGCGCCGCCGAGCCCGAGGTGTTCGCCCACAACATCGAAACGGTTCCCCGCCTCTTCGACCGGATCCGGCCGGCGTTCACCTACGCGGGATCGCTCGAGCTGCTCCGAAGGGCCCGGACCGCGCTCCCCCGGACCAGCTACACCAAGTCCAACGTCATCGCCGGGATGGGCGAGACGCACGAAGAGGTCCTCGGAGTGATGCGGGATCTACGGGATGCCGGCTGCGACCTGCTCACGATCGGCCAATACCTGCGGCCGAGCCCGCTCCAGATGCCGGTCGTTCGCTACGTGACTCCGGAAGAGTTCGATGCCTGGCGCACGGCCGGGGAGTCGATGGGATTCGCCTGGGTCGAGTCGGGACCGCTCGTGCGTTCCTCGTACCACGCCGGCCGCCAGCATCGAGCCGCGCGGCTGCGCGGCGTCTAAGCCAGACCCAGCTTGCGGAGCTCGCCCGCGAGGTAGGTCGTGAACACCTTCGCGCCCTTCCCGTTCAGGTGCACGAAGTCGGAGAAGAAATCCGGCGTCGGCGTGACCGACCGGCTCGCATCGAGGAACGACGATCCCGTTTCCTGAACGAGCGTCGCGATCTCCTGCCGGAACCTCTCGTAATCCTGTTCGCCGTTCGGGTGCGCGCGGAGATAGTAATCACCGATCGGCATCTCGACGATCACCACTTTGATCCCTGCGTCGCGAGCGCGCTCGACCATCCGACGCAGGGCCGCGGATTCGACGCCGCCGATCGTGTAGTTACGGAGCCACGAGTTCCGCCGGCGGTCGACGAAATTCTGAACCTTCTCGGGCGACGCGTCGACGACTCGGCGGCGCCGGCTGACGTCCAATCCGAAGGCGGTGATGGAGTCGCCCGGATTCGGCGGCCGATGACCTCCCAGCGCATCGACGAATGTGACCGGCTTGCGGAGCAGGGTTCGATACCGCCAAAGCGCGGACCAGGACATGATGCGGTGATCCATCTGTTCGATAACGCTCGAACGTCCGGTTAGCCGCCGCACCGCTTTCGAGTTTTCGAAGTACTTGAAGAAACCCTTCTGCGTGCCGGCGTCGTTCACGTCCGTCGAATTGACACCGAGCACGATCACCTTGGGACGGAGGTTGGGGAAAACGAGATGCTCGGTCCAGATGTCCATGATCCGCGGGATCCCTCCGGGAAGCGCGGCGTTGTAGACGAGTGGGTTGCCGGGAAGCTCGGCCCGGAGCTGGATCGGGTCGAGGCCGAAATGCATCGCCGAGGTTCCGACCACCACGACGGGTATGGGGCCCCTCGCCGCAAGCTCCTCGATCTGGTCGGCTTTCGCTTGCGCCTCCCAGTCGTGCCACTCGAGCGGCTCGACGAGACGACCGTCCACCGCCCGCACCGCGACCTCCCCGCCGAAGAGAAGGATGCCGAGGACGGCAGCGATGATCAGCAGCCCCGACACCGACGGGCGCCGCAAGGGCGTCATGGATTCATCGCTCGGTTTCCTCCGGGTGATCCGTGCCGACACGCTCGGCCCGAGTGGACCGTCCTTCAGGCTACCGTGCTTCGGCGCGGAACGGGCGACGGAGTCCTTGCCGCGCCCGACGGGTCTCGTCTACGCTCGCGTGGCCCACCACGACCGAGGAGGATGCCTCGCCGAAGGCTTCTGGCACGCCCGGATTCGCGACGCGCCTGGCCCGGCGAACGAACGCCGCGCTCGAAAAAGCCGTCGGCGTGCGGGTGGAGCGTGCCGGGCCGCGGCGAGTCATCGGAGTCGCCGGCGATCCGCCCGAACGGCTGGTCCGGGTGTCTTCGTGCGCGACGCTCGACGAGCCGTCTGCGGAAATGGTGGAGAAAGCGAAGAGCATCTATTCCTATTCCTTCCCGATCTCTCCCGACTCGGGCCTGAGTCGTGAGGAGATCGAGCGGCGGGTGGACGAATCGTTCTGGGCGTCGCCGTACGAGTTCGGCGGGAGGCGCGTCCCGAACAAGATCGGGGGCATCCCGATCGGCGGCTACGAGCATCAGCGCTTCATGCACATGTTCCCGGCGCTGCTCTCCGTGACGGGCGGGTCGCTCGAAGGGCGCTCGGTCCTCGACGTCGCCAGCCACGTTGGATTCTGGTCGGTCCAGGCACGCGCGGCCGGCGCCGATCGGGTCGTCGGGGTGGAGGCTGCCGGTCGGAGCGTCGAAGTCGCGAAGCTCGTGCTCCAGATCACCGGCCTCGACCGGATCACCTTCAAGCAGCAGAACGCGTACGACATCTCGCCCGAGGAGCCCGGCGTCTTCGACGTCACCCTTTACTTGGGCTTGCTCTATCACCTCGACAAGCCGGTCTCCGCCCTGGAACGTCTGGCCGCAGTCACGAAGCAGCTTGCCGTCGTCGACACCCAGGTCGTGCCGAGTTCATGGCCGGTCTGCCTCCTGGGCCCGGAGTACGAGCACGAAGAGGGAGAGTCGTTCCATTCGAACGTGCTCAAGATGCTCCCGTCGAGGGGCGCCGTCGTGATGATGCTCAAGCACGCGGGATTTCGCGAGGTCTTCTACGTGCCAAAGGGAACCAAGGACCTTCCGCAGTCGTACCGCGAGGATCGGCGAGAGACGTTCATCGCCCTGAAGTAGCCGACCGTCGGCAGTAAGCCGGGTCATCCGACCCTAGCGCCCTGCCCCCCGTCCACCGGCAACAACGCTCCGGTGATGAAGCTCGCGTCGTCGGATGCGAGGAAAAGGGCCGCCTTAGCGACGTCCCAGGCGGTTCCCATGCCGCCGAGCGGCACGGCCGCGTCCCGTTCCCGGATCAACTGCTCCTTCGGGATGCCGCGGGCGGCGGCGATGGACTCGATCGCCATCGGCGTGTTCATCAAGCCCGGCAGGATGGCGTTGCAGCGGATCCCGTAGCGGGCGTTTCCCATCGCGATCTGCTGCGTGAGCGCGTTCACCCCGGCCTTCGACACCTTGTACGCGGCCATCCCGGTCGATGCGACGGATGCCAGGGAGGAGATGTTCACGATCGCCCCGGACCGCTGCTCGCGCATCACGGGCAGGACGTGCTTGCAGGTGAGGAACATCGCGGTCAGGTTCACGTCGATGATCCGCTGCCAGGACTCCAGCTCGAGGTGGGTGACGCCGCTGTCCCCGGCTCCGATCCCGACGTTGTTGTGAAGCACGTCGATGCGGCCGAACTCCTCGACGCAGCCGGCGGCGAGCGCTCGGCAGTCGTCCTCGCGGGTGATGTCGGCCTCGAAGGGGATGGCCTCCCCGCCCTCGGCGGCGATCATCTGCTGCGTCTCGGCGGCCGACTCGAGCCGCCGGTCGACCAGCAGGACCCGCGCCCCCTCGCGGGCGAAGAGGATCGCAGTCGCCCGCCCGTTGCCGATCGTGTCGCCGGACGTCTGACCGGCGCCGGCCACGATGGCGACCTTCCCCTCGAGCCTCATGCCGGGAACCCCGGCACGTCCGGATCGAGCTGCACGCCGAACGAGTTCAGCGCCATCGAGACAAGCGTGTATTGCCCGACGGCGAAGACGACGTCCATGAGCTGTTGCGTTGAGTAGCGCTCGCCCAGCGCCTTCCAGGTCTCGTCGCCGACGATGTGATCGTCGTGAAGCTCGTCGGCGGCGCGCAGCAGCGTCGCGTCGAAGGGATCCCACCCGGGAGCTTCGGGCCCGAGCGTCACGCGGTGTATCTCTTCGTCCGTGAGGCCTGCGGCGCGGCCGATCACGACGTGCTGGCCCCATTCGTACTCGGCTCGGCACCGCCAGCCTGTTCGCAGGATGAGAAGCTCGCGCTCCCGCGGCGGCAAGCTCGATTTGAACAGGACGTGGTTGCCGAACACGAGCCAGCGCTTGAGCAGTTTCGGATGATGGATGAACGTGCGGAAGATATTCACCGCCGGGCCGAGCGACGTGCCGCCGAGCAGCTCGCGGGCCTCGTCGGTCAGCATCGATGGGTCGGTCACGGGCGGGATGCGCGGCGTCGACAATCGCATGGGCTCGCCTCCTAGCGCCGGTCCGTGGCCGGGTCCGGGGGCGGAATCATAGAACGGACGCGTGCGATGACGGCTTGGGCGGACCGCCCTCGAGCGGTGCGCGCGTTTACACGGAATTTACGAACAGGAAACGGTCGCGAAACGACGATGCCTTAGGTTTTTCTCTGGTAGCTAGGGCCTTTCACGCCTTTGCTCGACCGAGCGGGCTGGTCTAGGCTCTCGCAGTCCCAGGGGCGTTCCGACTGGAACGGTTGAAAGGGAGGGGAAATCGTGGCCGAAGCGGGCAGCATC
>JBKKCR010000002.1:0-5256 GCA_046712825.1 Actinomycetota bacterium | reverse complement strand
TCATCGCCGCGAGCAGGATCCGCCTTCGGCCCGTGCAATCGGCCATGGTCGCGCCGACGAGACCCACCAGCACCCCGATCCGGGTCACCGCGAGCGCCACGCCCAGGTCGGCGTCGGACGCGCCGAACGAGTCCGCCACGTAATCGAGGGTGTTCGTGAACAGCCCCCCGCAATAGCCGGCGACCAGGAGCACGGCGCAGATCGTTGCGATCGACGCGGCGCGGCCGCCGTCGATCGGGTCGCGCGGAGCCCAGATCGGACGGCGGGGCGCGGCAGGTTCGGTCCGTCCCGCGACGCGCGCCTCGATCACATCGGCCATATGCGCGAGCGTCCCGCGGACCGCCCGCGCGACCAGCGGCCGGAACAGGAAGCCGAAGTACGGAAGGCGAAGGGCGATCTCGGCCCGCAGCCGGAGCGTCGAACCTTCCTCGTCCGCGGTTACCTCGCCGAAGCGCTCGACCTGCTCGGCGACATCCGATTCCGACCCCCAGTGGATCTCGCTGCCGTCGACCAGCGAAGCCGTCGGGTCCGCGAAACCGGTCGTCATCGGTTCGACCACGGCTCGCAGCACGGCGTCGGGTGGCGCGGCGATACGCCGGACGAGCATCGCTAGAGCGTCGAAGTGTTGGGGTCCGTGCGCACGCCGCGATGATACGGACCGGGGACGCTCATCGCCCTCCCAGATGTGCGGAGGGACCGTCCAGAGAGGACGGCCCCTCGCGCGGGGGGGACTTAGTTCGACAACCCCGAGTGGGCTTAAGGCACGAGCATCTCCGACTCGACCGCGATGCCTTCGTTTCGCTCTTTCGCCGGAGGATTCGGACCATCCAGTCCCCAACTTGAGCGCCGCCACGGAGCGTGACGGAAACGGTTCAGCCGAGCGCGTCGCGAAGTGCTTTCACGGCGGTCCCCGGGTCGCCGGCCAGCGTGACGGCCCGCACCACGACGATCCGGGTGGCGCCGGCCGCTCGCACCCCGGCGAGGTTCGAGCCGTCGATCCCGCCGATCGCGAACCAGGGCTTCGTCACCTCGACTGCGGCGAGCCGGATGAGGTCGATCCCCGCGGCCGGGCGGCCCGGCTTCGTCGGCGTCTCGTGCACGGGGCCGACCGCGATGTAGTCGACGTCCTCGAGCACCGCTCGTCGCAGCTGATCCGGATCGTGCGTCGAGCGTCCGATGATCACTTTGCGGCCGAGGAGATGCCGCGCCGCGCCGACCGGCAGGTCTTCCTGTCCGAGATGCACGCCGTCGGCTCCGGCCGCGAACGTCAGGTCGGCGCGGTCGTTGACGATGAACGGCACGCCGTGGCGATCGCAGGCTTCGCGGAATATCTCTGCGCGCTCGAGGATCGCCCCGGCCTCGAGCTCCTTCTCGCGCAGCTGGATCACGTCCACCCCTGCTCCGAGGACCGCGTCGAGGAAGGTCCGCAGCTGTTCCCCACCGTCGCGACCGTCGGTCACGAGATACAGGCGCGCCGCGTCGAGCTTCGCGCGTGCCTCCTCCGGATCCATCAACGCGTAGCCCCTCCCGCAACGGCCCGCACGATCTCGAGCCGGTCACCTTCGGCCAGCCTGGTCATCGCGAACGCGCTTCGCTCGACCGGCTCCCCGTTGCGTTCGACGACGACCCACTCCGGCTTCCAGCCGACGCCGTCGAGGAGGTCGCGGATCGTGGAGCCGGCGGGGATCTCCCGCAGCTTGCCGTTGGCCACGACGGTGAGCACGCGTGTCTAGGCGCGGAGCGCCCCGTCCCAATCCTTCCAGACGACGTCGTAGCCGATGCCCGCGAGCGCGGCAGCGACCTGCCGCGGCGTGCGGGTGTCGTTGACCTCGAACTGACCCTCCGCTTCGCCGGGCTCCGTATAGCCGCCGGGCTCGGTGTGGGATCCGGCGCTGGTATGGGTGACGCCCAGCGGAACGAGGGCGTCGCGGAACCCGGCCGCCTCACGTGACGACATCACGATCCCGGCGTCGGGAAGGAAAAGTCGCAACGCGCAGATCGTCTGCGCCAGCTCGCGGTCGGACACGTCGGCGCGCGGCACATATCCGCTCGCGCTCGGACGGATGCGCGGGACGCTCACCGTTATCTCGGAGCGCCAGTACCGTCGGGTCAGGAACCGGGCGTGCGCCGCGGTCGCGATCGCCTCTTCACGCCAGGGAGCGTGCAGGCCGAGCAGCGCTCCGACACCCAGCCTGCGTATGCCGGCTCGCCCGGCGCGCTCCGGCCCCTCCAGCCGCCAGTCGTAGTCACGCTTGCGCCCCGCAACGTGATAGTCCCGGTAGGCCGCGCGGTCGTAGGTCTCCTGGTAGATCACGACGCCGTCGCACCCGGCGGCCACGAGCCGCCGGTACTCGTCCTCCGACCACACCTGCACCTCGATCGAGAGCTGGGGCACGACGCGAGACAGCGCGCGTAGCGCTTGCTCGAGGTAATCGACGCCGGTGATCTTCTGGTGCTCTCCCGTCAGGAGCAGGAGATGGCGGAAACCGTGCGCGGTCAGCGCCTCGGCCTCGCGGACCGCCTCCGCGACGGTCAGCGTGCGCCGCACGATCTCGAGGTCCTTCGCGAACCCGCAATAAGTGCACGTCGTGAGGCACTCGTTCGATAGGTAGATCGGCGCATACATGTGGATCGTCTTGCCGAACCGTCGGACGGTGAGCCGGTGGGCAGCCTGCGCGATCTCCTCGAGGCGCGCGCCGGCGGCCGGCGAGAGCAGCGCCGCGAGATCATCCAGGTCGCGTTCCCCGGCCGCTCGCGTCAGCGCGCGCGTGACGTCGGGATCGCTCGCCGCGAGAGAACGTGCGGCGACGGCGCGCGCGTCGATCGCGTCGAGCTCTTCGGCGAAGGTTCGATGCGCGGTGAGCGTCGTCAAGGCGAGATCGGCGCCATCGGGTCGAGGAACCCGGTCAGCGGGCTCGACGCCTCGGCCTCGATCCGTTGCGGCGCGAGCCCCGCGACGTACGCATCGCGCCCTGCCTCGACCGCCTTCTTGAAAGCGGAGGCCATCCGCGACGGATCACGCGCGACCGCGATCGCCGTGTTGACGAGCACGGCGTCGACCCCGAGCTCCATCGCTTCCGCCGCGTGGGACGGCGCGCCGAGCCCGGCGTCGACCACGACGGGAACCTCCGCCTGCTCGACGATGATCCTGACGGCATCGCGCGTCCGTACCCCGAGGTTCGATCCGATCCACGCGCCCAGCGGCATCACCGTTGCGCAGCCGGCCTCCTCGAGCCGCTTCGCGAGCACGGGATCGGCGTTGATGTACGGCAGCACCGTGAACCCCTCCGCGACGAGGATCTCGGCGGCCTTCAGCGTCTCGATCGGATCGGGCAGCAAGTAACGGGGATCGGGAGTCACCTCGAGCTTCACCCACGCCGGAAGGCCCATCGTTCGGGCCAGGCGCGCAAGGCGAACGGCCTCGTCGGCGGTCATCGCACCCGAGGTGTTCGGCAGCAGTAGGTACCGCTCGCGGTCTATGAACTCCAGGATGTCCGGGCCGCCGGTCGCGTCCAGGTCCACGCGGCGGAGTGCGACCGTGACCATCTCTGTTCCGCTGGCGGCGAGCGCGTCGCGCATCGACTCGCCCGACGGGAACTTTCCCGTCCCGACGATCAGCCGCGAGCCGAACGCCCGCCCGGCGATGATGAGTCGATCGTCCATGAGATGCGAAAGACCACCGATCCCGGTGGCCTCGCCTTCCTCCCTCCGCCGGCGTTACCCGGATCAGGTTCTGTGGGTCGCCGCCTGCGTCGGACGGCCTCTCAGCCCGGTGCTCCGAGCTCCCCTCTGCTGTAGTTGTCTCCGATGATACCGCTTCCCCACCGGACCTGGTTCCGTCGCCCTACGCCTCGGCGTCGATGAAATTCAGCGAACGGAGCACCTGCTCGATGCGGTCGAGCTCGCCTGCGACGAACGATACGTCGGCGGCGCCGCGCGAGTCGTACTGCGGGAACAAGAAGAGATTCAGCGCTTCGTTGGAACCGATCTGCATGCCGCGGTGGTCGAAGAACTCCCCCACCGCGAACTCCCACGTGAACGAGATCCCTTCCTCGTCGGGATCCCAGTGAACGTGGTAGGTGAGATAGCGGTTCGCCGCCTTCGCGTACTGGAAGTCCCCGCGCCGGCTCTGCTCGATGAGCCGGAAGCCGAGCGCCTCCAGGTCGTCGTGGAGCGTTTCCGGCCCGGCCATCACAGCCTCGCGAGCCAGCGCAGATCCGTATCGGCCATCCGCACCGGCCGGAACCCGAACGCCCGCTCGACCGAGTCGAGTGCGCACGTGTTGTCGAGCACGACCATGTCGAGCTGCTCGTTGGTCACGAGCGGTTCCTTGCGCAACCCTTGCACGTGCGCGAACGGACGCGCGGCCCAAACCGGCACCGATACCATCCGCCGCTTCTTGCCGAGCGCCGTCATGACGGTGCGAACGATATCGGAGAACGTGAGCATTTCGGGCCCGCCGATGTCGAGCGTCGCTCCCACCTGATCGCCGCGGAGCGAACGAACGACACACGTGGCGAGGTCCTCGATCGCGAGAGGCTGGAACCGTGTACGGCCTCCGGCAGGCATCGGGTAGACGGGCGCCCAACGCAGCGACCAGACGATGGGTCGGAAGAAGCCGGCCCCCTCCCCGAACAGGACGCTCGGCCGGAGGATCGTCCACTCGAGCGAGGAGGCGCGGACCGCCTCCTCCCCCAGCCACTTCGAGCGCAGGTATGGGAATCGCTCGTCGGGCCCGGCGCCGAGCGCCGACTGGTGAACGAGCCGGCGGATCCCGGCCGACTCCATGGCGGCCACAAGATTGCGCGTGCCTTGGTGGTTGACCGCCTCGAACGTCTGCGAGCCGCGCTCGACGATGATCGCGACGAGATGCACGACGGCCTCGACCCCCTCGACCGCTCGCCGGACCGCCTCCGGGTCCGCGACGCTTCCCGCGAGGACCTCGGCGCCGTGCGGAACCCCGTCGGTGCCGCGCCCGAGCACGCGGACCTCGAAGCCCTCCTCTCGCAGCCTAGGAACGAGATGGCTTCCGACGAACCCCGTACCGCCTGTGACCAGGACCTTCATCCCGACCCGAGTTTATTAGGACGAACCGGGTTGCGTGCCCGCCCTGCCTCGCGTCACTACACTTGTGCGCGACGTGGCGCAGGACATCGGATCCGATCGCCGCATCGCAAGCCTCGTCGGCGGTCGCTACCAGATCACCGGCCTCATCGCCTCCGGCGGAATGGGTGAGGTCTTCCAAGCGCACGACCG
>JBKKCR010000001.1:0-21030 GCA_046712825.1 Actinomycetota bacterium | reverse complement strand
CCCGCCGACGAGTTCTGGGCTCTCCTCCTGCACGCGCTGCTCGACAAGCCGTCGGTCGAGGAGCGACACCGCCTCGCCCTTCGTCGGCTTGCACCCGCCGCCCGGGAGGCTCCGATCGCCGGTCTCTTCCGCTCGTCCATGGACGCCGCAGCCATCATCGACGCCGTCGAGAACGACCGATGGGTCGAGGCGGCCGCGTGGGCGAAAACGCTTTCGCCCGGCGCCACTCGAACCGGCGTCGCTCGTTCGATCGTTCGTCGGCTCGGCTGGCGGATGCGCCCCTTACGGAGGCGCGGTGTCACCGTGGCGCTGCTCGCACCCGACGGCGCCGGCAAGACCACGATCGTCGAGCTTCTTGCGCGTAGCTTCCCGATCCCCGTGCGCTCGATCTACATGGGGCTCTACAAGAACCCGCGGCGTCGCCTGCCGCCCGGCATCGGCCTCGGCGGGCGCGTCGGGCTGCAGTGGGCGCGATACGCACGGGCGGTGTATCACCGGCGGCGGGGCCGGGTCGTTCTGTTCGATCGGTACACCGACGATGCCGCGCTCCCCACGGGGATCCTGACCGGAACCCGCGATCGCATCCGCCGGCGCGTCCTCGCTGGCGCGGTCCCGCGTCCGGACCTGATCTTCGTGCTCGACGCACCGGCCGAAGAGCTGCTGAGACGCAAAGGCGAGCACGACCTGGAGAAGCTCGAGCGCGACCGTCGCCACTACCTCGCCGTCGCGCACGCGTCCCCTCGTGCGGCAGTTCTCGACGCCACCCGCCCGCCGGAAGACGTAGCCCGAGCCGCGGCCGCGCAGATCTGGGCCGCGCTCGCCGCGAGGTCATGACGTGGACACGATCGAGACCACGGCGGCCGGGGACGCCTCCGGCCCGGTAACAGAGGGCCTCTCATCCGAGGCGACCTCCACCCAGATCCGCGGCTCGAGCCTCCTGCTGCTCGGCCGGATCATCGCCACCGCCGTCAACGTCTTGATCCAAGTCGTCATCGTTCGATATCTGTCCAAGGAGCAGTTCGGCGCCTTTGCCTACGCTCTTTCGCTCGTGACGCTCGGCGAGGCGATCGTTACGGCCGGCCTCGACCGCGCGATCACACGGTTCCTGCCGATCTACGACGAGGAAGGCAAGCCGGGCAAGATGCTCGGCACGCTCGTGCTCGTGGGCGGGACGATCTTGTCGCTCGGGCTGGCGGTGATCGTGATCACGCTCGGCCTGCGCGCCCTCTCCGGCGGGTCGTTGCTCGGCGACGCGCAAGCCGTCGCGCTGCTCTCGATCATGATCGTGCTTGCCCCTCTCCAAGCCATCGACACGGTGGCCACTGGGGTGTTCGCGGTCTTCTCGAAGCCGACGGCGATCTTCTTCCGCAAGTACCTCCTCGAACCGGGCCTCAAGCTGATGGCCGTCGCAGCGCTCGTGTGGTCCCACAGCACGCCACGCGCGCTCGCCGCCGGCTATGTAGCCGCTGGCATCGTCGGCACGCTGTTCTACGTCTGGGTGCTGTTCCGCATGCTGAGCCGGTCCGGTGTTCTCCGGAGGTTCCGGGAGACGCGCTTGGAGATCCCCGTGCGCGAGGTGCTCTCGTTCACCATCCCGCTGCTCTCGTCGGATCTTCTGTACTCGGTGATGACCACATCGGACGCGATCATGCTCGCGCGATGGAGAGGCGCCGAGGAGGTCGCCGCCTTCCGCGTCGTACAACCGGCGGCACGGTTGAATCAGCTCGTCCTCACCAGTTTCGCGCTGCTGTTCACTGCCGTGGCTGCACGCATGTTCGCGCGACGCAGCAAGAAGGAGCTGGGGCATCTCTATTGGCAGACGGCAGTGTGGATGGCCGTGCTCGCTTTCCCGATGTTCGCCGTGACGTTCGCGCTCGCTCGTCCGGTCACGGAGACGATGTACGGAACCCGGTATGCGGACTCTGCGATCATGATGTCTCTGCTCTCGTTCGGCTATTACTTCAACGTCGTTCTCGGATTCAACGGCCTGATGCTCAAGGTGGTGGGCAAGCTGCGCGCGGTCGTCGCGATCAACGCGATCGCACTCGTGGTCAACCTGGCCCTCAACGTGGTGTTGATCCGGGCGTACGGGGCGCTCGGCGCCGCCATAGGAACCGCCGCCACGCTCGTCGTCCACAACCTGCTCAAGCAGGGCGCGCTCGGACTTGCCACGGGAGTCTCTCTCTTCGAGCCTCGACTTCGTGGCTTGTACGCGACGATCGTGATGACGGCTGCGGCTCTGATTATCTTGCAATACGCGCTCGATCCGCCGCTCATCGTGGGCTTGATAGCCGCCGGGCTTGGATCGCTCCTGGTGCTCGCCGTCGGCCGTCCGTCGCTCGCCGTCGGCGAGACCTTCCCCGAGCTGATGCGGTACCGGCTCGTGCGGATCATGATCGGTGGACAAGGAAAGTGATGCTGGACACCACGCGAGCAGGAACCTTCGTCGCCGGCAGCAACCGCGCGGCCGCCGCGTCGGGCGCGGCTTGGCTGGCCCTGCTTCCGACGCAGGAGCCCGGCGCAGCCTTGGTCCTGGGCGTTCCGAGCCGGGCGGTGCTGGTGGCCTTGGCCGGAGCAGCACGCGCCCTGACGGTCCGCGTCCGGACCAGGCGCGATGCACGCCGCGCCCGACGGATCCTCGCCGGGACCGCGGCGCAGATCGACGTTGGGCCGATCCCCGAGGGGTCCTTCGATCTGATCGTGATCGCCCGTTCGGAGAGCCAACCCGTCGCGGCCGCGACGCAGCGGCTCGCGAAGCACGGGGTACTCGTCGTGGAGGCGTCCGGCGCGTCTCGGAGCGATCACGGCCTGGAGAACCCGACTCGGCTCACGCTGCGGCCGGCGTTCGGCGAGATCACTGCCGCGGTGCCCGGATCCTCCCCCAATGCTCGTCGGGCGCTCGAGCGGCGGGGCCTGTGGTCGGGTGCCGTGGTGATCCGCGCGTTCGGACGGTCGCGTGAGCTCGCCGGCCCATGGCTGCGCGCGCTCCGCGAGCGCAGCCTCGTTATCGGCTCGTCGGGACCGCCTGCCTATCTACGACGCATCGCGGCCGAGGCCGGCGTCGACATCGGCAGCTTCGACTGGGCGATGTCGGCTCCCGGCCGCTACCGGTCGAACAAGATCTCGTTCTTCCTCTTCGAGCATGGATCGGATGTGCCGAGGATCGTCGTCAAAGCGACGCGGGATCCGGATCTGAACGCGCGCCTCGACGTCGAGCGTGAAGCATTGGAACACCTCCGTTCCACCGGGGTCGTCGCTCGGTCTACGATCCCGGCCGTCGTCTTCTCGGGCGTCGAGGCCGGCCGGGCGGTGCTCGGGCTGACGGCGATCGCCGGCACATCGTTCACCGCGAAGACGCGGGCATCGGCCGACTGTCCCCACGCCGCTCGGGCGTTCTCGTGGCTCGTCGGTCTCGGTTCGGCGTCCGCGACGCCTTCGCCGGGAGCCGGCACCGAGCTCGCCGCGCATCTCCGCGAGATCTTCGAGCGCTTCCTCGGGCTGTACGACGTCGGCGCGCGATACCGATCGTTCCTCGACGAGCAGATCCAAGCCATCGAGGCCTGCCCGTCGCCATTCCCGGTGGTGTTCCAGCACGGCGACCCCGGCGCATGGAATCTCCTCGTCGACGACGACGGCACGGTCGCGTTCCTCGACTGGGAGGCAGCGGAGCCCCGTGGCGTCCCGCTGTGGGACGTCTTCCATCTGGCACGCAGCTTCGCCGTCGTTGCCGGTCGCGCCGCCGGCGAGCGCAACATGATGCGATCGATAGAGCGGATCCTGTACACCCCGAGCCCGATCAATGGAATGGTCGCCGACGTGATCGGCCGCTATCGCGAACGCGTGGGCGTTCCGGAGGAGCTCATCGAGCCGCTGTTCCACACATCGTGGATGCACCGGGCGCTCAAGGAAGCCACACGTCTGCCGAAGGAACGCCTCGGCCGCGGCCACTACCTCGCGCTGTTGCGAAGAGGGATCGATCTGCGAGAGACGCGCGGGGTGCGGCGGCTGCTCGGCGGGGGAGTGGGCTGACCATGCGGATCCTCGTTGTCGCAGAGGAGGCGCTCCTGCCGCCGGCCACCGGCTTCCGGATCGCCGTGGAGTCGCTCGTAGAGCATCTACGCGAGTCGAACGACGTTCGCGTGCTCGCGCTGCGCGTGCCCGGCCAAACCGATCCCACACCCGAAGGGACCCGGCTGGTCGACTGGCGCCCCGCCGGGAGGGTCACCGACGCCACGATGCTCGTCCGGGCGCTCGCGCGGCGCAGGCCGCTCCGCGTAGATGCCTACGCCGACGCCCTGCGTCCCGCCCTCGCTGAGGAGCTCGCGAGCTTCAAACCCGACGTGGTCCACGTCTCGTCGGGCCGCGTCGCTGTGCTCGGCTCGATGCTCCGCGACGTTCCTTCTGTGCTCGGCGCGTTCGACGCGGCTCACCACAACGTCGAGGCGCGGGCGGAGCGCGCGTCGGGCATCAAAGCGATGCTTCTGCGCGGTGAGGTTCGTCGTTGGAAGCGCTACGAGCGCACGGACTGGCATCGTTTCACACGCGTCACCGTTTCGAGCGAGGAGGATCGGATGACGCTCACGGCGATGGATCCCCGCCTCCGCGTCGTCGTCATGCCGCTGGGCATCGACGTCGGGTCGTTCGCCGGACGGCCGGACGCGACGCGAGACGACCGGAGGATCATCTTCCACGGAGTGATGGACTACGCGCCGAACGTTACGGCGGTGGAATTCCTCGTGCGCTCCGTCCTGCCTATAGTGCGAACGGTGTCGGACGACGCGCACGTCGCGATCGTCGGTCGCGATCCGTCGTCCGATGTGCGAGCGCTGGCGGGCACGAGCGTCGAGGTGACCGGTTCGGTACCCGACATCCGGCCGTGGCTCGCCGGCAGCCGCGTCTTCGCGTGTCCCATGCGGAGCGCGACCGGCGCTAAAACAAAGGTGCTCGAGGCGATGGCTTCGGGCCTCCCGTGTGTCGTCACGCCGCTGGCTGCACGCGGGATCGGTGCGACGCCGGGGGAGCACCTGATCGAGGCAACAACGGCCGAAGAGTTCTCCGAAGCGCTCATCCGGATCCTCGACGATGACGATCTGGCCGCCCGGCTCGGCGCCGCGGCTCGGGCGTTCGTCGAGTCGGAGCACGACTGGGGTTCGGTGGCTCGTATGCACGAGCGGCTCTACCGCGAGATCGCGGGAGAACCGGCATCGGTGCGCGGGGAGCCCGCGTGAGCCGCATCGAGGCGACGCGTCGCGTCGGCGCCGCCGACGTCGTGGTCACCGACGACGGGGCCGGGCAGGGCCGCTCGGCGCTCGCCGCGGTCCGCGCGCTCGCGGCCGCCGGCTATCGTCCCGCCGTCGCACGATCCGGTCGCTGGTCGCTGGCCGCCTCGTCGCGATCCTGTGCCCGCACGTTCGAGGTGGGACCGGTCGAGGATGAGGGATTCGCCGGAGCGGTCGGCCGCGCGGCACGTGAGATCGATGCGTACGCCGTGTTCCCGTCTAGCGACGCGTCGTTGCTCGCGCTCGGCGCTCCCGTGCGCCATCTGCTGGATAAGGGCCGGCTCGTCGATATCGCGCGCAGTGCCGGGATCCCCACACCCGAGACGCGGGTCTTCGACACGGCCGAAGAACTGATCGCCTCGGCGGACCGGCTGCCGTATCCGGTCGTCGTGAAGCTTCCGATATCGCGCGTCCCGGCCCGGAGGGTGTCCGAGCCGAGCGGCCTCGCCGGAGCCGTGGCGGTGGATGGCCCGTTCCTCGTTCAGCCGTTCGTGGACTCACCGGTCTGGGCGGTCGGCGGCGTGACGTGGAACGGCCGGCTCGTCGCCGCCGTGCACCAGCGGTACCTCCGTACCTGGCCGCTGGATTGCGGGACGGCATCAGCCGCGGTGACCGTCGAGCCAGAGCCCGCCGTGGAAGAGCGGCTCCTCGCGTTGCTCGATGGTTACGACGGAATCTTCCAGGCGCAGTTCGCCGGCAGGTTCCTGCTCGACCTCAACCCGCGCGTGTACGGCTCGCTGCCCCTCGCCGTAGCCTCGGGTACCAACCTGCCTGCCCTCGTGTGCGACCTTCTGCGCGGCGAGGACGTCCCGTCCGTTCGCGCACGCGCCGGGGTCGGCTACCGCTGGATCGAAGGGGACCTCCGCGCGCTCAACGGCCTCGTGCGGAGCAAGAGGCTGGGTCTCGGTGGTGCCGTGCGTGCGCTCGGTCCGCGGAGGGGGAGCGCGCACAGCGTGGCGTCGCTCCGCGATCCCGGGCCGCTGCTCGCCCGCCTGCGATACACGATGCGAGGACGCCGGTGACCGACGAGGATCTGCTCGTCCGGCTCTCCGGATCGGAGCGAGCCGTGAACGGGATCCCGGACGAGGAGACGATGGTCCGACGCGAGCGGGCTGCCGCCGCCGCAGCGGCCGCGCTCGCCGATGTGACACAGCCGGATGGGATACGCACGTCACCCCTCGGAGCCGGCTGGTCGAGCGATGTCGACGTGCACGTCACGCGCGAGCCCGAAGCGGAACGACTCGAGGGGCTCGGATGGCTCCGGATGGATGGCCTCCTCTCGGCGATCGGGAGCCCGGGCACCGGCCGTTGGGCGATCGTCGAGCGCGGTGAGGTGCTCGGCACGGCCGACCTGCACGCCGCGCCCCCGCCGGATCCGCTCGGCGCGATCCTCGAACGCTGCCGGCGACGCCGGGAGGTGCGGCTCCGCGAGGTCCTCGAGCTTCGGGAGCTGGTTCGCCGCGGCGTGGCGTTGCCCGAGCACGCCGTTATCGCTGCAGCCGCCGACGCGGAGGCGGCGCTCGGAGGCGACCTACTCTCGGGCCGGCGAAGCGGACGGGCCCGCAGGGCGCCCGTGAAACTTCCCGGGGGTCGGGCGCGCCGGACGGCCAAGCGATTGCTGCGACGGCGTGGTCCTCGCGTCGGCGTCGCAGTCAGCGGCGTCGACGGGTCGGGCAAGTCCACGGTTGGGCGTCTCGTCCTGCGCGATCTCGCTCGGTTGGGGGTACCTGCGTTTACGGTATGGACGCGTCCGGGCATGCGGATCTCATGGCTCGAGCCGATAGCGCGGTCGGCGAAGCGGCTCCTGCGCGAGGATGCAGAGCCCGGCGTTCTGCGGGTGGCGGCCGACCCGGACCGGACGTTGCGATCGCGTCGCGGACCGTTGGGATGGACCTGGGCCGCCTTGGTGACGGCGTCGTTCGTCCGCGACGTCCGCCGCCGGGCGAGGGCGGGTCACGGCGTGATCGTCTACGACCGGCACCTGCTCGACGCGCTCGTCACGCTCTCTTTCGCGTACCGTGGGGTCGATCTGCGCACGCATCGCCGGCTCGTTCGTCGCCGGATGCCGCCGGCGGTCGCGAGCTTCTACCTCGAGGCGCCCGCCGAGCTGGCCGTCGCACGCAAACCCGGAGACGCGATCGGCGACGCGGCGGTTCGACGTCAGCTCGAAGGGTATACGGCCGAGCTCGAGACGCTCCCAGGCGTCGTCGTGCTCGACGCGTCACGGCCCGCCGAAGAGCTGGCCCGACGTGTGCTGGCCGGCCTGCTCGGCGCCAGAGATACCGCGCGGACCGTCGCTCCGCGACTCAAGGGCGAAGCTCCCGCAACACCGCGTCGACGTTGACGGCGAGCCAGCGCTCGTCCACGGCCCGCGCCGGATGTCTCGAAACCGTGCCGCGTACCTCGCCGGCCCACCACGCGATCGCCAGGACGTCCTCGGGGATCGACGCAACCGTCGGATCGAGCAGGGAGCGGTAGGCGGCGTCCCGCCAGGGGCGCCCCATCCAGACCTCACCGAGCTCGCATCGTTCGGCGATGCGACGGCTCGTCGCATGCAAGTGCAGCAGATCCGCGCCGGGTACGGCTCCCGGATCCCAGGCGTCCCAGTCGACCACGCCGCTCAGACGACCGGCGTCTACGAGCAGATTCCCGATCCACAGGTCGCCGTGCCTCAGCACCGACGGCAGTCCTCGGAGGGCGCCGCGGAGCGAATGCGCGATCTCGCGGAGGACGTCGGCACGATCGGGTAGCAGCGTCACCAGCACCTCGAGGTCCCGGCGGGGCGCGGCCGGCGGACCGTTCCCGGGCGGCAGGGCGGCGCAGAGCGCCGCTACGTCGCGAGCGACCTCCCCCGAGGTCGCGGGCGGTCGACGTCCCGGAAGGGCGGTCTCGAGGGTCCAGGACGCACCGGCGACCTGGCCGGTGGCGAGGAGCCGGGGGACCGGGAGCGAGATCGGAGACAGATGTGCCAGGGCTGCCGCTCCGCGTGAGGGATCTCCGGGAGCGCCGGAGACGCCCACCCGCAGCATGGCGGCGCCGTCACGTGCGCGGACCCGGGCGAGGATCGAACCGCTGGAAGAAAGATGGAGCATCCCGTCGGTGATGTCCACGCCCGCGGAGGCCGCGGCGGCGTCGAGCACGCGGGGGACGGCGTCGGACGCCGGCAGCTCGACCACCGCGCCGCCGAGGAGCAGGCCGCGAAGTGCGTTCCGGGACCGGCTTCCACTCAACGCCTGTGGAGGGATGCGATGCACGCGGCCGGCGCGCCCCCGTCGAGCGGCCGCGAGCGCGCGTTCTCGCGCGAGCGCACGCCGGGCCGCGAAGGACCGCGAGCTCCCCGACGGCAGAGCCGAGCGTCCCCACACCATCGCACGGGACGCGTCGCGTCCGGGCAGACGCCAGGCGTCGCCGGCGGCTACGAAGGTGCCGGAGCCGTCCGAGGGACCCAGCAGAAAGGCGATCCGCTCGATCGGATCTCGCGATGTGACGTCGGGCGCCGATCCCGTCGCCGGCGCTTCCGGCGACGATCGGCGGCGGCTCATCCCTTGAGGTTATCCCGCCAGATCTGGATCGTCCGCGCGATGCCATCGTCGAGCGAGACCTTGGGCTCCCAGCCGGTCGCCTTCGAGACCTTCTCGTGGCTCGAGTTGAGGTAGAAGATCTCGCCGGGGCGCTTGGGGATCGTGTTCCAGTTGATCCGCCCCTTCCAGCCGAGCTGGCCGGCGATGTTGTCGGCGAGCTCGCCGATCGTGAGCCCGTTGTCGGGACCGGTGTTAAACACCTCGCCGTGCAACTTCTCGTCCGACGTCGAGTTGATGAGTTCGACGTAGAGGTCGAGCAGGTCGGTGATGAAGATGAAGTTCCGGACGGGATCCTTCTCGCCGAGGTTCACCGTGTCGCCCTTGAGCATCTGCGTGAGGATCCGCTCGACGATGAAATAGTCGTTCTCCCGGCGGCCGAAGCAGTTCGTCTGACGGAGCATCACGGCCGGGAAGTTGTACGCGTACTTCATGTATTGCAGGTACTTCTCGGACGCGAACTTCGCGACCGCGTAGGGACAAGCCGGATGCGGGTCGAGCGTCTCTTCGAACGGGCCGTCCGGAGCTTGGTGGCCGTAGACCTCCATGCTCGAAGCGAAGATCATGCGCTTGAGGTCGGGGAGGATCTTCAACGCCGCTTCGGACAGGTTGATCACGCCCATGTAGTTCGTGTCGGTGACCTCGTGCGGGTGCGCGAACGAAT
Source organism: Actinomycetota bacterium (assembly GCA_046712825.1). Taxonomy (GTDB): domain Bacteria; phylum Actinomycetota; class AC-67; order AC-67; family AC-67; genus DATFGK01. The sequence continues at coordinate 11,509 of JBKKCR010000001.1, read as the reverse complement.
ACGCGACCGGCGTCACCGCGCCGAGATGGCAGATGATGTCGGGGCGGAACTCACGGAGCGCCTGCGCGACGCTGTGGTAATCCGTCACGCTGCCGTAGTGCATGTCGACCCGGCCCATCAGGCGCTGCACGCCCGGGTAGTTGAGCCGGTTGGTCTGACGGAGCAGACCGCCCACGTGGAACCCGTCGTCGAGGAGCCGCTCCGCGAGATAGGAGCCGATGAACCCGCTCACGCCGGTTACGAATACCTTGGTCTGCGTCACGTGATTCCTCCTACGTAGCTAGGGCGTCCCGTCCGGAGCCGGCTTTTTCGCGTGCCCGTTGCTCTGGATGGGATCCAGGTGGATGGTGGCGGTCGGTTGGTCCGCGTGTCCGTTCCCGTTCGTCGATACGTCGACGTGTCCGTTGCCGTTTGCCAGGGTTGTCGAGAACTCGGGGTCCGTGAGATCGATGACTTGCGAGCGGAGGTCGACCGTCCGGGCGGACTTGTCGGCTCGACGTGCGGTCGCAACGCCCGTGAAGATCGCTTTCCCGGTTCTGGTTAGGATCACGAGGTCGCGCCACAGCGACCAGCGCTCGATGTAGCGGTTGTCGAAGCGGGCTCTTTCCTTGATGGACGTGTCACCGTTGAGCCCGTGGATCTGAGCCCAACCGGTCAGCCCCACGGGGACACGGTGGCGGTCTTTGTAGCGCGGGATCTCCGCTGCGAAGAGATCCACGTAGTACGGCCGCTCCGGACGCGGTCCGACCAAGGACATGTCGCCCTTGAGCACGCTGATCAGCTGGGGAAGCTCGTCCAAGTGGGTCGCCCGAAGGACGCGGCCGATCCGCGTTTGCCGCGCGTCGCCGTTCACCGTCCACGTCGTGTCCGCGTCGTCGTTCACCAGCATCGTGCGAAACTTGAGGATCTCGATCACCCGGCCGCGATGGCCGATACGCTTCTGGCGGAAGAAGATCGGTCCGGAGCTGCTGACCCAAACTGCCGCCGCGAGCATGAGGAGCAAAGGCGACGCCACGACGAGCGCGGCAGCGGCGACCGTCGCGTCGACTACCCGCTTGAGCCGCCAGGTCGTTCCGCGCATCGCCATACGATGGAGCTTCAGCAGCGGGATCCCATTGACGTCGTCCGCGTTCCCGCCGGTGCCGACGCCCAGCTCGAACAGTCTCGGAACGACGTAGATGTCGAGCGGCATCTCGTCCCACGCGCGAAGCACATCAACCAGGCCCTCTTCGTTGCCGGGGCCGAACGCGACGATCAACCGGCGGACTCCGTGACGGTCGACGATAAGGGGCAGCTCTCCGAGGGAGCCGAGGTATGGAAGGGGCAGATCGCGACCGTTGCGTTCGTCGACGAACCCCACCGGCCGGAGCCCGTACTCCGGGCTGCGTAGGAGCGCCTCGGTGATCTCCGCCGCCACGGGACCTCCGCCGAGGACGATCGTCTCCTCGAGTCCGGCGCCCCGCCGACGGAGCAGCCGGACGATCTCGTAGCCGATCGTGCGAGCGACGACAACGAGCCCTGCCCCGATGGCCGCGGACTGCGCGACCCGGCCCGTGTCTTCGCCGAACCCCCCGGCGGCTGCGCCAGCGATCCCTGCGGCGCATACGGCAGCGACGAGCATAGGAAGCTCGTCGCTGACGGCGGGGTTGAGACGGCGGCCGTGGCCGCCGTGCAGTCGCAGGAGCACGAACGCGATGGCGAGGGTGATCCAGCCGATCGGATCGAGCGAGCGGGCCAAAGCGAACGCGACGATCAATGCCGCAGCGTCGAGCGCAACAATCACGAGGAAGGACCTCCGGCTCGGACGGCTACGCCGTCGGAGGAATCGTCGAGCAAACAACTGATGTGCACCCCCGCAGGAGCCCCATTCTTCTCGGAACGCGCTGGTAGCAGCACTGAGCGTACAAACCGGAACAGACGAACCCCTCAACCCACAGGGTGAACTTGCCTACGCTTTTCGTCCCAACGCGGGACGTAAGCCCCTACTGGGCGAGATGCGTGCCCCGGACGGCGGGCACGGGGCGGGTGGAACGCACACGGAGCGCGAGAGCCACGGCCTCGAGGCTGGACCGCACGTGGAGCTTGGCGAAGATGTTCTGCACATGCGTGCGGACGGTGTTGGTCGAGAGGAACATCCGCTCGGCGATCGCCGATCGGTCCAACCCGTCGGCCATCATGTCCAAGACGCTGCGCTCGCGCGGAGTGAGCCGGTCGAGGCGCTCTTCGTCCTCGTCGACCAGTCGGCGCGTCGTCAAGAGGTCGCGCAAAACCCCGGTTAGGAGCCGTGGTGGGATCCAACTTTCGCCGACGGCGACCCCCCGGATCGCGCCGAGGAGCTCCTCGGTCGGTGCGTCCTTCGTGACCCAGCCGGCGGCTCCAGCGCGGACGGCCTCGCCCACCCTTACGGGGTCGGTCAGGAAGCTCACCACGATGATCGCCAGCGCGGGATCGGCGGCCCGCAGGCGCGACGCGAGATCGATGCCGTCGTCGGCCCCCAGCTCCACGTCCATGAGCACGACGTCGGGGTCGAGTGTTTCTACGGCATCGAGCGCCTGAGCAGCGGTGTTCGCTTGGCCGACGACGCTCAGATCGGCCTCCACTTGGAGGCGCGAGGCGATCGCTTCGGCGAAGACGCGATGGTCGTCGACGATGAGTACCCGCAGAACTTTCACCATATGTACCATCCAACGATAACGGCTGAACGGCGACCTGCGAATGGGGGAAAGGGCCTACGCCACGCGATGGAATCCGGCAGAAAAGGTCCGGTCGAAGGGAAGTGGAGCGAGCGCATAGCACCTTCTAGTGCTCTATCACCGGCCTTTCCCTGGAATCCTGATCAATAGAAGCAGGATTTTTGGGATTTTGGACCGTTTCGAAGAGGACTTGCAACTCTTTGCGGCAATTGACCACAGGTGGTAGTGTCGTCATTCAGATTACGTAGCTGGGGGGCTGCGTCCGCGTGGGCGCCGGGGGTGTTCGTGCAATTGGCCTCGAAGACGCATGGCCCGGTTTCGGTGAAGCTCCACCCCCGCGCCGAGCGTTCCCTCCAAGAGGTCTGTCACGACCTTCGCCAGCCCGCCGCCGCCATCCTCGCGCTGGTCGCCGCGGCCGAAGCGCACCCCGACCTCCCCGAGGAGATCCGCAGGCGGCTGGAGCAGATCGGATCCGAAGCGCGACACATCTCCACCATCGTCGGTCAGGCGGCGGGTGACGGCATGACCTTCCGCCCGCTCGACGCCGGGGAATGCGCCGCGAAGGTGGTCGAGTCCGTCCGCACGTCGACGCCGGGGACGATCACCGTCGTGGCCGAAGCCGGGACGACCGTCGTGGCCGATGCCTCGGTGCTCCGGCGCGCTCTGGGAAACCTTCTTGACAACGCGATCCGCGCAGCCGGGCCCACGGGGACCGTCCTGGTGACCGTGGGCACTTTCGGTCGATGGGTGCAGTTCGACGTGAGCGACTCGGGTCCGGGCTTCGGGTCCGGGCCGGTGGGTATCGCCGGCCTCGGCCTCGGGATCGTCGAATGGCTGGCCGGAAGTCACGGCGGCGATCTGAGCTTTCTCGAGAGCCGCCTCGGCGGAACGCTTGCCCGTCTTCGGATCCCGGCAGCTCGCATGGAATCGAGCCACCTTTCAAGGAGTCGTCCGTGAGGATCCTCTTGTGCGACGACCACCGTCTCCTCGTCGAGACCTTCGCAGCCCTGCTCCGGGCCAACGGCCACGAGATCGTGGGGTGTTCGCTGACCCCCGAAGAGGCCGTCGAGGTCGTCCGAACCGAGCACGTCGATGTGTGTGTGATGGACATGAGCTTCGCCGGTGCTGGCGACGCGGGGATCGACGGCATCCGACGGGTCGTGGAAGCTTCCCCCTCAACCAAGGTTGCGGTACTGAGCGCGTCGGGTGAGCCGGATCTCATCGCGAAGGCACTGGGTGCCGGCGCAGGCGCATATCTGTTGAAGTCGGAAGACGTCGATCGGATCCTGGCCACGATCTCGGCGCTGTCGCGCGAACGCATGGAGGATCTCCCGGTTACAACGCCGCGGAGCAGCGAGCCTACGCAGGGCCAGCAACTCCGGTTCATGACCCCCAGGGAACGGGAAGTGCTGACCCGACTCGTGCAAGGGCAGAGCACAGTCGCGATCGCTCGCGAGATGGGTGTGGCCTACAGCACCGCGCGAACGCACATCCAGAACGTGCTCACGAAGCTCGGCGTGCACTCGAAGCTCGCCGCAGTGACTTACGCGGTTCGGAACGGTCTCGTGGCGCCTCTTCCCCGAAACGGGGACGAGAACCAACGAAGCGCGGTCTAGCTCGGGGGCGGCTCCACCCGGCCCGGCGGCTACTTGTGCGCTTCTTCTTTCGCTTTCTGGGCCTCGGTGATGACTTTCTCTTGCACGTGCGACGGAGCTTCCTCGTAGTGGGAGAAGGCGACCCGGAAGGTCGCGCGGCCTCCGGTCTTGGACCGTAGGTCGATCGAATACCTGAGCACCTCGCCTTGCGGGACCTTCGCCTTGATGTGCGTCCAGCCGCGACCGACGGGCTCCGAACCTTCGATACGCGCGCGTTTCGAGGAGAGGTCGCCCATTATGTCGCCGACGGTGTCGTCTGGTGTCATGACGTCGAGATCCATGATCGGCTCGAGCAACACGACGCCGGCCTCGCGAGCGGCATCCTTGAACGCGTGCCCTCCGGCGAGCTGGAACGCGATATCCGAGGAGTCGACGGAATGGAACTTGCCGTCGAAGAGCCTCGCTTTGACGTCGACGAACAGGTAGCCCGCAAGCACGCCCTCCTCGAGCGCCTTCCGCGCGCCTTTCTCGACTGAAGGGATGAAGTTGCCCGGGATCGCGCCGCCGACGATCGCGTTCTGAAACTCGAAGCCGGCCCCACGCGGTAAGGGGGAAAGCTCCAGTGAGCACACCGCGTACTGACCCCGGCCGCCCGATTGCTTGACGTGACGACCTTGAGCGGAGGCCGTTCGCTTGATGGTTTCGCGATAGGCAACCTTCGGCGGGAGCGTATTGACCTCGACGTGGTGGCGCGCCAGTCGGTGAACGATGACGTCGAGGTGGGCTTCGCCCATCCCCATGATCAGCGTCTGGTGGGTTTGGGAGTTCCGCTCGTGACGGAACGTCGGATCTTCGTCGGCGAGCTTGTGCAACGCGATCGACAACTTGTCCTCGTCGCCTTTGGTTTTCGGCTCGATGGCGACGGCCAGCAACGGTTCCGGGAACTCGACGCCCTGGAGAACCAGGGGGGTCGCGCGCGATGCGAGCGTGTCGCCGGTGATCGTGTGCGAAAGCTTGGCGAGCGCTCCGATGTCGCCGGCCGGCACCTCTGAGACCGTTTCCTGATGCTTGCCTCGCAACGTATGTACCTGCCCGACGCGCTCCTCCGCGTCCCGAGTCGCATTGAACACCGTTTGGTCGGGGCGGAAGGTGCCGGAGTAGACGCGGAAGAACGTGAGCTTGCCGACGTAGGGATCCGACAGGGTCTTGAAGACGAGCGCCGCCAGGGGACCGTCGGCATCGGGCGGGAGCTCGCTCTCCTCACCGCCTTTCGTCGCCTTGACCGAAAGCCGCTCGAGGGGAGAGGGGACCTCGTCGACGATGAAATCCGCAAGCAGGTCGACGCCGATGCCCTTCGTTGCGCTCCCGCACAGCACCGGAACCGTTATGCCGGCCGCGATGGCCTTGCTGAGAGCCGCGACGATCTCCTTGGTGTCGATCGTCCCGCCCTCCAGGTAGCGCTCCATCAGCCCATCATCGGTCTCGACAACCGACTCGACGAGCTTCTCGTGCAAGACCGCTTCCCTGGCGGAAAGATCCTCGGGGATCGCCGTCTCGCTGCGGGAGCCGTCGTCGTACGTGAACGCACGATCCCCGAGGAGGTCGACCACACCGCGGAAGTCGTGCTCCTCACCGATCGGTAGATGCAGGGGAGCGACCTTGTTGCCGAAGGTCGCGGTCAGCTCGTCCATGGTCCGCTGGAAAGAAGCGCGCTCACGGTCGAGCTTGTTGATGAAGAACGCACGCGGGATCCCGAGATGCTCGGCGATGTCCCAGGCGACGCGGGCCTGGACCTCGAGGCCTTCCACCGCGGATATGACGATGATCGCAGCGTCCGCGGCACGGATCCCGGCCTCGGCGTCCCCAACGAAGTCGGCGTAGCCCGGCGCGTCGAGCAGGTTGATCTTGTGGTCCTTCCACTCGAAGGGAGCGAGCGACAGAGAGATCGAGATTCCCTTCGTCACTTCGTACGGGTCGAAGTCGCTCACCGTGTTGCCGTCCTCGACTCGACCCGGCCGATTGATGGCCCCGGCGGCGTGGAGGAGCGCCTCGGTGAGCGACGTCTTCCCCGCTCCACCGTGGCCGACGAGCACGACGTTCCGGATCCGGTCGCTGGGATACGTCTTCACAGGCCGATCCTTTCGTTCACCGATGGACGCACGGCGGTTGACCGGGGCGCCATTATAGCCACGCCGCATCGAGCCACGGTCGGCACGTCCGAGGCACAGCACGAGCGCTGACCTGGGGATACGACGCGCCAGGGTTATGCTTACGCAACCGATGCTGTCGAACGCGCGTCAAGTCGTCGCGAAGATCGCCGAGCCGCTCGCCCGTGTGATCGACGCAACGCCTATCACCCCCAACGGGATCACGATGCTCGGGTTGGTCGGCACGCTTACAGCCGCCGTCTTCGTCGCGCAGGGCAAGTTCGGCGTTGGGGCGGCGATCTTCGTCCCCGCGACCTTCCTCGACCTCTTCGACGGGATGATCGCCAGGCGTCGCGGGACCGCGAGCAGGTGGGGCGCGATGATCGACTCGGTCACCGACCGGATCGGCGAGGCTTCTCTGCTGATCGCGCTCGCGTACCGCTTCCGTTTGGAGCGGCCCCGCCTCGCCGGTGTCGCGCTCGCGGCTCTGGTGTTCTCGTATCTGGTGTCCTACGTGAAGGCGCGCGCCGAGAGCCTCGGCTTTCGATGCGAAGGCGGGTGGGCGGAACGACCTGAGCGAGCCATCCTCTACGGCACCGCACTGATGATCGTCGGAGCCGTCGAGCCGGCGATGTGGGCGCTCGCGATCCTGGCCGCAGCCACCGTCGTCCAGCGTCTCCTCATGGTTCACCGGCAGGCCGCCGCGGAGCGCGCGACCGACCGGACCCCATAGAGATGGCCGGCGAGGCGCGCCGCGAGGGCTTGCGGCTGAAGCTCATCGGGCTCGCGTATCTGCTCGTGTGGCGGCTTGCGCGCGCGCTCCCCGAACGGCTCGCGCGAAAACTGTTCGACTGGTCCTCGGGGCGCTCCTATCGGCGCAATACGCGCCGGCGCGAGGTCGTACGGGACAACCTCCTTCCCGTCGTGGGCCCCGGTCCGCGGCTCGACCGGACGGTGCACGAGGCATTCAACAGCTACGGCCGCTACTGGATGGAAACGTTCCGGCTTCAGGATCTGTCCAGTCAAGAGCTCACCGCACGGCTCCGCGGCGAAGGCCTGGAGACGCTTGCGAAGATCCACGCGCGCGGTCGCGGCGGCGTGCTCGCGACCCCGCACCTCGGGAACTGGGACACCGGAGGTCGTTGGGTCGCGGAGCGCTGGCCACTCACCGTCGTGGTCGAAGTGCTGCGCCCCAGAATGTTGTTCGACCGGTTCGTGGAGCACCGCCGCGGGCTCGGCATGACGATCATCCCGCTCGTCCGGGGTGGCGACGCCACCGCACGATGCCTGGAGAAGATCAGGGAAGGCGGATACGTAGCGCTCGTGTCGGATCGCGACATCACCGGCTCGGGAGTCGCGGTGAAGATGTTCGGGCGCACGACCAAGATGCCGCCCGGCCCGGCGGTGCTCGCCCTCCGGGCAGGCGTCCCGCTGATCCCCGCCTGCATCTATCAGCTGCCCGACGGCGACTGGCACGCGTGGGTGATGGATCCGATCGACGGCGGCGTCACCGGTGAGACGCCGGAGAACGTCGCGCTCCTCACTCAGCGTCTGGCGCAAGCTTACGAGCGGCTGATCGCTCGGCAGCCCGAGCAGTGGCACGCGTTCTCGCCCATGTGGCTGCCGGCCGACCGGCCCGCGGACGCACCTCCGGCCGGTGCGCCGGCCTGACGCCCATGAAGGTTCGACCATGAAGATTCTGGTGGCATGCCCCTACTCATGGGCGACGCCTGGTGGGGTCGGCGCGCACGTCGCGAACCTCGCGGCCGCGATGCGGGCCCGGGGCCACGAGGTTCGAATCGTGGCGCCCGATGCGGCCGATGCTCCCGGGGTCACCTCGGTCGGTCGCAGCGTCCCGATCCCGTACAACGGATCGATCGCGCGCCTCGCTTTCGGGCCGCGGGTCGCGATGCGTATACGCGTGGTCATCCGTAGGTACCGGCCCGATGTGGTCCACGTCCACGAGCCGTTCGCGCCGAGCGTCGGGCTGGCTGCGCTGCTGGCCACTCGCCTGCCCGTCGTTGCGACGTTCCACGCGAGCGCCCCGCGATCGCGGGCCTACCGGATGGCATCGCCGGCCCTGCGCCCGTTGTATCGGCGGCTCGCGGGTCGCATCGCGGTGTCCGAGGAGGCTCGCCGGACGGTCGAGGAGGCGCTGGGCAACGGGATGCGAGTGATCCCGAACGGGGTGGACTGCTCGGTCTTCGCGGGACTGCCCGAACCCGCGGGGTCGACGGTCCTTTTCATAGGACGCTTCGAGCCGAGGAAGGGCGCGCGCGTGCTTATCGACGCCATCCCAGCGCTCAAGGAACGTCACCCGGACGCGGCCCTCATCATGGTGGGCGAGGGCTCCGAGCGACGTGCCTGCGAGGAGGCGATCCCCGAGGCGCTGCGCGAGGACGTCACCTTCGTCGGCCGCGTAGAGCCGTGGGAGCTCGCCCAGTCGATGGGCCTCGCCTCCGTCGTGTGCGTGCCGTCGCTCGGCGGGGAGAGCTTCGGCATCGTCCTCCTCGAAGGCATGGCCGCCGGGAGACCGGTGGTCGCCTCGAACATCCCGGGCTACGCGGCGGTGCTCCGCGACGGCGTCGATGGGCTGCTCGCGCCCCCCGGCGATCCCGCGGCGCTCGCTGAGGCGCTGGCGCGGATCCTCGACGATCCCGCCCGCGCGAGGGCTATGGGAGAGGCCGGCCGGGAACGCGCCCTCCGTTACGACTGGCCGGTGATCGCCGGCGAGATCGAGGCCGTCTATGAGGAAGCCCTCGACTCGGTCCCGGAGCGTAAGCGGAAACGACGTTGACGCCCCGGGGGGCGGACCCTACGATTGCGCCCGAATGATCGCGTTGTGGATCGTCCTCGGCGTCGTGGCGCTGCTGCTCATCATCGGCATCACGATCTACAACCGGCTCGTCCGGTACCGCAACCAGATCGACAACGCCTGGTCGCAGATCGACGTGCAGCTCCGGCGCCGCTACGACTTGATCCCGAACCTCGTCAATACGGTGAAGGGGTACGCGGCGCACGAGAAGCAGACCTTCGAGAACGTGACCGCCGCGCGCGCCGCCGGAATCGCCGCGAAGACCGTCGGGGAACAGGCCCAAGCCGAGAACATGATCACCCAAGCGCTCCGGCAGCTGATGGCCGTGGTCGAGAACTACCCCGACCTGAAGGCGAACCAGAATTTCCTCGCGTTGCAAGAGGAGCTGACCGGGACGGAAGGACGCATCGCCTTCGCTCGCCAGTTCTACAACGACCAGGTTCTGAGCTTCAACAACCTCGTGCAGCAGTTCCCCTCGGCGATCGTTGCCTCGATGGGCGGCTTCAAGACCCGCGAGTTCTTCGAGACCGAGGAAGCGGCCACCGGGCCCGTCCAAGTTCAGTTCTAGCCTCCCGCCGAGCCGACCACCGCTCGCGCGCTCTCCGGACCCGATAGCGTAGGGACCCGCTATGTGGGACCTCTACCGGAAGAACACGCGACGCTCGATCCTCCTTATCGCCGGCTTCGTTCTCGTCGTTCTGGCTATGGGCTGGGTCTTCGGCTACCTGTTCGACGGCGGGTTCATCGGAGTGCCGATCGCGGCGGTGATCGCGACGTTCATGACGTGGCTCTCGTATCGGCACGGCGACAAGATCGTGCTCGCGGTGAGCCGGGCGCGCGAAGTGACGCACGACCAAGAGCCGAGGCTCCACAACATCGTGGACGGACTTTGCATCGCGGCCGGGATACCGAAGCCGAAGGTCTACGTCGTCGAGGACGCTGCACCCAACGCTTTCGCAACCGGCCGCGATCCGGCGCACGCTTCGATCGCCGTCACCCGCGGTTTACTCGAGAGGATGAATCGCGTCGAGCTGGAAGGCGTCGTCGGCCACGAGCTCGCGCACGTGAAGAACCGCGACACGCTCGTGATGGCCGTCGCGGCGACGCTCCTCGGCATCGTCGTTCTCGTGAGCGACTGGACGCTGCGGGCCATGTTCTGGGGTGGCGGCCGCCGACGCGGGCGCGACGGAGGCGGCGGTGGCGCGGCGGTGTTCGCGCTCGTCGGGCTGGCTCTCGCCATCCTCATGCCGATCATCGCGCAGGTCATCCGGGCGACGATCAGCCGCCAGCGCGAGTCCCTCGCCGATGTTTCCGGCGTGCAATACACCCGGTATCCTCCCGGGCTGATCTCGGCGCTGGAGAAGCTGCGCGATGATCAGACCGTGGTTCGGTCGGCGTCACGTGCTACAGCGGCACTGTGGATCGAATCACCACTACAGCGCGAACAAGGGTTCTTCGGGTGGCTCAACCGCCTTTTCGACACGCATCCCCCGCTCGACGAGCGCATCAAGATCCTCAAGGAGATCTGAGTCCGATCATGCTGGATCTCTCACGAGACAATCCCCGCTGGGCTCGGACGATCGCCGCCTGCTTCGTCGCCGGCATCACCGCGATCGGGTTCGCCGTGGGCTGGCTCTTCGGCGCCGGCATCATCGGCGCGGCAGCGTCGTTCGTCGTCGCGGGGATCGTCGCGGGGCTTTCCTTCGCGGCGGGGGATCGCATCCTGCTTGCGCGCGCGGGCGCTCACCCGGTAACGCCCGACAAGGAGCCCCGTCTCTACAACATCGCCGAAGGGCTATCGATCGCTTCCGGACTTCCGAAACCGGCCCTTCTCGTGGTTGAAGATCCGGCGCTCAATGCGTTCGCGACCGGCGTCGACCCGAAACACGCGAGCCTGGTCGTCACGCGGGGGCTTCTCGACTCGCTCAACCGGATGGAGCTCGAGGGGGTGCTCGGTCACGAGCTGGCGCACATCCAGAATCGCGACACGCTGGTGATGCAGGTGGCGTCGACCCTGCTGGGCTCGGTACTTCCTCTGGGCGTTCTGTTCATGCCGTCGGCACTCAGTCGCGACCGTGAGTCGGCCGCCGATATCAACGGCGCCCGGTACACCCGCTACCCGATCGGGCTGCGCGCAGCACTCCAGAAGCTGGCGCAAGGCGGAACGGCGCTCCGTCGTCGCTCGCGCGGAACGGCGGGGATGTGGATCGCATCCCCCCTCAAGGGCGGCGACGGACTGAGCGGCTGGCTCGACAACCG